>NZ_JBFUEY010000009.1:0-358084 GCF_056403715.1 Mesorhizobium sp. P2_F5 | reverse complement strand
CCGCCGACGCCGTCGTCGTCGCCGAGCCGGAACCGGCTGAATACGTCAAGATTTGCGACGTTTACGGCTCGGGCTACTTCTACATCCCCGGCACCGAAACCTGCCTGCGCATCGGCGGCTATATCCGCTATGACATCGGCGGCGGCGACGTCGGTTCGTTCGACGGTGCGACGTCCGCCGACACTGAGGACGGCGGCAGCAACGACACCTGGTTCAAGCACGCCCGTTTCTCGCTGAAGACCTGGACCGGCCAGGAAACCGAGCTCGGCACCTTGAAGACCTACACCGAGACCCGCTTCAACTTCCAGAACAACAACCGTGATTCGGGCGCACCCGTTGATCCCGATGGCACTGGTCCGCTCCCCGCCCCCGCGTTCGGCTCGCCCAACGCTGCCGGCAACGGCGGTGTTTCGCTGAACTTCGCCTGGATCCAGCTCGGTGGCCTGCGCGTCGGTAAGGATGAATCGGCCTTCAACACGTTCATCGGCTACGCCGGCAACGTCATCCAGGATACGCTCGTTCCCTACGGCGATTTCGACACCAACGTCATCCAGTACTACTTCGACGCTGGCAACGGCTTCTCGGCCGTGATCTCGCTCGAAGAAGGCGCGGGCGGCGGCACGGCCGGTTCCTACGGCGTGGGCACGATCGACAGCTACGTTCCGCATGTCGTCGGCGGCGTGAAGTACACGCAGGGCTGGGGCGCCATCACCGGCGTCATCGCTTACGACAGCAACTATGAAGAAGTCGCCGGCAAGGTTCGTTTGGACATCACCCCGATGCAGAACCTGTCGCTCTTCATCATGGGCGGCTACGGCACCGACGACAACCTGACGGATTCGACCTACGCGTTCCCGGCCGGCGGCCGCGGCTTCTACAAGCAGTGGGATGGCAACTGGGCAGTCTGGGGTGGTGGCACCTACACCATCAACGAGAAGACCTCGTTCAATGCCCAGGTCTCGTATGACGAAGGTGAGAACCTCGGCATCGCAGCCAACATCGCTTACGATGTTGTCCCGGGCCTGACGATCACGGCCGAAGTCGACTACGTCAACGCAGGCAAGATCGACAATGCCGATGGCCTGAACCACAACTGGACCGGCATTTCTGATGGCGACGACGACGCCATCGGCGGCATGCTCCGCTTCCAGCGCTCGTTCTAAGGGCTGGCTTTATACAGGTGAATACCAGCCCGGGCGCTTCAACGCCCGGGCTGTTTTGTTTCGTGACTGGGTCAAGACAAGCAGAAGGAACAGGGGGAATCGGCAGCTGAATAGTCCCGTAGGGTGAGTTCGTGGGATCCGCTGATGGCGGATGAATTCACAACTGCGTGATTTAAATCTCTTGAAAGGACGCTTCCAAGCGGATAGGTCTGACTCTATCCACTCGGGGGTGTGGCAATTGATGACCATCGATGCGATACAAGAGGGTGATCCCTCCGAACATTTCTCAATGTTCTCTTCTCAAAATGCGAAGATAAAATACAGTTACAACAAGATCAGAGAAGTAAAGTCGCACAGGGTCGGAGAGCTTTTTTCAGCATACCGGGACATACTCTGGGATGATGGGCGGCATAAGTACAATGTCAGCTCCTTCATCGGCGAAATAGACGAGATTCTCCTTGGAGAACGGTTCAGCGCCTTCGACCAGAGCACCCTGGACAACCTTATTGGCACCTTGCGCCAGCGCGGCAACAGCAACGCAACCATCAATCGAAAGATGGCTGCCCTCAGCAAACTGCTGCGCAAGGCTTACAAGATGGGAGATATCCACAGCCTGCCCGAGTTCCGCCGCCAGAAGGAGCGGGCGGGACGGATCCGTTTCCTGGAAAGGGACGAAGAGGCAAGGTTGTTCGCCGCCATCAAGAGCCGCAGCGAGGACGCTTATCGTCTCTCCGTCTTTCTCGTCGACACCGGCTGCCGCCTCGGCGAGGCGCTCGGACTGATCTGGAACGACATCCAGGAACACCGCGTCTCGTTCTGGATCACCAAATCCGGCCGCAGCCGCACCATTCCGATGACCGAACGGGTCAAAGAGGTGATCAAGCTGCCGCCCTCAGAGGGTCGCAGGCCCAAGGGCCCGTTCACCAAACTCAGCCAGGCACAGTTTCGCGCCATCTGGAACGATGCGAAGGCCGAGGTCAGCCTGGGTGCCGATGACCAGGTGGTTCCGCACATCTTGCGCCACACCTGCGCATCGCGTCTTGTCCAGGGCGGCATCGACATCCGCCGCGTGCAGATGTGGCTCGGCCATCAGACGCTTTCGATGACCATGCGTTATGCGCATCTGGCCACCAACGATCTCGACGGTTGCGTCGTCGTGCTGGAGACGCCCCGCGGCGAGGGGCCATCCAGCGGAAGCTCGGCCTTCGCATCTCCGCTGACCACTGTTTCGGCGGCAGCGCCGTCGCAAAAGAGCGAGGCGGCCGCGACGAAAACGGCCAAGGCGCCCAGGAAAAGCTCGAAAGCCAAATAGCCCCACCCAGCGTTCATATACTGAAAAGGCAACCCCAGGATCATATTTGATCTTGGGGTTTACTTTGTTCGAGCTGTGTTTTCCGCCTCGTCCAGGAAAGCTGCGATGGCGCCGGGCAGATTGCCTGTCTCCAGGAAGGGGGCGTGACCCTGGCCTTCGACGGTGATCGCTTCCATGCCGGGACGGCGATTTCTCATCTCCTCGAGTGTGTCGACCGACAAGAGTTTCGAGTTGGCGCCACGTATGGCAAGCAGCGGTATGGCCGCCAGCGCGTCGAACTGCGGCCACAAATCCGGCAACGGCTTGCTTGGGTCGAGGCCCGACAGCGTCTCGACCAGTCGCGGGTCGAAATCCGGCAGCAGCCCCCGATCCGTCTCGCGGTAGAGAGCCGACACCATCCGCTCCCAATCCGCCTCGGTCAGCGCGGGAAAGTCACCGCCATGAGCGCTGCGTTGGGCATTGATAGCCTCGGTCCGGCTCTTCGGTTTTGGTGATGGATCGAGATAGGTGCGGATATGGGCGAGCCCCTCGGCCTCGATGACCGGGCCGATGTCGTTGAGCACAATGGCTTTCAGCACGGTCGGCCGCAGCGCACCGAGCACATGGATGATCAGCCCGCCGCGCGAGGTGCCGATGAAGGCTGCATCCGCGATGTCGAGCGCCGCGAGCCCGGCGAGAATATCGCCGGCTTCGATGCCGACATTGTAATGGCCGATATCGGGGTCGTATGCGGATTGGCCGCGGCCACGGTAGTCGAAGGCGATGATCTTGCGCAGATTGTCGGCCCGCTGCGACAGATAGAGCGCCAGCTCGTGAAAATCACGGGCGTTGCGGGTGAGGCCCGGAAGGCAGACGACCGGCCAGCGGCCAGATTTTGCCTCGCCATAGACGCGGGCGTGAAGCTTGAGCCCGTCCGGCGCTGTGTAGAAGAAATCGGAAAAGCCGTCGTGGTTTGGCATGCGGACTCGATTCCTCACCATTGTCGGATCGCCTGCGACTGCTACAGGCGAGGACGGGAGTGGTCAAATCGGGGGTCTGTCGGCAAGCTGACATTCTTGGAAATGTCGGAGGGACAGCGCCCCCCTCTGTCCTGCCGGACATCTCCCCCACAAGGGGGGAGATTGCCGGTTCCGGCGCTCCGCCTTCCTTCGACGTTAGAGATTGGCGAAATCGGCAATGAAAGCTGATCTCCCCACTCGTGGGGGAGATGGCCGGCAGGCCAGAGGGGGGCGCGAAGGATCGCCAACATCTGCCTTTGACGACGGCTCTGCCGCGTCAGCTCCGCCCGTTCACCAGATCCCCCACAATGTCGTACTTCCCCGAAATGCGCATTTTGTAGACTTCGTAATTCTCCATCACGCGCTGCACGTAACTTCTTGTTTCCGTGTAGGGAATCCGCTCGATCCAGTCGACGACGGCGTCGATGCCCTTGCCGCGCGGGTCGCCATATTTGGCCACCCACTGGGTGGCGCGGTTGGGGCCGGCATTGTAGCCGGCGAAGGTCAGCACATAGGAACCGCCGAAGCGGTCGAGCTGCTCGCCCAGGAAGGCCGCGCCCAGCGTCGCATTGTAACCGGCGTCGCTGGTCAATCGATCCTGAGAGAAGGTCAGTCCAGCCTTCTTCGCCAGTTGCTTGGCGGTGCCCGGCATCAACTGCAACAGGCCGCGCGCGCCGGCGCTGGAGACGGCGCCGACGTTGAACTCGCTCTCCTGGCGCGCGATCGCATAGGCCAGCGCCTTGCCCGAGCCGGAAATGTCGGCGGTGTCGGGAATGACGCCCAGCGGATGCGACAGCGCGCCGACATCGATGCCGCGCGCGCCGGCGATCTTGCCGATCTTCAGCGCCATGAAATGATTGCCCTGCTTTTCCGCAAGCACGGCAAGCAGCGCCAGTTCGCCGGGGCTGGTCAACTGCCCGGCGAGATCGCGATAAAGCGTCTCGGCATAGCGGTCATAGCCCGCCTCCTGCAGCCGCTTGATGGCGCTAACCGCTTCGCGGCCGTCAAAGCTTTGGCGGTCTGCGGTGCTTGGCTCGGGATAGACGATATTCAGCGTGCGCAAACCAACCCGTTCCGCTGCCAACTGCCCGTAGAAAGTGGTGCCATAGGCCGCCGCCTTGGTGAAATAGGTCTTCGCATTGCCGGGGCCGCCGACTTCCGCCGCGCGTCCCAGCCAGTAATAGGCGCGCGACAGCGACATCGGCCCCTGGGCGAGATCGGCGATGCGGGCAAAATGCTTGGCTGCGGTGCCAGGGTCGTTGAGACCGCGCAGCGCGTACCAGCCGGCGTGGAATTCGGCCTCGGCGGCACTGGCGGGGTTTTCGGCGGCATGCGCGGCAACGATCTTGTAGGCGGTCTTCCAGTCGCCCTGGTCGACCAGTGCGCGCGACAGCACGCGGCGCTCGACCCACCAGGCATCGGCATCGACCAGCGCGTCGCGATCCGTCGGTGCGCTCATCACCGCCGCCGCAGCATCGGCATATTTCCGCTGTTTGCGAAGATATTCGGCCTGCGCGAAGAAATAGCCGGCGGAGCGCTGGCCGTCCGGCACCGCCTTCAACAGCTTGGCCGCGTTCTTGTCGCCCTTGTCCGCAGCAGCCCAGGCGTCGGCCAGCGGCTGCGCTCCGGCAAGGGTTGCCACGCGCAACGCGGAATTGGGCCGGTCGGCATAAAACATCCGCTCCATGCGGAAGCGGTGGTCGGCGGCCGGGATGATGGCGCCGAACTCCTTGATGACAGCCGCCTCGTCCTTGGCTTCCAGAGTCTCTGTGCGCCAGAACGGCAACAGCACCGAAAGCGCAGCCTTGGCATTGCCCAGTGCCACATAGGAGCGCGCAAGGATCACCACACCTTGAAACGTTAGCGGCTGGCTGCCGTCGAAGGCTTTTATCACGGTCTGCGGCGATGGGTTTTCGCGATAGAGCGCGCGCTCGCTGTTCTTGCGCAAGGCTATGGTGCCCGGCCAGTTCGGCAGCATCTTTGCGGCATCGGCAATCTCGCCGCTTGGCACCCGGTCACCGCCATAGAGCGCGATCGCCCAGGCAAGAATATGGCGGTCGAGCGAATTGGCCGGCAAGGTCTCGCGCACCGCGCGCGCCGTGGCAATGTCGCTGGCCGCCAGCGCATCGAGGCCACTTTTCAGTATGGCGACGTTGGCGGAAGGCGAGGGCGCTAAAGTCTTCGCGCCCTCCTGCAGGCCCGGCATCGGGATGGCCGACGTAACCTGCACATCGACGCTGCCGCCGATCGCCATGCCCGGCATCAGCGCGGCGATGGCGCCAAGCAGCGCCAAGAAGTGGGGCCGACGGGTCGGCATGATCCTTATGTCTTTCCTTGTCCCCGGCATTTTTACCAACAGGGCATTCTTGCCAGCAAGGCATTTTGCCAGCAGGCGACAATGCCTCGAAGCCTAGACTTAGGTCGTGAAGAGCCCGTAAACAAAGGGTTATCGAGGCCGTTCGAATTGCGCTTGCTGGCACCATCGGCATGCTTGCCGCTGAACAGTGTCGAGACTATGGTGCGCGGCTTCGCTTTCGGCTAGAAGGCCCCCGATGCATGTCGCCCAAAAGTGGGTACCGGTTTTGGGAAGAAAGACATGCATAAACAAATAGGTCCCAAGGAGTTGGACGACATGCTGAGAGGCTCGCTTACTGCGCTCGTGACACCGTTCGAAAAGAGCGGGCGTTTCGACGAGAAAGCCTTTCGCGCTTTCGTCGAGTGGCAACTCGCAGAGGGCACCACGGGCCTCGTCCCCGTCGGCACCACGGGCGAGTCGCCGACGCTGTCGCATGACGAGCATCGCCATGTCGTCAAGGTCTGCATCGAGGTCGCCAACGGCCGCGCTCCGGTCGTTGCCGGCGCCGGCTCCAACAACACCGCGGAAGCGGTTGGTCTGGTGCAATATGCCGAGCAGGCTGGCGCCGACGCGGCTCTGGTCGTCACGCCCTACTACAACAAGCCGACGCAGCGCGGCCTCTACGAGCATTTCGCGGCTGTCGCCCGGGCGACCAGCCTGCCGATCATCATCTACAACATCCCGCCGCGCTCGGTCATCGACATGATGCCCGAAACGATGGGCCGGCTGGCGCACGACTTCAAGAACATCGTCGGCGTCAAGGATGCCACTGGCAAGGTCGAGCGCGTGTCCGAACAGCGCGCCACCTGCGGCAAGGATTTCATTCAGCTTTCGGGCGAGGATGCCTCCGCGCTCGGCTTCAATGCCCATGGCGGCGTCGGCTGTATCTCGGTGACGTCGAATGTCGCGCCGCGGCTGTGCGCCGAATTCCAGGAAGCCACACTGTCCGGCGACAGCGCCAAGGCGCTGGAGTTGCAGGACCGTCTGCTGCCGCTGCACAAGGCGATCTTCCTCGAGCCCGGGCTGTGCGGCGTCAAATACGCGCTGTCGAAGATTGGCAAGGTCGAGAACGTGGTGCGCTCGCCGCTGGTGACGATCGAGGCATCGACCGCCGAGAAGATCGATGCGGCGATGAAGCACGCCGGCTTGATAAATTGAGGATGAGGCGCCACCTCTCCGCATCATGAATCAAGTCAGAAAAGCCGATCCCAACAACAAGACCGTAGCGGAAAACCGCAAGGCGCGGTTTTCCTATGAGGTGCTCGACACGGTCGAGGCCGGTCTGGTGCTGACCGGCACCGAGGTCAAGTCGCTGCGCCAGGGCCAGGCCAACATCCAGGACAGCTACGCCTCGGTCGAGGGTGGCGAGATCTGGCTGATCAATTCCTATCTGCCGGAATATCTGCAGGCCAACCGGTTCAACCACGAGCCTAGGCGGCGCCGCAAGCTGCTGCTTAACAAGCGCGAGATGGCAAAACTGTCGCAGAGCATCGAGCGCGAAGGCATGACGTTGGTGCCGCTAAAGATCTATTTCAACGATCAGGGCCGCGCCAAGCTCCTGCTCGCCGTCGGCCGCGGCAAGAAATTGCACGACAAGCGCGAGACCGAAAAACAGCGCGACTGGTCACGCGAAAAGGGCCGGCTCATGAAGGAACGTGGGTGAGGAGTGGTCCGCGAAGCGGACAAAAAGCCAACGATTTGGCTTTTTGAGCGACGAACGCCCGGAGCCATAGCGTAGGGCTGGCTGTTGGGAGATAGCCCTAGAAAAGCCAACTGTTCGGCTTTCAAAGGTGTCGATCGATCAACCACCACGACAAAGCAGGGGATGGTCTTGAAGAACCGGATCATCCTCTGGGGTGCGGCCAGTCTGGTCTTTGCCGGCCTCGTCGCGGCGGGCGGCTTCTTCTATTTTCAGACGTTCTCGCCGGATCGCGACAGCTATCCGGTCAGGGGCATCGACGTTTCCCATCATCAGGGCGAGATCGACTGGCGGCGTGTCGCCGCCGACGATGTTGCCTTCGCCGTCATCAAGGCGACCGAGGGCGGCGACCATGTCGACGATGCCTTCGCCAAGAATTTGCGCGAGGCACGCGCCGCCGGTCTTGCAGTCGGCGCCTACCACTTCTTCACCTTCTGCCGGCCGGGTGCTGACCAGGCGAAGAATTTCATTTCGGTCGTGCCGCACGACCAGCCGCTGCTGCCGCCGGTGGTCGACATCGAATTCGGTGGCAACTGCCCGCAACGGCCGTCGCCGGAACAGCTGAGCGCCGAACTCCAGGCCTTCCTCGAGCCGGTTGAAGCGGCCTTCGGAAAACCTGCGATCATCTACCTGACCGACGAGGCTGAGGAGGCCTACGCCGGGCAGACAGCTGCGCGGCGGCGCTGGCTGCGCTCGCTGGCGATCAAACCGGGCGAGGATGGCTGGATCTACTGGCAGTACCACAATATGGGCCGTGTCGACGGCATCGAGGGCGATGTCGACCTCAATGTCCTGCAGGGCGGACAGCAAACGCTGGCCGAGCTGTTTGCGCCATCTGCACAACCGTCGCCATCGCCCTGAATCAGGCAGCCTTGGCCGCAGGTCTCGCGATGGCCGAAAAGGCCATCCCCGCAGCCATGATCAGGATGGCGGCGAACTGAGTGCCGGTCGGCGTTTCGCCAAGCACCGTCATGGCGATCAGGACCGTTGCGATCGGCACGCATGGCATGAACAGCGATGCCGTTTGCGACCCCAACTGCCTGACGACATAGGTATAGAGGAACATTGCGGCCGCACCGGCCAAAAACCCTTGAATGACGATCTGGCTGGCGATCTCGGCCACTGATGCGGCGCGGAGGCCGCTCGGGGCAAAGACATAGAGCAGCGGCAGCGGCACGCATGACAGGAGCACGACCGTTGCGGTCGCTGTAACCGGATCGACGCGCCAGCGCCGCACGAGAACGGCATAGGCGGCAAACATCGCGCCAGACCCGATGAACAGAAGATCACCGAAGAGGACGTCCTTCATGTCGCCGCCGATACGCGCTGGCACAATGAACAGGATCAGCCCGGCGATGATGGCGGCGACGCCAATGGTTCGTTGACGCGAGGCCTTGTCGGTGGTGGCAATGTGCGACAACACGAACGAGAAGAACACGATCGAGGCGGGGCAGAGTGCCGCGCCATGCGCGGCGGGCGCATAGGTGAGGCCCCAATTGATGATGATCGGGTAGGGCAGTCCGGCCAGCGCAGCCAGCGTCAAGGCACGCCTCCAGCCCAATGCCTTGCCAGTCGCCAGGCCGCCGCGCCAGACGACCGGCAGCATGACCATGCCTGCGCCGACAAAGCGCAAGGTCGCGAGATCCGTCGCCGTCAGATGCTCCCGCAGGCTGAAGCGGGCCGCGACGAACTGCACGGCGTAAATGCCGATCATGGCCAGCCCGGCAAGGATTGCCGGCTTCGTGTTTCGGTCCTCTGCCACGCGCATTCTCGTCCCGCTCGATCCTGCCAGCGGAGGCTTCTTCCTCCGGACGGCCTTCGTTGGAAGTGCAGCCTATTGTTGAAATAGGTGCGGCAAAATATGCTGCTTTTGCGATAGGAAAGTGAAATTCACACAAAAGGGGCGTCACAAACGTGAATCATGAATCCGGTCAGCTCGACGCCATCGATCGCAGCCTGCTTCGACTGTTGCAGGAGGACGGGCGTCGCACGACGCTCGATCTCGCAGCCCGCGTCGGCCTGTCACCGACCGGCACCAGCCAGCGCGTGAAGCGCCTGTTTCGTGACGGGTTCATCACCGCGGTCCGGGCCGTGCTCAATCCGCAAAAGATCGGCCGTGGCACGGTCGTCTTCATCGAAGTCAGGCTCGACCAGGCGGCGCCGCATGTCTTCGACCGTTTCGCCGAGGCAGTGGCTAAAGCCCCGGAAGTGCTGGAGTGCCATATGGTCGTCGGCGGCTTCGACTATCTGGTCAAGGCGCGCATTTCGGAAATGGCCGCCTACCAGGATTTCCTCAAGCGCGTGATCCTGCCGCTGCCGGGTGTCAGGGAGACGCACACCTATGCGTCGATATCGGACGTGAAGCCGGACGCGCTGCTGCCGGTGTGAGACGGGGCGCCTGAAATCAGGCGGCTTGAGAAACCTCCGGCGCCAGCGTCACATTCGCATCGCCCCAGACTTTCAGGGCGGTGATCACCGGCTCCAGGCTTCGGCCGCGCGGTGTAAGGCTGTATTCGACCTTCGGCGGCACCTGCGCATAGACCTTGCGGGCAATCAGCCCATCCATCTCCAGCTCGCGAAGCTGGTTGGTCAGCATGCGCTGCGTGCAGTTCGGGATACGCCGGCGGATCTCGTTGAAGCGCATCGTGCCTTCCAAGAGATGGTAGAGCACGACGCCTTTCCACTTTCCGTCGATATAGCGGAGCGTGCCCTCCACGGTGCAGCCCGGGCTGCAATCGAATCGCTCATGGCGAATGCGTGGCATGACGGTATCCTTTTCGACACTATGTGCTTTATATGTGCATTCTTGCGTTCATCGCACATAGTTTGCATCTGTGCTCCTGACAACAGCAATCGTGGAGATCAGAATGCGCGCAGTCGGCTATCAAATCTCAGCCCCCATCACCGATGAGGCCTCTCTCGTCGATATCGACCTGCCCAAGCCCGAGCCGAAAGGCCGTCAATTGCTGGTCGAGGTGAAGGCGGTCTCGGTCAATCCGGTCGACACCAAGATCCGCAAAAGCGCCAAACCCGAAGCCGGAAGCTGGCGCGTGCTTGGTTGGGACGCTGCCGGCCGGGTGGTCGCCACGGGTTCGGACGCCAGCCTGCTCAAGCCCGGCGACGACGTCTTCTATTCCGGCGCACTGCCGCTGCAAGGCACCAATGCCGAGTTCCACCTAGTCGACGAGCGCCTTGTCGGCCGCAAACCGAACTCGCTCGACTACGCGCCAGCGGCGGCGCTGCCGCTGACGGCGATCACCGCCTTCGAGGCACTGTTCGACCGCCTTGACGTGAAGAAGCCTGTCGCGGGCGCCACAAACGCCATCCTGATCATCGGCGGCGCCGGCGGCGTCGGTTCAATCGCGGTCCAGCTGGCGCGCCAGCTGACCGATCTGACGGTGATCGCCACCGCATCGCGGCCCGAAACACGCGACTGGGTGCTTGGACTTGGCGCCCATCATGTCATCGACCATTCCAATCCGCTCGCCGCCGAAGTCGCGGCCCTCGGCATCGGCGCACCGGCCTTTGTCTTCTCGACCACCAACACCGGCAAGCATTTGGCCGAGATCGTCGAACTGATCGCACCGCAGGGCCGTTTCGGGTTGATCGACGACCCCCAGACGCTCGACATCAATCCGTTCAAGCGCAAGAGCGTTTCGGTCCATTGGGAACTGATGTTTACCCGGTCGCTGTATGAAACGCCTGATATGGCCGCTCAGGGCGCGCATCTCAACGAACTGGCACGGCTCGTCGACGCCGGTACCATCCGCACCACGCTTGGCGAGACGTTCGGTCCCATCAATGCCGCCAATCTGAAACGCGCCCATGCGCTGATCGAGACCGGCAAGGCCAAAGGCAAGATCGTGCTGGAGGGGTTTTGATGAGGAAGTGAGCTATGCTGGTTGCAGAAATCTTTAAAGGGGTTTTCCTTGGACGACCCAGGAATTCATTGCAACCAGCAGTTCTGACGTCGGGTAGTCCTGAATGTCCTCTTCTGAAAATCCGGCGACTAACTGGCTTTCGTAGTACCACTCCTGGAAGTCGGCGTAGGCGCCAAGGATTCTGGCGGCGCCAACTGCGTTAATTTGAGCTTCACTCACCAGCCAGTTTCTGACTTTCCTGACAGCATTCTGAAAATCGCCGGCATGGGCCTGTATGTCGCAGCCTGAAAGATCGGATATGGCCGCCTGGTAGCGGTACATTTTCTCTTCCAGAATTAGGAGCCGTTTCCCCTCCCTTTCCTGGCCGAAATATCGCCTGCAGCCATAATCAACTCCGAGCTCGAATGGCATGTTGAGGCGAAAATGCTCGCCCTTCTTTTTCGCTTGGCAACGGCTCAGGTCATGTATCGAATATTTTGAATTCTCGATGATTTCACAAATCTTGTTAAGGCGCACGGATCCCGAGTCATTGCTCTCAGTGGCTATTCGCGGCTCGAAGCCCAGGTAGACAACGCAAAACAAGATCGCTTGAAGAATCGGCTCGTAGTCCTTGTCGAAAGGACAGTTGATGAAGACTGACGTGCCGAACGACCCCCCGGCCAATATTCACCCTTTCGGTGGAAACGGATCGTTACCACTATAGGAGTCACGCTCCCTTATGCGTCCATCACGACCATGAACGTAAAGTTCAGTCTGTTGATTGCGAGCGATATCCCTTGCTCTCTCAATGGCTTCTTTTTGTGTGCTAAAAGTTCCCGAAGCACGAGACGCTCCGGACCGTCTCACGCTCCATTTGTCACCACTAGGGATGACATGCTGTCCTTTTTTGTTCATGGCGTATGGCCTTTAATCTCAGGAATCTCACCACGCATTATATGGCGACGCTATGGGCAATTCCAATCATATACCGGATGGCATGGAACGCTAGGTAGGGGAGTCTAGATAGTTCTGTATCTCGGCAAAGACGCTGACGAACATGGCTTCGGTCAGGACGCCAGTGTTGGTGTTGTAGCGCGAGCAGTGGTAGCTGGAAAACAGCGTTAAAGTGCCGGCCTCGAGCCGGCCGCCATGCTTGAACGGATAGGCAGCGACACGCTGGCCCAGCGCCCGGACCGTCGACTGGTGCGCGATCGAGCCCAGCGCCAGCACGGCGCGCAGTTTGGGAAAGCGCGCTATCGTCGGCACCAGGAAGCTGCGGCAGGTGGTGATCTCCGCGCCGACCGGCTTGTTTTCCGGCGGCACGCAACGCACGGCATTGGTGATGGCGGTGCCGACCAGCTGCAGGCCGTCATCCGGCCGCGCCTTGAATTCGCCCCGCGCAAGGCCGTGCGCAATCAGTGTGGAGTAGAGCAGGTCGCCGGCATAGTCGCCGGTGAACGGCCGCCCCGTCCGGTTGGCGCCGCGCAGGCCGGGCGCCAGTCCGATGATCAGCAGTTCGACGGCGTCGTCGCCCTCTGGCGGGAGGAAGGTTGGCACCGGCGCGTTAAACCAGGAAGGCTCGCGCTGCCGCCAGTCCGCGATGAAATCATGCAGACGCGGGCAAAGCGGGCAGTCGCGGTTCGGTTCGGAAGCGGCGACCAAGGCCGCCGCCGTCAATAATCTTCCTCTTCGACTTCCGCCGGCTCGGGCCGGCGCACCGGCCGCTCGGAAGGATCGCGGCCAACCTCGTTCTTCAGCGACGTCAGATCGATGAAGTGGTCGGCCTGGCGGCGCAGATCGTCCGAGATCATCGGCGGCTGCGAGGCCATGGTGGAGACGATCGAGACCTTGCGGCCGCGCCGCTGCAGCGCCTCGACCAGGGTGCGGAAATCGCCGTCGCCGGAAAAGATGACATAATGGTCGACGACATCGGCAAGTTCGAGCGCATCGACGGTCAGTTCGATGTCCATATTGCCCTTGATCTTGCGGCGGCCGGTCGAGTCGGTGAATTCCTTGGCCGGCTTGGTCACCACCTTGAAGCCATTATAGTCGAGCCAGTCGATCAATGGGCGTATCGAAGAGTATTCCTGATCCTCGACCAATGCGGTGTAGTAGTAAGCGCGCAGCAGATAGCCGCGCTTCTGGAAGCTGGACAGCAGTTTGCGGTAGTCTATGTCGAAGCCTAGTGCGCGCGAGGTGGCGTAAAGATTGGCGCCGTCGATGAATAGAGCGATTTTTTCACGGGGGTCGAACATGGCAATATTCCTTTTTCGAAATAGGTGGCGGACTAATCGAAATGGGTCGTCTATATCGGTCGGCTCGTAAATAAACCGGCTGACCTTTCGTCAACCGAGATAGCGCCAGTTTTACGGCAATCCAAGGGTGCCAGGGCGCACTGCAAGCAATTGTGATCAGCACTGTGTCGACGTGGGCAGACGGGCTTTACCGGCAAGGCATTGACCGGTGTCGGCCGGCCCACGAGGCCCCAGCGCCATAATGCTTGTATTTTGGCGGCGTTCGGGTTATGGACCGCGCCTGTTTTCCATCAAATCCAGGCATGAAAGGGGCAATCAATGGCCCGCGTAACCGTTGAAGACTGCATCGACAAGGTCGACAACCGCTTCGAGCTCGTGCTGCTTGCCGGCCATCGCGCCCGCCAGATCAGCCAGGGCGCGCCGATCACAGTGCCGCGCGACAACGACAAGAACCCGGTCGTAGCGCTGCGCGAGATCGCCGACGAGACGCTGTCGCCCGACGACCTCAAGGAAGATCTGATCCACTCGCTGCAAAAGCATGTCGAGGTCGACGAGCCGGAAGCCGACGGTGAGGCGATCGCCGACCAGACCGGCAACGCTGTTGCGGCAACCGACGCCGACGACGCCGAAGAAAACGTCACCTTCGATCGCATGACCGAGGAAGACCTGCTGGCCGGCATCGAAGGTCTGGTGCCCCCGGAAAAGAGCGACGACTACTAAGCGGGCACGCTGGACCTGCCGGGAATATGGTTCCGGCACTTCCGTCCCGTCAGTTTCGTGGCTATCTATGAGATGCGCCGTACATCAGTGCGGCGCATCAATCATTTCAGCACCGCGAGAACCCGCCCATGATGCGTCAGTATGAGCTTGTCGAGCGCGTCGCGCGCTACAAGCCTGACGTCAACGAGGCGTTGCTCAACAAGGCCTATGTCTACGCCATGCAGAAGCATGGCCACCAGAAGCGCGCTTCCGGCGATCCTTATTTCTCGCATCCGCTCGAAGTCGCCGCCATCCTCACCGAAATGCACATGGACGAGGCGACGATCGCCGTCGCCTTGCTGCACGACACGATCGAGGACACCACCGCGACGCGGGCCGAGATCGACGATCTGTTTGGCCCGGAAATGGGCAAGCTGGTCGAGGGCCTGACCAAGCTGAAGAAGCTCGATCTCGTCTCCAAGAAGGCCGAGCAGGCGGAGAATCTGCGCAAACTCCTGCTGGCCATCTCGGAAGATGTGCGCGTGCTGCTGGTCAAGCTCGCCGACCGTTTGCACAACATGCGCACCCTCGACCACATGCCCGAGGCCAAGCGCCTGCGCATCGCCGAGGAGACGATGGACATCTATGCGCCGCTCGCCGGGCGCATGGGCATGCAAGGCATGCGCGAGGAGCTGGAGGAAATCGCCTTCCGCTTCATCAATCCGGAAGCCTATCGCGCCGTCACCGCGCGGCTTGCCGAGATATTCGAGCGCAACAAGGGCGTGCTGACCGACATTGAGAAGGCGCTGTCGGCGCTGTTTGAAAAGCATGCCATCAACGCCGGCGTGAAGAGCCGGCAGAAGAAGCCGTGGTCGGTGTTCCGCAAGATGGAGGCCAAGGCGCTGTCTTTCGAGCAGCTCTCCGACATCTTCGGCTTCCGCGTCGTCGTCGACAGCGTCGAAGACTGTTATCGCGCGCTTGGCGCCATCCACACGACATGGTCGATGGTGCCTGGCCGCTTCAAGGATTACATCTCGACGCCCAAGCAGAACGACTACCGCTCGATCCACACCACCATTGTCGGCCCATCGCGCCAGCGTGTCGAACTGCAGATCCGTACCCGCGAGATGAACAAGATCGCCGAATATGGCGTCGCCGCCCATTCGATCTACAAGGACACCGGCGGCAAGACGAATGGTGCCGCCCATGCGATCTCGAAAGAGACCAACGCCTATGCCTGGCTGCGGCGCACCATCGAGCAACTGGCCGAAGGCGACAATCCGGAAGACTTTCTCGAAAATACCAAGCTGGAGCTGTTCCAGGACCAGGTTTTCTGCTTCACGCCGAAAGGCATGCTGATCGCGCTGCCGCGCGGCGCCACGCCTATCGACTTTGCCTATGCCGTGCACACCGATGTCGGCGACACCTGCGTCGGCGCCAAGGTCAACGGCCGCATCATGCCGCTGATGACCGAGCTCAAGAACGGCGACGAGGTCGAGATCATCCGCTCCAAGGCGCAGGTGCCGCCAGCCGCGTGGGAATCGGTTGTCGTCACCGGCAAGGCGCGCTCGGCCATCCGCCGCGCCACCAAGAACGCCATCCGCAAGCAATATTCGGGTCTCGGCGCCCGCATTCTCGAACGCGCTTTCGAGCGTGCCGGCAAGACCTTTACCAAGGAAAGCCTGAAGCCGGTGCTGCACCGGCTGGCGCGCAAGGACATCGAGGATGTGCTGGCCTCGGTCGGGCGTGGCGAGCTCGCCTCGACCGACGTGATGAAGGCGGTCTTCCCCGACTACAAGGACGAGCGCGTCACCGTCAGCGCCCCCAAGCAGCGCGAGGAGGGCTGGTCGAAGATCCGCAATGCCGCCGGCATGCTGTTCCAGATGCCCGGCACGCGAGCCGCGCGTAAGGACAAGGACCAGCCGCGCGACGGCGCTGTGCCGATCCGCGGCGTGCGCGGCGACCTGCCGGTGCGCTTCGCGCCGGAAGGGGCCGTGCCAGGCGACCGCATCGTCGGCATCGTCCAACCCGGAACCGGCATCACCATCTATCCCATCCAGTCGCCGGCGTTGCAGGCCTTCGACGACCAGCCGGAGCGCTGGATCGATGTGCGCTGGGACATTGACGAGCAGACCAAGGAGCGCTTTCCGGCGCGTGTCTCGGTCACCGCCATCAACGCGCCGGGCTCGCTCGCCGACATCGCCCAGGTGGTTGCCTCGAACGACGCCAACATCCATACGCTGTCGATGGTGCGCACCGCGCCCGACTTCACCGAAATGCTGATCGATCTCGAAGTCTGGGATCTGAAGCATCTCAACCGGCTGCTGTCGCAGCTCAAGGACAATTCGAGCGTCAGCGATGCGCGGCGTGTGAATGGCTAGACCATGATCCCGAAAAGTGGGAACCGGTTTTCGGAAAAGATCATGGTCAATCAGAGAGAGGCAGGATGAACACCGACGAAGTGCTGGGCATTTTCCGCGAGGCGGGCGCTGTTCTGGAGGGACATTTCATCCTCACATCAGGCCTGCGCAGCCCGGTCTTCCTGCAGAAGGCGCGCGTCTTCATGCATGCCGACAAGACCGAGCGCCTGTGCAGGGCGCTGGCTGAAAAGATCCGCAAGGCGGTGCCCGGCAAGATCGACTATGTCGTCGGCCCGGCGATCGGCGGGCTGATCCCGGCCTATGAGACCTCGCGTCATCTCGGCGTCCCGGCGATCTGGGTCGAGCGCGAAGGCGGCGAGTTCAGGCTCCGCCGCTTCGAGATCGCGCCGGGATCGCGCGTCGTCATCGTCGAGGACATCGTCACCACTGGCCTCTCGATCCGTGAGACCATCGACTGCCTGCGCGCGCTTGGTGCCGAAGTGGTGGCTGCCGCCTGCATCATCGATCGCTCGGCTGGCAAGACCAATGTCGGCGTGCCGCTGATCGCGCTCGCCGAATATGAGGTGCCGGCCTATCCCGCCGACCGCTTGCCGCCCGAGCTCGCCGCCATCCCGGCGATCAAGCCGGGCAGCCGCAACATCTGATCAGACTTGAAGCCAGGCCTTGTCGAAATAGGTCTCGCCTGTCGGATGCATCCTTCGGCCCTGCACGGCTGTCGCCGAATGACAAAACAGCTTGCGCCAGAACGGCTGGATGATGACGCCTGAGTCCTGCAGGATTTTTTCCGCCTTGCCGATCAGATCGCGCCGCGCGGCCGGATCGGCGACGGACAATGCCTTGGTGACGATGTCGTCGAATTCCTTGTTGGAGAACGAACTCTCGTTCCACGCTTCGCCCGTCCGATAGGCGATGGCCAGCGTCTGCACGCCAAGCGGGCGCATCGACCAGACCGTCAGCGAAAAGGGATATTTCGTCCAGTCGTTCCAGAACGTCGACCCCGGCAGCACCGTGCGCTTGACCTTGAAGCCAGCTTCCCGCAGCTGCGCTGCGATCGCGTCGCCGGTGTTCTTGTGCCACTCCTCGTCGAGCGAGATCAGCTCGTGCTCGAAATCCGCCTGGCCGGCCTCTGCCATCAACGCTTTAGCTTGCGTCAGGTCACGAGCGACCGGCGGCAGTTTGGCGTAGTCGGGCTGGATGGGGCAGACGTGATGGTTCTCGGCGGGCGAGCCCAGTCCGGCATAGCCGAGAAGCAGCACGGCCGAATTGTCGACCGCCAACTGCAGCGCCCGCCGCACGCGCGCGTCATCATAGGGCTTCGCTACAACCGAGGTCCGCGCCACGATCGTACCCGCGGTCAGGATCTCGGATTTCTGCAGCCCAAGGCCGTCCATGATCGCGACCATGTCGCCCGTCGTCTCGTAGTGGGTATGAACTTCCTCCGCCTCGAAAGCGCTGACCAGCGCCGAGGGGTCCGATCCGTAGTCGATGAACTCGACGCCATCGAGATAGGCCTCGCCGCCCCACCATGATCCGCTCCCGCGGCGTTTGAAGACCGCCCTCTGGCCGACCTCGTAAGAAACGAGTTCAAAAGGTCCGGTGCCGACGGGATGGGTCAGCAAATCGCCGCCTGATTTGTCATAGTCGCGGTGGACGATGAGGGCAGGGTAGTCCGAAAGGCTCGGGATAATGGAGATGTCGGACGATTTCAGCTGCAAACGCACCGTATGGTCGTCAACCCTGGAGACGACACCGTCGCGCAGCTTGCCGCTCTTCTCATCGATCAGGGCTGACATGCGCCCGGCCATCGAATTGCCGGGGGCATTCTTTTCGCACCAGCGCGCAATGTTAAACATCACGTCGTCGGCGTTGAAATCGTCACCATTGTTCCATTTCACGCCCTTGCGCAGATGGAGCACATACTCGGTCGCATCCGCGTTGACCTCCCAACGCTCCAGCAGCATCGGCTCGAAGGTGAAGTCGGGCGTGTATTTCACCAGCGTTTCCAGGAACTGCCGACCCGCATTGCCCAGTTCAGCCTCGTCGAAAGTGCGCGGATCCTTCATCCCCTTGACGGCTGTCGCGACCTTCAGGACGCCACCTTTCACCGGCTCTCCGGCATGTGCCGCTGTCGGCGCCGACAGGCCTATCATCGCGTATGACGCGGCCGTGGAGAGGCCGAAGGCGCTCGCTATTGCCAGGAATTCTCGACGGTCAAGTCGCCTCGCGCGCGCTTCCTTCGCGAAAACCGCCACCTTCGTCTCCAGAGGGCATCTGATCTTTTCGCTTGTCGACATCTGGTATTCTCCTCGCTTCGCAGCGCTGCCACAGGCAGCCTGCTCTCCTCCCGCCCCGACCTCCGTCGGAGCCCATTCGCCTGACAAAAGCTGCTTCGAAATCGCCAGCCACATCAGGCCGAAAGCCGGTCGCAATAACCGTAGACCGAGAGCCTCTCGACCCCTGTCTCGGTGATCAGCACCTGTTCCTCGAGCTTGACCCCTTCACCACCATCCTCATGGCCGATGAAACTCTCGACGCAGACCGTCATGCCGGGGACAAACACCTCGTTGTCGTCATTGCCGACATCGTCCCAGTCCGAGGCATGCGCGATGATCGGATATTCGCCGGTCATGCCGCAGCCATGCAGCACCGAGAGATAGCGATGCTTCTGGTAGGCGCCGGGGATCAGCCAGGCGTTTTCCGCGAACTCCCGGAAGCCTAGCCCGGGTCGCAGCAGATTGACGTTCTTCTCGATCTGCTCCTGGGCAAGGCCGTAGAGCGTCCGCTGCGCCACCGAGGCCCGGCCGTCGCCGGTCAGGAAGGTGCGGGAGAAGTCGCTGTAGTAGCCATAGCAGCCGACCGCGTCGGTATCGAAGGCGACTAGGTCACCATCCCCAATGATCTTGTCCGACGTCTCCTGGAACCAGGGATTGGTGTGCGCGCCGGAGGTCAAAAGCCGCGTCTCGATATAGTCGCCGCCGCCGGTGATCAGCTTGCGGTGCAGCACCGACCAAAGTTCGTTCTCGGTGACGCCGGGAACCAGCGCCGCCTCCATTTCGCGCACGGCCGCTTCGGTCAGGCGCAACGAGGCGCGGATCATGTCGACCTCGCCGGGAACTTTGAGGCCGCGCGCCTTCTCGACCGGGATCTGTGCGTCGATGATGTCGAAACCTGCGGCAGCGAGTGCGAGCATGGCTCCGGTCGTCGTCGCTTCGACGCCGATGCGGCGACCGTTCACGCCGTGCCTGGCGACCAGTTGCTCGATGTCGGCCACGAAATCCCTGAGGTGGCCGACATGCTTGTGGCCGGAATGCAGCGGCATGATCGGACGCGCCGGTCGGATCTCGTGGACGGTCGGGCGGTTCTCGGCCAGATGCTCGCAGGCGCGATATTCGAACAGCACCACCGGTCCGACCACCGGAATGAACACGTAGCGCGCCGGATTGCGCGCCGAATAGACCTGCATGTTGCGCACGCCGGTGGCGTAGCGAATGTTCACCGGGTCGAAGAGCAGCACCGCCGAGAGATTGTGGGCGGCGGTTTGCTGGCGAACGCGGTCGAGGCGAAGCATCTCGACGCTGCGCACCGTGTCGAGCGAAAGCGTGGCGTACTTCTCGGCAGCGTCGTGAACCAGGCTGGGCATGGCAAATACGTCCCTCCGGCGGATGCAAAAGGCGTCCGCCGCCAATTCTGATCGGATGACTGATACGGTGCCCGGGACCCGCCGGGACAATTCAGGCCCGAACGCGACGCGTTACGGCCGGTGAAAATTGCGCGCCGCGCGACGCGAATTCCAATTGATTATTCCTCGGTAAATCATTCTAAATTCTCATATGACCTACCTCGACCGCAGGCACTATCAGCTGCTGATAGCCGTGCGCCGTCATGGCCAACTCAGCGCCGCCGCGACGTCGCTTGGGCTGACGCAGCCGGCCGCCAGCCATCAGGTCCGGGAAGCCGAGCGCCGGCTCGGCATTCGCCTGTTCGACCGGGTGGGTCGGGGCATCAGGCTGACCGAAGCAGCCGAGCGACTGCTGGAGGCCGCGCTGTACGCCGAGGACACGCTGAAGACAGCGGAAGCCGACGCCATTCAACTGCATCGGGGAACGTCACCGGTGTTGCGCATAGCCGTCGGCCACTATGATCATGTGCATTGGCTTCCGCCGGTCGCCGCCGCGCTCAGCGCCAGGCACGGTGGGCTCAAGCTCGAATTCATCAGGCTGGCCAACCACGACCTGCAATCCGCGATCAACGCCGGAAGCGCCGACCTGTTCTTGTCACCGGCCAGCTCGGAGTTCGAAAACCTGCCATCGTTGCCACTGTTTGGCGACAGGCTGGTGGGTGTCGTGCCGCTCTCCAGCCGGGCCAGTGCACCCCTGACTGCCGATTTCTTCGGAAGGCAGAAATATATCGCCTTCTCATACCATCCGGCGCATGGCTTCGAGTATGAGCGCTATTTCAGCCCCGCAGGCGTCTGGCCGAAGGAGATCGTCCGGATCGAGTCGACGAGCGCAATCATTGAGCTGATTGCCGCTGGTTTCGGGGCCAGTATCCTTCCGGCCTGGTGCGTGACGCAGGATGCGGCCTCACGTCGGGTGGCGCTCGGCGAGCTTGCCCCCGAACCGATGCACATTATGTGGCATGTCTTCGGCAGGTCGAAACTCATGGAGGGTAATGTGAGCGTCATGGATACATTCGCCTCGGCGATCAGGTCTGGCGCGCAAGGCTCTGAAATTGGCGCGTGAAGATACAGGCGCTTTTGCCATGATCGCCGGCATCGATCATTTCGTCCTGACGGTCCGCTCGGTGGAGGATAGCTGCGCCTTCTACCAGCGGGTGCTTGGCCTCAAGCGCCTTGACGAGCCGGAGCGGCCGACGGCGCTGCTGTTCGGGTCGCAGAAGATCAACCTGCATGAAGTCAGCCGCACTTTTGAGCCGAAAGCCAAGACGCCGACGCCTGGGTCCGGCGATTTCTGCCTGGTCGCCGCGAGGCCGCTTGCCGAAATTTGCGCCAGCCTCGAGGCCAATGGCGTGGCGATAGAAGTCGGTCCGGTTGAGCGTACCGGCGCTCGCGGCTCAATGATGTCGGTCTATTTTCGCGATCCGGACGGCAATCTGGTCGAAGTCAGCGACTATCGGGAATAGCGAGATCGAGCCGCATGGCGCAGCGGCGATCCGCTTGCATGCCGTGCTCGGCCTCGGCGCGCAGCAGCGCGGCAAGCCGTTCACCGATCTCGACGCCCTCCAGGATGCGAAACCCCAACTTGCGATAGAACGGCGCATTCCACGCAACATCGCGAAACGTGGTCAGCGTGATTGCGGCAAGGCCGCGTTGCCTGGCGTCTTCCACCGCCCGTTCGAGCAGAGCGCGGCCGATGCCTCTGCCTTGCAGCTCACGGCGCACGTCGAGTTCACAGATGTGCAGCACGTCGCCTTCTATTCCTGCACTGAGCACGCCGACCGGCAGGTCCCGGTCGTCGGTGGCCACAAGACACGCGCCTTGTCGGATCAGGTTGCGATGGCGCTCGGCGCTGACATTGTCCCCATCGGCAAGCCAGGCAAGTTCAGGGATCGTCCGGAATGCCTCTCCTGCAGACTGTTCGACATCCGGCAGCAACTCGGCGTCGTCCTCGCGGGCGGGTCTTATCGTCGTCATGGGAGTTTCACCTGATGTTGTCCTCAGTTTCGCCCCAATGGCGCTCTTGTTACTCGCCTGCGGCAGACCATCGCGGCGGCGTTTCATTGTTCCGCGGCAAGGCAATCGCTATATCAAAGTCGTTGTTGCCTTTCTGCGCACTCGAAGCGCAAGATAGAGCGATCGCGCCCGGCCAGGGATGGTTGCAATTGGGCGCTGATGAACCGGGAACTGGAACAGAGTGCTTTTTCGACGCCGCAAGCCTGATGGCATTCTGGAGCGGGTGCGTACCTATCTGTGGCCGCGCCGCTCGTTTTCTCGCTCGTTGCAGTATTTCTCCAAGCGCATCCTTAGGCTGAAGGCGACGCCACATGCGGTGGCGGCCGGTGTTGCCGCCGGCGTATTCGCCTCCTTCTTCCCGCTTGGCTTCCATTTCGCCGTCGCCGCCGTGCTCTGCTGGGTGATCGCCGGCAATCTGGTGGCCGCTGCCCTCGGCGCGGTATTCTTCGGCAATCCGCTGACTTTCCCGCTGCTGTGGGGGGCGTCCTGGGAAGTCGGCAAGCTGATCCTGCATGAGCGCCTGCCCAAGAACGGACCGCCCGCGCATCTCGGCGAAATGATGCACACGCTGTCGTTTGCCAAGCTGTGGCACCCGGTGCTGGAGCCGATGCTGATCGGCGCGGTGCCGCTCGGGTTGGTCTTCGGGCTCATCTTCTACGGCATCACCCGCTGGGGCATGACCGTCTTTCGTGAGCAGCGCAGGAAGCGCATGGCCGAGCGGGCGCACAAGGCCGGCCACGGCGGGCGGGAAGTTCCGGCGGAATGATCATCGGCATCGGCAGCGACCTGATCGACATCAGACGCATCGAAAAGTCACTGGAGCGGCATGGCCAGCGCTTCATCCAGCGCATCTACACCGAGGTCGAACAAGCCCGCTCCGAGGGCCGTGCCGGGCGTGTCGCCTCCTATGCCAAGCGCTTCGCCGCCAAGGAAGCCTGCGCCAAGGCGCTCGGCACCGGCCTGGCGCAAGGTGTGTTCTGGCGCGACATGGGCGTCGTCAACCTGGCCAGCGGCGCGCCGACCATGGCGCTGACCGGCGGGGCGGCCGCGCGGCTGGCCAAAATCCTGCCGCAAGGACACAAAGCGGCGATCCATCTCACAATCACCGATGATTTCCCGCTTGCTCAAGCCTTTGTGATCATCGAGGCGTTGCCCGCCGAACAAGCGCCACATTGATTGCATCTGACGACCGGCGATTATATCTAACGCCGTCATGACGTTGCCCAGCGCACGCCGAGACTCTATACCATCGAACGCACAATCGAGGACGACATGAGCGTGGCTGAAAAATCCGAGAAGAAATCCGGCGGGCTTGGCGAAATCGTCAGCGTCATCATCCAGGCGTTGCTGCTGGCCATGGTCATCCGCACGCTCTTGTTCCAGCCCTTCTCGATCCCGTCGGGATCGATGCGGCCGACCTTGCTCGAAGGCGACTATCTCTTCGTCACCAAATGGTCCTATGGCTTCTCGCGCTATTCGTTGCCGTTCGGCCCGGACATCTTTTCCGGCCGCATCTGGGGCTCCGACCCGAAGCGCGGCGACGTGGTGGTGTTCAAGTTCCCGCCGGATCCGTCGCTCGACTACATCAAGCGCGTCGTCGGCCTGCCCGGTGACCGGATCCAGATGAAGAACGGCCAGCTGTTCATCAACGGCGAGGGTGTTCCGCGCGTGAAGACCGGCCAGATCGAAAATCCAGATATCACGGAAGTGCCTGAGCCAGTCGATGTCTATCGCGAGACGCTGCCCAATGGCGTCAGCTACGACACGCTCGACCTGACACCGAATTCGGTTACCGACAACACCCGCGAGTTCGTCGTGCCGCCGGGCAACTATTTCATGATGGGCGATAACCGCGACAATTCCTCGGATAGCCGCCTCAGCGTCGGCTACGTACCGGCCGAGAACCTGGTCGGCCGCGCCAACATCGTCTTCTTCTCGATTGCAGGGAAGGCGAGCCCGCTTGAGATCTGGAAATGGCCGTCGCTTGTGCGCCTGTCGCGCATGTTCCATTTCGTAAATTGATGGCTTTGAAGCGCCCGACTGGTGAAACTCTGGCCGATTTGGTGAAAGCCAAGACCGGCCATTCCTTCCGGGATGTCCGTTTGCTCGAGACCGCGCTGACCCATTCCAGTGCGGTCAAGGCAAGCAGCAACAACCAGCGCCTCGAATTCCTCGGCGACCGCGTGCTCGGCCTGATCGTTGCCGACCTGCTTTTCGAGAAATTTCCCGAAGCGCCGGAAGGTGAGATCGCGCCTCGTTTCAATGCCCTGGTCGATGCGCGGACATGTTCCGAGATCGGCATTGAAATGCAGCTGGAAGATCTGGTCCGGGCCGACGCCGCCTTGAAGGCGCGCTCGCGCGGTTCGGGCGGAAACTATCTGGCGGATGCGGTCGAAGCGCTGATCGCGGCGGTCTACATCGATGGCGGTCTCGACGCGGCAAGGCAATTCGTCCTGCGTTACTGGGAGCCGCGTTCGCAAAAGGTGGTGGCAAAGCCGCCCAATCCGAAATCCGACCTGCAGGAATGGATCGCCAAGACCAGCGATATCAGGCCCGAATACGCGATCGAAAAACGCGAAGGACCTGAACACCAACCGGTTTTCACGGTTTCCGTGAGGGTCAGCGGCTTTGCGCCGGCAAGCGGCATGGGCGGCTCTCGCCGCGCAGCCGAAGAAGCAGCGGCGTCGGCATTTCTGTTACGCGAAGGCATCTGGGCCAACCAAGGGAGTGCGGCATGACCGCCAGCGAAGATCTCCCTCCGGCAGCGGAAACCCCTGCCACACACTCCGGCTTCGTCGCCCTGATCGGCGCGCCCAATGCCGGCAAGTCGACGCTGGTCAACCAGCTGGTCGGCGCCAAGGTGTCGATCGTCACCCACAAGGTGCAGACCACCCGCGCCATCGTGCGCGGCATCGCCACGCACGACAATGCGCAGATCGTCTTTGTCGACACTCCGGGCATCTTCAAGCCGAAGCGCCGCCTCGACACCGCCATGGTGACCACGGCCTGGGGCGGCGCCAAGGACGCCGATATCGTGCTGCYGCTGATCGATGCCGAGCGCGGCATCAGGGGTGACGCCGACGCCATCCTTGAGCGGTTGAAGGATGTCCGCCAGCCGATGGTGCTGATTCTCAACAAGGTCGACCGGGTCAAGCACGAAGCGCTTTTGGCCTTGTCCGCGGCAGCGAACGAGAAAGTGCCGTTCAAGCGCACCTTCATGGTCTCGGCGCTGACCGGCTCCGGCTGCAAGGACCTGCTCGACTACCTCGCGCAGGCGCTGCCGGCCGGCCCCTGGTACTATCCGGAAGACCAGATCTCCGATCTGCCGATGCGTCAGCTGGCGGCCGAGATCACCCGCGAAAAACTGTATATGCGCCTCCACCAGGAACTGCCTTATTCCTCCCATATCGAGACCGAGAAGTGGGAAGAGAAGCCGGACGGTTCGGTGCGCATCGACCAGACCATCTATGTCGAGCGCGACAGCCAGAAGAAGATCGTGCTCGGCCACAAGGGCGAAACGATCCGCGCCATCGGTCAGTCGGCGCGCATGGAGATAGCAGGCATCCTCGAGCAGAAGGTGCACCTGTTCCTGTTCGTCAAGGTGCGCGAGAACTGGGGCGACGACCCCGAGCGCTATCGCGAGATGGGGCTGGAGTTTCCCCATTGAGCTTCGTCGTCTAGAAATGCCGCCCGGCAGTTTGAGACGATGACATGCATGACCCAAAACTGACCATCGATACCGATCTCGTGCGCCAACTGGTCGACACGCAATTTCCTGAGTGGCGGCATCTGCCGGTGAGCCCGGTGGCATCAGGCGGCTGGGACAACCGCACCTTCCATCTCGGCGAGGCGATGACCGTGCGGCTGCCAAGTGCGGCGCCGTATGCGCTGCAGGTCGAAAAAGAAAATCGCTGGCTGCCCAGGCTGGCGCCGCTTCTGCCGCTGCCGATCCCGGTGCCCCTGGCGATGGGCGAGCCGGCGGAAACCTACCCTTGGCATTGGTCGGTCTATCGCTGGATCGAAGGCGAGACGGCGAAGACCGCCGAAATCGCCGACCGCCGGCAGTTCGCGGTCGCGTTGGCCGATTTCCTGGTTGCGCTCCGGCGCATCGATCCGGTGGGCGGGCCGGCTCCGGGCGAGCATAATTTCTTCCGTGGCGGGCCGCTGACCGTCTATGACAGCGAGGCAAGACAGGCCATCGCCGCGCTGAGCGGTCGGATCGATACCGAGGCGGCCACCGCTGTCTGGGACGCAGCTCTTGCCGCTACCTGGCATGGCTCACCCGTCTGGTTCCACGGCGACGTCGCCTGGGGCAACCTTCTGGTCGAAGACGGCCGGCTGAGCGCCGTCATCGACTTCGGCACCTCCGGCGTCGGCGATCCATCCTGCGACCTCGCGATTGCTTGGACGTTCTTCGAAGGCGAAACCAGGGAGGCGTTCCGTTCGGCTATCGCTGTCGATGAGCCGACCTGGGCGCGCGGCCGCGGCTGGACGCTGTGGAAGGCGCTGATCACCGTTGCCGGCCACGACGCGAACCAGGCCGAGGCCGAAAGATCTCGCCGCGTCATCGACGACGTGCTGGCCGACCACAGGAAATTCACGTGATCATAGCGTTTCAACGACGTGTCGGAGGTCCAATGTCAGCACAGATCGCACGCGGCGCGCCAAAATCTTGATTTCGCCACGCAACCGGTGACAAGCTCTCGCCATGGAATGGCGCGACGAGGGAATCATTCTCGGCACCCGCAAGCATGGCGAAACCAGCGCCATCCTCGAGGTGATGACGCGCGCGCATGGCCGCCATCTCGGCCTGGTGCGCGGCGGCCGCTCGCGCAAGCAGCAGCCGGTGCTGCAGCCGGGCAACCGCGTCGACCTGTTGTGGCGGGCCCGGCTCGACGAGCATCTCGGCACCTTCCAGGCCGAGGCGATCGAGATGAACGCCGCCCGGCTGATGGACAGCGCGGTCGCCGTCTACGGGCTGCAGACCATGGCCGCGCATCTCAGGCTCCTGCCGGAGCGCGACGCCCATGGTGGTCTCTACGAGACGCTGGCCGTGATGATTGCCCATCTCGACGATGCCGATGCCGCCGGCGAGCTGGTGGCGCGCTTTGAACTGCTCATCCTCGACGAGCTCGGCTTCGGCCTCGATCTCAGCCAGTGCGCGGCGACCGGCGCCAGGCAGGACCTGGCCTATGTCTCGCCGAAATCCGGCCGCGCAGTGTCGCGCCAGGCCGGCGCGCCATGGCGCGACAAGATGCTGGCGCTGCCGGCCTTCCTGCAGCGCGGCTCCGGCCTGCGCGCCGACCAAGCGGCACTTGAGGACGCCTTTCGGCTGACCGGTTTCTTCTTCACCCGCCATGTCTACGAGCCGCGCGGCATCGATCAGCCCGACGCCCGTGCCGGCTTCCTCGCCGCCTTGCGCAAGCATCATTCGGGCGGCAAGGCCGCCGCAACAGCAGGCGCCTTCCCAGAAATCACGACGTGAGAATCTCATGAGCGAAGTCGAACTTTATCCCGGCCGGGTGTCGCCGCTTGGCCTCGGCACCATTCCGCTTGGCGACCTCCTCAAATACAGCGGCCTCGACCTTTTGCAGCGCATCATCGATGGCAAGTATCCGGCGCCGCCGATTTCCTTCCAGCTGAATTTTACCCTGACCGAAGTCTCGGAGGGCCGTGCGGTGTTTCGCGGCATGCCGAGCGAACGCCATCTCAACCCGTTGGGCGGCGTGCATGGTGGCTGGGCGGCAACGCTGCTGGACTCGGCGCTCGCCTGCGCGGTGCAGACGCTGCTCGACAAGGGCGAGGCCTATACGACGGCCGAGTTCAAGGTGAATTTTACGCGGCCGATCACGCCGAAAACAGGCGAAGTGGTCTGCGAGGGCAAGATCGTCCACAAGGGCCGCACGCTGGCGGTGTCCGAAGCGACGCTGAAGGATGCGCAGGGCAAGTTGCTCGCCTTCGGCACCGAGACATGCTCGATCTTTCCAGCAGCCAATCTGACCGCGCGCTAGTTCTTCCGGGGCAGGGCAATCGAATAAGGCTAGCGGAGGATAGCGCCCTACGAATACCCCCACCCTTAATCCCTCCCCACGAGGGGGAGGGAGACTCGATGGGCGCTGATCTCCGCAAACCGCCCAGGTTCACCGCAAAAAGGGGTGGCATGCGGCAGCGTTCCCTCCCCCTTGTGGGGAGGGTTAGGGTGGGGGTACTCGTAGAGCAAGAGCCTCAGCTCAATCGGCTTTGCGCCGGGCCACAAAATCATCGAGGATGGCGCGCTGACCGCTGAGGATCTTGAGGCTGGCCTCAGCCAATGAAAACCAGCCGGCTCTGTCGACTTCGGGAAATTCCTTCATCGCGCCCGACCTTGGCGGCCACTCCATGGTGAACATGTTGCTTTTGATGGCATCGGCGTCGACATCGGCTTCGACACTCCAGGCGATGACGATCTTGCCGCCCGGTTGCCGATAGCTGCCGACAGGCTCGAAATCGCCATCGATGGCGACGCCGAGTTCCTCTCCGGCCTCGCGCCGGGCGGCCGCCAACCCATCCTCGTTCTCTTCGACGAGACCCTTGGGGATCGACCACGCGCCTTCGTCTTTCCTTGCCCAGAAGGGACCGCCGGGATGGACCAGCAGAAATTCGAGAATGCCGGCCTTTGTCCGGTGGATCAGCAGTCCCGCGCTTCTTTTAGGCATTTGATTTTCCCTGGAGTTCACCTGAGAATAACATGGTCCCTGGCAAGTGGCGGTGGCGCGCCATTCCTGACCATCTCAGATGATGGGTGAGGATAACGACTGTCGGCCGCTGGAATTTGCCGGCAAAACATGCTCGATGATTTCTCTCCAGTCACCATTGCGGTGGCGTGACTTGAATAGCCGTCTGGGGTGGCCGTGTGGCCGCCGCAATTGTCAGTGAAAACTGGCCTGGTTTGGGGGAACCGCCATGTTTGAGAGCCTGATTGGCGCTGTCGTCGTTGTCGTGCTGTTCGTCCTCGTCTTGCGCCAGCAGGGCCGCATCAGCCTGATCGAACGCGAACTCGGTGCTCTGCGCAGCCTGGTTCTGTCCGGCGTGAATGTCGCCGCGCCCGCTGCCAAGGCGGTTGATGCGGCCGCAAATGACAGCCTGCCGGCGGATGCCGCCCAGGCCACCGCGGCGAATGCCGACATAGCTTTGCCAACAGGAGCCGAAGCGGCGCAGGCACCGGCCGCGGCGCCCGAAGCGGCCACCAGCGAGCCCGTGCCCGAACTGTCGGCAGCGGCCAAGGCGGCGTTGACCGGACCCGCGCCGGCTGCCGCCGCGAAAGCCGCCCGCCAGTCCGAGGTCGAAACCGCGCTCGGCACACGATGGGCAGTCTGGGTCGGCGGCATTGCGCTGGCCTTGGGCGGCCTGTTCCTGATCCGCTACACCATCGAGGCCGGCATTTTCGGTCCGGAAGTGCGGCTTGCTCTGGCCGCATTGCTGGGCCTCGTGCTCATCGGCGGCGGCGAGTTCATCCGCCGCACCGGCTTCAAGGTTCCGGTGGAAGGAGTGGCCGGCGCCTATATCCCGGCGATCCTGACGGCCGCCGGCGCCTTCATCCTGTTCGGCACGGTCTATGCCGCCCATGCCGTTTACGGCTTCGTCGGCCCGGCCTTTGCCTTCACCGTGCTGGGCGCCATCGGCGTGGCGACGATTGTCGCCGCTCTCGTCCACGGCCAAGCGCTGGCCGGCATCGGCCTTGTCGGCTCCATGGCGACGCCGGCGCTTGTGTCCTCGCAGGCGCCCAACCCATGGACGCTGTTCATCTATCTCGCCATCGTACTCGCCGCCACCGCGGTGATCGCCCGCATGCGCGACTGGAAATTCCTAATCGCGGCGGCCTTCTTCGGCACCGGCGCCTGGACAATCGCCTACATGATGGCTGCGCCCGGCACCGACCTTGCCGTCATCCTGTTCATCGACGCGGTGACGGTGGCTGTGCTTGCCTTTGTCTGGCTGGGCAATCGTGGCGGCGAAGCGGAAACTGCCAAGAACGGCTTCGACTGGCCCTCGATCGTGCCGGGCGTTTTCGTTGCATTTTCGGCGCTCGGCCTGTCCGTCGACACGACACTGGTCGCCGCCGGCGGCGCCTTGCCGGGCGCGTTCGTCCTCGTCGCCCTTGTCGCCACCGCACTCTACCGGCCGCGCGCTTTGCCGCTGCTTCATGCCGCCGGTGTGGTGAGCGTGATGATCTATCTCGGCATCATTCCGCCCGCCACCATCGGCTCGGACATATCCCAGGGAAATATAGGCTTTGACGGCATGCCGGTGGCGGCCGGAAATCCCTTGACGCTGCGCCTCGGTATTGGCCTCGGCCTGGTCTTCATCGGCGCCGGTTTCTGGGCCGCACGCCGCTTCGCCGCCACGGCACAGGTCCGCGCGGCATGCTGGGCGGCATGGGGCGTCGCTGCGCCGCTGGTCATCCTGCTGACGTTGTGGCTCGCCTACGGCAATCTCGACCGCGACCTTGCCTATGCCGCGGTCGCTGCCCTTCTGGTCGTCGTCTTCGCCGCTGGCGGCGAATGGATCGCGCGCGCCGAAGAGCCGCCGCTGAAGGGCGACATCGCCGTCTCGTTCGCGCTTGGCGGCTCGGCTCTGGCCGGCCTCCTGATGCTGCATATGGCGTTCGGTTCCGGCTGGACGACCATTCTCACCGGCGTTGCCGCCATCGTGCCGGCGCTGGCCACGCGCTGGCGCAGCTATCCGGTGCTCGGCTGGATTTCGGTTGGCGCGGTTGTCGCCGTGCTTGGCCGCGTCGCCTTCGATCCGACCATCGTCGGCGCCGAATTTCTGACGACGACGCCGGTATTCAACTGGCTGCTGCCGGGATACGGCGTGCCGGCGCTGGCCTTCGGATTCGCCGCCTGGCAGCTCGCCCGCACCACCCGCGCACTACCAATAACTGGCAATGGTCGGCCGCGCCTTGCCATGGAAGCGGGTGCAGCCCTGTTCGCGCTGCTCACCGTCGCCATGCTGGTGCGCCACGCCATGCATGGCGGCGTCATCGACACCGGCACCGTCACGCTTGCCGAACAGGCCATCTATACGCTGATCGCCATCGGTGCCAGCGCCATATTGGTCGCCATCGACATGCGCTCGCCAAGTTCGGTGCTGCGCTACGGCTCGATGGCCGCCGGCGTGGTTTCGGTCGCCTTCATCGCCTTCCAGCATTTCCTCGTGCTGAACCCGCTGTTCACCGACGAATCGACAGGCCAGATCCCGGTGTTCAACCTGTTGTTCCTGGCCTACCTGCTGCCGGCCATCGCCGCCGGCGGGCTGGCGCTCTATGCCAGGGACAAGCGACCGCCATGGTATGCGCAGATGCTGGCCGTTGTGGCTGCCTTACTTGTCTTCGCCTATGCCACACTGTCGGTCAGGCGCGTGTTCAAGGGCGAGTTCATCGGCCTGTGGAGCGGCCTCGGCCAGCTTGAGACCTACACCTATTCGGCACTCTGGCTGGTCATCGGCGTGGTCCTGCTGACCGCCGGCGTCTGGCTGAAATCGCAAGTGCTCCGCATTGCATCGGCGGCGCTGATTGCGATTGCCGTGGTGAAGGTCTTCCTGTTCGACATGTCGGAGCTGGAAGGCGTGCTCAGGGCGCTGTCCTTCATCGGCCTCGGCGCCGTGCTGATCGGCATCGGCCTGTTCTACCAGCGGCTGCTGACCCGGGCGGCGAAGGAAGCGGATAAAGACAAGCAAGAACAATAAGATTTCCATTTAGCCAGGAATAAATCCGCTAGCGGCGTCGTTATCTCAGTGCTTGGGTGACCGGGGCGGCAGACCGCTTCGCGCTGGCTGCTTGCGCCGCGCCGGGAAGGCGCGTTCAATCGAGTTAAACAAGGGCGACCTCAGAACCAGCGGTCATGGACGAAAAGAAGGCAGCAATCCTTGGTGAAATACCGCGCCTGCGCCGCTACGCACGCTCGCTTCTGCGCGACCGCGATTCCGCCGACGATCTCGTCCAGGATTGCCTCGAACGGGCGCTCTTGCGGCTCGAGAGCTGGCAGACAGGAGAAAGCCCCCGGAGGTGGCTGTTTACGATCATGCATCATTTGTTCATCGACCAGATGCGCAAGGCGAACCGGCGCGGCGAGGCGGCGATCCTGCCGCTTGACGCAAACGAGGCGCAGGCAGTTCCCGCCGAGCAGGCGGAGAACGCCGCCTCGCGCGAGATCATCGACGCGCTGCAGGCGATCAGCCCCGATCGCCGCGCCGCCCTCGTCATGGTCGCCATCGAAGGATTTTCCTATGCCGAGGCCGCCAACATTCTCGGCGTGCCCGCCGGTACGCTGATGTCGCGCATAGCGCGTGGGCGCGAAGAACTGCGCAGCCTGCTCGACGACACGGCGCGCCGCCGCTCGATAAGGATCGTCGAGAAATGACCCGCCGCGATTTTTCCGAACGCGACATCCACATGGCCCTCGACGGCGAACTGCCGAGCGATGAGCGCGCCGCCTATGACGCCTGGATCGACGCCAATCCCGAGATGAAGGCGAAAAGCGCCCGCTACACCGCTGACCGCGCCGCGTTGCGCGCCGCCTTTGCCGGCGTGCTCGACGAGCCGGTGCCGATGCTGTTCAAGCAGATCGTGCGCGGCGAAGGCCCGACCAGGGTAGCGGCGCGTCACTCGCGCTGGTGGCTTGCGGCCGCGGCGGCCGCGGTGCTCGTCGTCGGCGGTTTTGGCGGCTATTTTGCCGGCATCGACGGTATCGGCAGGGATGACGGGGCAGACGACCAGTTGGCCGAGGAGGCGATCGCCGCCCATGTCATCTATGCCGCCGAACAACGCCATGCGGTGGAAGTGCCGGCCAGCGACAAGGATCATCTGCAGACCTGGCTGTCCAACCGCGTCGGCCTGAAACTGGTGGCGCCGGATCTGGTGGCGGAGGGCTTCCAGCTGGTTGGCGGCCGGCTGCTGCCCGCCGGCCAGGGCAAGGCCGCGATGCTGCTTTACGAGGACGCCAAGGGCCAGCGCATCTCCCTGTTCGTTACCGCCGATTCCTCAGCCAAGTCCAAGGGCACCTATATGGCCGACGCCGACGGTCCCGAGGCAGTCTACTGGCTGGACAAGGGCTATGCCTGCGCCGTCGTCGGCTCGCTGCCGCGCGAGCAGCTGGCCGCGGTCGCCAAGCGCGCCTACGGTCAGCTTCTGGCGGGTCTCGCCAGTTGAGGGCATTCCGTTTTTCGGGTCATGCACCGGGCGGCGCCGCACTTCGCGGTGCCGCCGCCACCGCCCGCCACTCGCGGCGGAACCTGTCACAATTCGGCCCTATTCAAGGTGCGATAGCGCTTGGCTGATATCGGCGTTTCGGCTGATGTTTGCGACGTGTTCGACCGGGGCTTTCCACCCACTCAATCGAGGTTTTCTGAACCCGCATGCCTGCCGAGATTCGCAAGGCCCGCGCGTCCGACGTCGATGACCTCGCCGCCATCGAGAAGGCGGTTTTTTCCAGTGACCGCATTTCCCGGCGCTCCTTTCGCCTGTTGATCGAACGCGAGACCGCCGAGATGCTGGTCGCCGAAAGCGATGGCCGCGTCGCCGGCTACGCCGTGGTGCTGTTTCGCAAGGGCAGCGGCGTCGCCCGGCTCTACTCGCTTGCCACCAGTCCGTTTTTCAGCGGCCTCGGTATTGGCCGCATGCTGCTTGCAGCGGCCGAAGAGGCCGCCTTCGAGCACGACCGCATGATGCTGCGCCTCGAAGTGCGCGAGGACAATCTGCGCGCCATCCGCATCTATGAGCAGAGCGGCTACCGCAAGATCGGTCGCGAACCTCACTACTACGAGGATGGCGAGACGGCGCTGCGCTACGAGAAGACCTTGCGCGGCGATATCCCGGTCGCCACCAAAGTGCCGTTCTACCAGCAGACCTGCGAGTTCACCTGCGGCCCATGCTGCCTGATGATGGCGATGGCCAATTTCGATTCCGGCTTCGCACCCGATCCGGTCATGGAAATCCGCCTGTGGCGTGAGGCGACGACCGTGTTCATGATGTCCGGCCCCGGCGGCTGCGAGCCGTTCGGCCTTGCGGTGGCCGGCCACGAAAACGGGCTTGCGGCGGAAATCTTCGTGTCCTTCTACGGCGCGCTCTTCCTGCAGTCAGTGCGCAGCGAGGACAAGCGCCGGGTGATGGAACTTGCTCAGGTCGACTTTCGCCGCCGCGCGGAACAATACGGCATCCCGGTGAATTACCGTCCATTCGCCATCAACGACATCCGTGGCGCTCTGGCTCAGGGAAAACTTGTGCTGGTGCTGATCAGCGGCTTCCTGATGTTCGGCAAGAAGGTGCCGCATTGGGTGCTGGCCATCGGCGACGACGGCGACCACATCCTGATCCACGATCCCTGGGTCGAGGACGAAAGACAGGAGACCATCCTCGATGCCGCCAACATTCCCGTCCCCCACGGCATCTTCATGAACATGGCGCAGTTCGGCCGCGACGGACTGCGTGCCGCCATCACTCTTGGGAAACGCTGATATGACCTGGGTCATCCTCACCGGCCGTCAGAACGATCTCGACCAAGCGGCGACGCCGCACAAGATCATCACCAACCGTGATTATCTTGCGCATCCGGCGCTGTTTCGCGGCCAGCAGCCGAAGGTTATCAACCTGTCGAACAATTACGCCTACCAGAGCCGCGGCTACTATGCCTCGCTGCTCGCCGGTTCGCGCGGCCACAAGGTCATCCCGACAGTCGAGACGATGATCGACCTGTCGGAGCGCAAGCTCTACGAGCACGCGCTGCCGGAACTGGAGCTGGCGCTCAACAAATGCCGCAAGGATCTCGGCGGCGTCTTTCCGCAAAAAGTCTGCATCTTCTTCGGCATCGGCCCGTCGAAGATCTGGGATCGGTTCGCCAAGCTGTTGTTCGACTGGTTCCGCGCCCCGGCGCTTGAGGTCCACATCAAGGACAGCGCCGAATGGGCTTCGATCCGCAAGATCGGCTTCCTGCCCCTGGCCAGGATGACCGAGGAGGAAGAAGCCTTGTTCGTGCAGGCCCTCGAGACCTACACGAACCGCGAGTGGCGTGACACCAAGGGCCGAACGCCGGCGCGCTACACCTTCGCCACGCTGGTCGATCCGCATGAGGAACTGCCGCCGTCGGAGATTTCGTCGCTGCGCTACTGGGCCAAGATCGCCGAAAAAATGGGCGTCGAAATCGAGCCGATCACCAGGAAGGACCTCGCCAAGCTCGCCAATTACGACGCGCTGTTCATCCGCGAGACCACCTCGATCTCCAACCATACCTATCGCTTCGCGCGCCGCGCCCAGCAGGAAGGCATGCCGGTGATCGACGATCCGCTGTCGATGATCCGCTGCACCAACAAGGTCTATCTCAACGAGCTGATGGCCTACAACAAGGTGCCGGTGCCGCCGACGGTGATGATTGCCGGCACCACGGATCTCGAACTGGCGGCGCAGACGCTGGGCTTTCCGCTGGTGCTGAAGATCCCGGATTCATCGTTTTCGCGCGGCGTCAAGAAATGCGGCAACTTCGAGGAACTGAAGACACTCGCGACCGAATGGCTGGAGGATTCCGATCTCCTGATCGCGCAGAAATTCATTCCGACCGAATATGACTGGCGCGTCGGCGTACTCGGCGGCCAGCCGCTGTTTGCCGTGCATTATCTGATGGCCAAAAAGCACTGGCAGATCGTCAACCACAAGGCCAGCGGCAAGCCCGACCAGGGCGGCATCAAGACCTTCACGCTGAAAGAGACGCCGCCGCATGTCGTCGAGACGGCGGTGAAGGCGGCGCGCTGCATCGGCGACGGGCTTTACGGCGTCGACCTCAAGGAAACCAAGGATGGCGTCTTCGTCATCGAGGTCAACGACAACCCCAATCTCGACCATGGCTGGGAGGATTCCGGCGAAAAGGACGAGGTCTGGGTGCGGCTGACGCAATGGTTCCTGGAGCGGCTCGACCGCCCCGGGCGGTAACTGGGGGAAAAATGCAGTTCATCGTCATTGAGGATTTCACCGGCTGCAATCGCAAGGAGATCTATCGCCGCTTCGGCGAGCGGGGCCGACTGAAGCCGGACGAGTTAGTCGTGCACCACTCCTGGATCGCGGCTGATATGAGCCGCTGCTTCCTGCTTGTCGAAGCCGATGATGTCACGCTGCTACAGCGCTGGGTCATCGAATGGTCTGATCTGGTGGAGTTCGAGATCATTCCCGTGGCGACGAACAAGGACATGGTGGCCGCATTGGCCAGCCATCTCTGAGTGGGGGCATTCGCCCATCTCTGAGCGCCGCAGGCCATCATAGCAGAGCCGGCGAACCCACCGACCGCCGGCATTCCTCGATCAGCCAATCGCGAAATGCCGCCACCACGTCGCGCCTTGCGCTGCGCTCCGGGATCGTCAGGCAATAGGGTTGGCGCAGCGCGATCGATAGGGCGTTCGCCCGGACCAGCCGGCCGTCTTCCAGCGCTTGGGCGCAGTAGATGCCTTGCGCCAGCGCCACGCCCAACCCTGAAATTGCCAGGTCGAGCGCTGCCCGCGACGAGTTCGCCGACAGGCCGCGATGGACTGCCCGGCCGGGCTCGATGCCGGCGACCTCGAACCAGTTGCGCCACGACGGAAACGACGCGCCGGTCGGTCCCCAGTCGGTGTGGATCAGCGGCGTGCGGACCAAGCTTTCGGGTTTGATCGTTGCCGCAAGCCCAGGCGCGCAGACGGGATAGACGGCATCCCTGACGATGTCCTCGGTCGGGTGTTCGCGATAGTGCGGTCCAAAGGACAGCCTGATGTCGATCAGTTCGCGGTCGAACGGCACCGGATCGTCATCGCCGCGCAAAGAGATGTCGACGGCGCCGTGGCTGGCGACAAAGCCGGCCAGACGTTCCGAGAGCCAGCCCATCGCCATGGACGGTGGCACCGATATGACAAGGCGCGGGCGGAAGGCATCGCCGCCGCGCGCGATGCTGCCGATCTCCTGGAAGGCCAAGGTCAGCCTCGGCAGCATCTCGACGCCGGCTTCGGTCAGCACGACGCGGCGGTTGACGCGATAGAACAGCTTGCGGCCCATCTGCTCTTCGACCGTGCGGATGAGCTGGCTGACGGCGGCCGCCGAAATCGATAGCTCTTCCGCCGCCGCGGCAAAGCTCCCGGAGCGGGCAGCTGCCTCGAAGGCTTGAAGTCCTCTTAGGGATGGAAGTGCAGCCATTGGTACCCTGATAAATAAGTTCAGCTTATCTATTTTATAGAAATCCTCGTTTTTCGAAAGGTTTCTTGTTGGAGTAGCGTGGCGCCATGACCGTATCAGCCCAGACCGAACCCAGAGACCATCGCGACGTGATCGCGTCGCTGACCAATGAGCAGCGCAGCCGCCTGACGGGCAAATCGGACGGGCCGGGACTGATCCAACTAACCTTCCATCTCGGCGGGATCATCGTTATCGGCGCGCTGATTGCGGCCAAGGTGCCATACTGGCCAGTGCTGATGCTGCCGCAAGGCATCCTCATCGTCTTCCTGTTCACCCTGCTGCATGAGACGGTGCACAGGACGGCCTTCGAGACGCAGTGGCTCAACGATGCCGTGGCAAGGGTCTGCAGCCTGGCGATTGCGCTGCCGGCGGACTGGTTCCGCTATTTCCATTTCGCCCATCACCGCTTCACCCAGGATCCCGAGAACGATCCCGAGCTCGCCTTTCCGAAACCTGAGACGATGCGGCAATACATTGTCCACGTCTCGGGCCTGCCGGTGTGGTGGGGGCATTTGCGGACGCTCTACACCAACGCGACCGGCGGCTGCCGCGACAGCTACGTGCCGCCAAAGGGTCTGCCCAAGGTGCGGACCGAAGCCCGCGCCATGATCGCCTTCTACGTCGTAGTCGCCGCGCTAGCGCTCTGGTTCAAGGCGACGGTGCTGCTCTATGTCTGGGTCGTGCCGGCGCTGCTCGGCCAGCCCTTCCTCAGGCTCTATCTGCTGGCCGAACATGGCAGCTGCCCGCTCGTCGCCAACATGCTGGAAAACACCCGCACCACACTGACCAACTGGCTGGTGCGCAAGGTCGCCTGGAACATGCCGTACCACGCCGAGCACCACGCCTATCCCGGCGTGCCGTTCCATCAATTGCCGGCGTTCCACCAGCTGATCGAGCGCCATCTCAAAGTGGTCGAGCCCGGCTATGTCAGCTTCAACGAAAAATACATCGAGACGCTGCGCTAAAGCAATTCCAGGAAAAGTGTGAACGGTTTTCCGTCCGGAATTGCGTTAAAACAAGGAGATAGGGCGGTTCAGTGTGAAACAGTGAACCGCTCTATCGGCGGCGCTCAGTCTGGCCTCGCCAGCGTCTGCTCGACGAGGGTGACGAAATAGCGGAGCACGGTGGGAACGATGGCATCGTTGAAGACATAGCGATCGCCGTGCAGCCCTTCGCCCGGCCCGACCGCGCCGGCGCCGATCCACGCGTAGCAGCCGCCGGCTTCGCGGACCATATAGGCAAAATCCTCGCAGCCGAGGCTCGGGTTGAATGCGGTCTCGACCTGTTCGCGGCCGACGACAGCGGTGGCAGCATCGACGGCCTGTTCTGTCGCGACTGACGTGTTGACCAGCGGCGGATAGCCTTTTTGATAGGCGAGCTTGCAGGTTAGGCCATGCGCCGAGGCGATACCGTCGGCTATATCGCCGATCAGTCTTTCGCAATGATCGGACAGAGTGGGCTCGAAGAAACGGCAGGTGCCTTGCAGCCAGACCTTGCCGGGCACGATATTGCCGACATTGCCGCCATGGATCTGCGTGATCGAAACGACCAGCGCCGTCTGCGGATCGACCGAGCGGCTGACGATGCGCTGCGCGGTCTGGACGAAGGCGCTGGCCGCGAGCACCGGGTCGTCGCCCAGCTGCGGCATGGCGGCATGCGCGCCGGTTCCCTCGAAGCTCAACTCGAAAGTGTCGACCGCCGCCATCATCGCACCGGCACGTACCGCGATCGTTCCAAGCGGCAGCCCCGGCCAGTTGTGGACGGCGTAAACGGCTTCGACCGGGAAGCGCTCGAAAAGCCGGTCCTTGATCATCCGCATGCTGCCGCCCTCGTTCTCCTCGGCAGGCTGGAAGATGAAATAGACGGTGCCGTCGAAGGCTCTGCTATCGGCGAGCAGCTTGGCGGCGCCGAGCAGCATCGCGGTGTGGCCGTCATGGCCGCAGGCATGCATCACGCCGTCCTTTTGCGACGCGTAGGGCAATCCCGTCTTCTCCAGCACAGGCAAGGCATCGAGTTCGGCTCGAAGCCCGATCGCGCGCTCCCCTGGCTGTCCCCTGAGGACACCGACGACACCGGTGCCGCCCATGCTTTCATGGATTTCGTCCAGCCCGAAGGCGCGCAGCTTTTCGGCGACGAAGCGCGCGGTCTCATACTCGCTGAAACCAAGCTCGGGATTGGCATGGATGTGATGCCGCCATTCCACCACCTGCGGGGTGAGGGCGGCGACGGGGTCGTTGTGCAGCATTGCGCTCTCCTTGCCGGCCGTCGTAAATTCGGCCTTGTCGATGCCAGCACCTAAAGGGTTTGCGCCGGCAGCGTCTTGAACAGGATTGACCGTGTCGGGAATTCAGGAGCCGCAGGAGACAACGCAGTTCTGGCGTCATCCGCGCTTTCGCGATCTTGGCATGCTCAAGGCGCGCTTCACCCGGCATCGCTACCAGTTGCACACCCACCCGACCTATGTCGTCGCCCTGATCACGCATGGGTGCGAGCGTGTCCGCATCGGCAACGAGACCGTCGTCGCCCCGACGGGCACGGTCCTCCTCGTCAATCCGGAGATATGGCATGATGGCGAGGCGGGTGCCGAGCAGGGTTGGGCCTACAGCACCTTTTATCCCTCGGTCCCGCTCATGGCCGCGATCGCCGGCGAACTCGGGCAGGATGGTGCGCCACTGTTTTCACAAACGATCGTCGATGATGCCGACCTCGTCCAGGCGGTGGCCGCGGCACACCAAAGCTCGACATCAGGCGATGTCACAAGTGCCGAGACATCCATGCTCATCGCCTTGCGCAAGCTCATCCTGCGCCATGGCGATTGGGGCGGCAGGCGGCGCGAGGCGGTCGAAAGCTTCGGATCGAAAAACAGGTTCCGGGTCTATGAACAGCTCATCGAGGACAGGCTGACTTCGGACCTCGACCTGCATCGGCTGGCCGAAGCCGCAGGCGTGACACGCTTTCAGGTCATCCGGGATTTCAAGAAAGTGCTGGGTCTCACCCCCGCTGCCTTTATCCGCGACCGCAGGCTGCGTCGCGCCGATCTCCTGATCCGCCAAGGCTCAAACCTCGCCGATGCAGCCTTTGCGGCCGGCTTCTCCGATCAGAGCCATCTCTCACGCACCTTCCGCGCCGCGCATGGAATGACACCGGGCATGTTCAGGCGCGCCGGGACGCTGCCCTCGTATTGAGCAGCCGAGCCATGTCAGCCGCCTTTGACGGCACGCCGATCAGAAAGCCCTGCGCCTCGACGCAGCCTGCCTTGCGCAATATGTCGAGCTGCGCTTCAGTCTCCACGCCTTCAGCGGTGACGGTGATGCCGAGCTCGGCGCCAAGACCGATGATCGTGCGCACGATCGCCGCGGTGTCTTTGTTGTCGATGTCATGGATGAACGAGCGGTCGATCTTGATCTTGTCGACGGGAAAACGCCTGAGATAGCCGAGCGACGAATAGCCGGTGCCGAAGTCGTCCAGCGCGATGCGGATGCCGAGTTCGCGCAGCTGCCTCAACGTCTTCAGCACTGTCTCGCTCTCATCCATCAACACTGTCTCGGTGATCTCCAGTTCGAGCCGGCTGGCCGGCACGCCGGAAACGGCCAGCGCCGAAATCACGCTGCGGGCAAAGTCGGCGCTTTTGATCTGCACGGCCGAGACGTTGACGGCGATGCGCATTCCAGGCGGCCAGCCGGCGGCCACGTTGCAGGCCTGTTTCAGCGCCCATTCGCCCAGCGGGACGATCAGCCCGCTATCTTCGGCGGCCGCGATGAAATCGTCGGGCGCCACCAGGCCGCGCGTCGGCGAATTCCACCGCATCAAGGCTTCGGCGCCGACGATTTCGCCCGACGCGATGTTGGTGATCGGCTGGAAATCCAGGACGAATTCCTGCCGCTTCAGTGCCGTCTCGAGATCGGTTTCGAGCGCCCGGCGCGCCCGCACCATGGCATCCATGCCGGGATCGAAAAAACGGTAGACGTTGCGGCCTTCGCTCTTGCCCCTATAGAGCGCCATGTCGGCGTTCTTCAAAAGCGTGTCGGCGTCCTTGCCGTCATCGGGGTAGAGAGCGATACCGAGGCTGATGCCGACATGCATGTCGCGGCCCTTGTCGCGAAACGGCTGGCTGACGACGGAGACGATGCGCTTTGCCAGTTTTTCCGCGTCCGCAGCACCTTTGGGATTGAACTGCAGGATGGCGAACTCGTCGCCGCCGAGGCGGGCGACCACATCGGTGTCGCTGCGCAAACTGTGCCGCAGCCGCTGAGCCACGCATTTCAAAAGCCAATCGCCGGCCGGGTGCCCCCAGGTGTCATTGACGGCCTTGAAGCGATCGAGGTCGAGCGAGAAGATCGCCAACGGAGTAGCAGCGGTTTCGCCAAGCGCCTGGTCGAGCCGCTCGCGGAACATCGAGCGGTTGGGCAGGTCGGTCAGCGTGTCGTAATGGGCAAGGTGGCTCATGCGCTCTTCGGCGCGCCGGCGCTCGGTGATGTCTTCGAAGGTCGCCACCCAGCCGCCGCCGGCAAGCGGCCGGCGCGCAATCAGCAACGTTCGGCCATCGGCAAGGATGCGGTTTGTCGAACGCGTTTCGCCGGCCTGCAGGCTGGCCCTGGTCTTGGAGATCTCGCCGTCAATATCTATCGACGGATAGATGCGCAGGCGCACCATCTGCTCGAGCAGGTGGCGATGGCTCATGCCGAGCGGGAAGTCTCTGGGCGTGACGTTGTAGAGGTCGAAGAAGCGCTGGTTGCGCACGATCAGCGTGCCGTCCGCGTCATACATCAACAGGCCTTGCGACATGTTGGCCAGCGCCGCATCGAAGCGGCGGTGCTGCTCCTTCAGTTCCTGCTCGGCCCGCCTTTGCTCCGTGATGTCCTCATAGATCGACACCCAACCGCCCGAGGCCAGCGGCCGGTGGGTGATGGAAACGATACGGCCGTCCGACAGTATTTCCTCGTAGGTCGAGGCTTGCGCGCGCTCGATATAGGGTTTGCGGATGGCATAGAGGTCTTGGGCGCTCTGCGAGGCGACGCCGATGTCGACGCTGTGCTGGAGGATATCCAGGAACGGGATGCCGGGCCGCACGATCTTCGCATCGAGGGAGAAGATGCTGAGATAGTTGCCGTTGCAGATGATCATCCGCTCGTCGGCATCGAACATGCACAGCCCATGCGACATGTTCTCGACGGCCGCCGAAAAGCGCTCGTTCTGGTGGCGCAATTCGTCTGCGATCTGCCGTGGCGGGGCGACGCCTCCGGCTCCCCGTCTGCGGACGGGAGAACCACCCTTGACGTGCGCAACGGACATGAGGCGTACCTGCTGACCGTGATCGAAACCCGGTACTGTGGGTCCCGCTGGTTAATTTAGCGTATGTTCACCCGGCCGAACGCACGGCAACCGCTGCCTGGCGGTGCTTTTCGATCGTCGCATAGCGCTTGAGAAACGCTGCCTGCGCCGAGGTCACCGAGCGCGGGGTGAAATCGAAGCGGTCGGCATTGAATCCGCGCGGTCGGCCGAAGAACTCGGTTGCTTCAGCGGTCGAGAAGCCGGCGAGCAGTGTCGCTTCGTAGTAAGCAGCGATCTGGTCGGCGCGCTTGATCTCCTTGCGAAGGCCGACGCCGAGTTCGGCCGGCAGCGAAAAGCGTTGGTGGATGGCGCGCTGCAGCCTCAACTCACAGTCCTTGTAGGAGCCGCCCATCACCGATTTGAACGGCGAGATCATGTCGCCGATGACATATTCCGGCGCGTCGTGCAGCAACGCGGCCAGCCGTGCATTGGCCGGGGCGTCCGGCTGCAATTCGCCAAACAGCGCCTCGACCAGAAGCGAATGCTGGGCAACCGAAAAGGCGTGATCGCCGCGGGTCTGGCCATTCCAGCGGGCGACGCGGGCAAGCCCATGAGCGATGTCGGAGATTTCGATATCGAGCGGCGAGGGGTCGAGCAGGTCGAGCCGTCGTCCCGACAGCATGCGCTGCCAGGCGCGCGGCGGCGCGCCGACACGGTCGGCAGCCATCAGGCGTCCTCCGCGCCGACCGCTTCCCTGGGAAAGCTGAACTTTGCCCAAGAGGGAATGGCGAGCGAAACAGCGACGTCACCCGCCAGGATCGGCTGGCCGGCGTCGAGCGCCGCCTTGACCCGGTCGATGCGGGCAATGGCAAGGCCGCTCGTGCCTTCAGTCGAGCCGAGCGTGCCGACTGGCCGCCCTGCCACCGTCAGCTCCGTGCCTGGCGCGGGCAAGGCATGGTCGGCCGAAACGATCAGCACGCGCCGTCTGGCAGTGCCGCGATGCTGCATGCGCGAGACCACCTCCTGGCCGACATAGCAGCCCTTCTTGAAGCCGACGCCGCCGGTCTCGTCGAGCAACACGTCATGCGGGAAGGCGTCACCGAGCTGATAGTCGGAACCGCTCTCGGCAATGCCGTGGGCTATGCGGAGCGCTTGCCACGCGGCGGGGTCGCCGCCCGCCGGCGCGCTGCCATAGCTGCGCCTGACGCTCACCTGGCCGAAGCGTGCATCGGAAACGTCAGTTGAATCAGTTTGTGAGGCGGTTGAATCGGGTCCCCACGCAACCGTCACAAGCGATTGATCCTGCTTGGCAATCTCGACCTTGGCGCGCAGCTTGTAAAGCGTCAGCCGGCGCAGGAAATCGTCGGCGACATCGACGCGGCATTCCAAGCGGAAGCCATTCTCGCCGCTGCGCGAGATCAGGAAGTCGAACAGGATCTTGCCCTGCGGCGAAAGCAGTGCGCCGGGCTTTGCCTCTGCGGCGCCCAGCGTATCGAGGTCGGTGGTGAGGATGTTCTGCAAAAAATGCTCGGCATCCGGGCCTGACACGGCAATGAGAGCGCGGTTGTCTAGCGAAGCAAAGGGCATCGGCGGCAAAGAACCTGATCTTGCAAAACAGTCGGTCATTACGTAAGCCGCTGATACTCCCCCCGCAAGAGACCGAACGCCCATGGCCATCACCTTCGACCTCATCCTGACAGGCGGCACGGTGGTCAACCATGACGGCGAGGGCGCCCGCGATGTCGGCGTCAAGGATGGCCGCATCGCGGCCATTGGGGATTTTCGCCAGGCTTCGGCCGGCGAAACGATCGACTGCCGCGGCCTGCACATCCTGCCGGGTGTCGTCGACAGCCAGGTGCATTTCCGCGAACCGGGCCTGGAGCACAAGGAAGATCTCGAGAGCGGCTCGCGCGCGGCTGTACTGGGCGGCGTCACCGCCGTGTTCGAAATGCCCAACACCAATCCGCTGACCACCAGCGAAGCGGCGCTCGCCGACAAGATACAGCGCGCCACCGACCGCATGCATTGCGACTTCGCCTTCTGGGTCGGTGGCACGCGCGAGAACGCCAATGATGTCGGCGAACTCGAGCGGCTGCCCGGTGCCGCCGGCATCAAGGTGTTCATGGGTTCCTCCACCGGCGACCTGCTGGTTGAGGACGACGAAGGCGTCGCATCGATCCTGAGAAACACCCGCCGCCGCGCCGCCTTTCACTCCGAAGACGAGTTCCGGCTGCGCGAGCGCCTTGGCGAACGCATCGAGGGCGATCCGTCCTCGCACCCGGTGTGGCGTGACGAGATCGCGGCATTGCGCTGCACCGAGCGGCTGGTGCGCATCGCGCGAAACACCCGCGCCCGCATCCATGTCCTGCACATCTCGACTGCCGAGGAAATCCTGTTCCTCGAACAGCACAAGGATGTCGCCACCTGCGAGGCGACGCCGCATCATCTGACGCTCGCCGCCGCCGACTATGCGCGTCTGGGCACGCTGATCCAGATGAACCCGCCGGTGCGGGTGGCCCGCCATCGCGACGGCGTCTGGCACGGCATTGCGCAAGGCATCGTCGATGTGCTCGGCTCCGACCACGCCCCGCACACGCTGGCCGAGAAGGCAAAGCCCTATCCGGCCTCACCGTCGGGGATGACCGGGGTGCAGACGCTGGTGCCGATCATGCTGGACCACATCAATGCCGGCCGGCTGACCCTGCAGCGCTTCGTCGACCTGTCCAGCCACGGCCCGCAGCGCATTTTCGGCATGGCCCGGAAAGGCCGTATCGCCGCCGGCTACGACGCCGATTTCACCATCGTCGATATGAAGCGTCGTGAAACCATCACCAATGCGCAGGCCGGCTCCAGGGCCGGCTGGACGCCCTATGACGGCAAGCAAGTCACCGGCTGGCCGGTTGGCACCATCGTGCGCGGCCGTCGCATCATGTGGGACGGCGAGATCGTCACGCCCGGGCAGGGCAGGCCAGTGGAGTTTTCCGAGGCGCTGTCGGCTTAGCGGTTTCTTACTGCGTTGGATTTTTTAAGCACTATCCACTACGTTAAGGGCGCTATGAACGCAGATATCACGCCCATGATTGTCCCCGCGGAGTTTCCGGAGCTTCAGGCGATAGCCTGGAACCGCGACGTGGCACGTCCGATTCCAGCCGAAGAGGCATTTGCGCTGTACGAGCGCAATTGGCGGTTTGTCGATCAAAAGCGCCTTACCATGCGTGAAAAACTGCTTATCCAAAGTCTGGCAGACAAATTCGGTCATGGCGTGCTTTTGACCGCTGGCTGAACTCGGTTCTTCTCCTGATCTTTCCCTCGCAGCCAGAATATCAACAGGACATAGCGCGAGCGTTATGAAGGAATTCAAGAGGCCCGAGCACCAGATCATTGCCGAAGTGCTCGGATTGATGGATCGGCGTTTCCTGACCGTAAACCAATGTTGGTTCGGCGGGGGGACGGCTATTGTCATGAAATTCGGGGAATACCGCCGCTCACTGGATGTGGACTTCCTGTGTGCCGACAGCGATGGCTATCGCGAATTGCGGACCTCTGCAGCCGAGCGTGGTGTCAGGGCCTTCTTTCCCGAGCCGATTGAGGCCGTTCGAGACTTCCAGATCGATCAATATGGCTTGAGGACGATTGTGCGATTGAAAGGCCAAACGATCAAGTTCGAAGTCATCCGCGAAGGTCGCATCAAACTGCAAGGCCGGTTCGACGACGATCTGAATGTATCCGCCCTGGTTCCGACGGATATGTTTGCCGAGAAGTTGTTGGCCAATGCCGATCGGTGCCAGGATCGCGCGATCGCATATCGCGATGCCATCGATCTTGGAGTGCTGGTTAGTGTCTATAAGGAAATCCCGAGCGATGCTCTTCGCAAGGCACAGGCGGCCTATGGCCTGGATATAGAGCGCAAGGTGGCTTGGGTGGTAAACCGGCTGCGGGACAAGGACGAACTACGCCATGCGGCCGAGGTCTTACAAATGGATTCTGACGCGGCAGTCGAAGCGATTTCAGCTCTTCGAAACGAACGCATCCGCATCTGGCCAGACGCGGGTAGTGGGGGGGAGCCTTCCAACACTGGCCAATAGGAAAGACTCAATCCCCGGCGACGAAGAATGTCCACTGTCCGGCGGGCGTGATGCCGACGCGGTAGAAGATGTAGGCGCCGAACTGCTTCATGTCGTCATAGTCGCCGGCGGTGACGATCTTGAACAGTTCGACCCGCTGTTTGGCATTGAGCTTGTCCAACGGCAGGGCGAAGAAATACGGCCAGACATAGAGCTCCTGCGGCGTGCCGATGTCGACATGGACATAGCCGGCATTGAGCACCTCTTCCATGATGGCGAGGATTTCCTGGCCTTCCTTGTCGCCTGAAAGCCCCTTCAGGAAGGCGATCGGATCGCCCTCGATCTCGCCCAGCGACAATTGGGTCATGGTGTCGCCCTTGCCGATCAGCGGCCGCAGCTTCTCGATGTCGCCGCTGACGCAGGCTTCGACCATCAGGTCGTGCATGCGCCTGACCGGCTCCGGCAGCTTGGAAAGGTCGTAGACGACTTCAGGCACCGGCGCATCGGGTTCGGCCCGCGGGTTGGCCACGCCACCATCGTCGGTCGGTCCTTCCGGCTCGCTTTGTTCGGGTTCTGCGGGCGATTTCGGCTGGCTGGCCGCCGGCGGCGTCGTGCCGGGCAAATCGGGCATCGGCACGGAATTTTCGGACGGAGCCGTCTCGCCGTTGGCCGGCGGCGCAGCCGGCGCCGGTAGTTCCTCGCGCTTGATCTCGCTGAGTGCATGGGCGGGGCTGCTGGTCAGGACAATCGCCAGCGGAACTGCGGCGCAGGAAGCGGCAAGCCAGATGCTGAGGACCAGTCCACGAGGCTGGCCTGACATCGAAAAATTCACCGCTTGCCTCTCCTTGGGCCTGGGCTCCTTCAGGTGCCAGGCATGATGCCCAAACGGCGCGCCGTCGTCAAAGAACCGATCACGGCGCCGGAGCGCCGGTTTGCGCCCAGAGGGACGCAGGCAGATCTAGTGGCGCAGCCGCTCCGGCTCGAAAGCGCCGGCGATCACCTTTTCACGCATGCGGTCGAGCAGGGCAAGGGCCGAGGTCTCGCCATTAGCGCGCAGCATCTCGCCGAACGCCGTTTCAAGTGCCGCCTCGGCAATGATTTCCGGCTCAATGCCGGCCGACAGACCTTCCGCCCAGGCCTCGCTATGGCTTTCCACCGCGGTCAGGCGCTTTTCTTCCCTGACCAGCGCGTCGATGTCGTTGACGCCATGTTCCATTGCGATGTCCACCCTTTTCAAGCGGCGATCCGACGTGTCGGATCCGGCTTGGGCTGTCCCTATCTCCACGCAGGCTAAGTAAGTATTTGTAAATACGACATTTTTTTGATCGTGTTTGACAAACTTCATCGCCAGCGTTCGGTCCGGTTCAAACTTAGCCGATTAGACCGGCGAGCGGGATGAAAACCTTCAGTTTGAGTTAATTCCACATCCGCGCGCTAACGTTTCGTTAATACTGTTGCCAAAGTGCAACACCAAGATTGCATCAAGGCGCCGCGGATACAAGGCTGGATGCTCGAAAAGGTGTTGGCTATGACGCTGTCCGGCGCCCGTCAGTTGCCGTAACGCGAGGCGATGTCGCGCGACAGCGTCTCGCCTTCCTTCATGTAGCGGCTGATCGCTTCGGTCGCCGATGCCGTGCATTGCGTATAGGTGCCGCCGAAGGAGCGGTAGCCGCGATTGAAGCTGGCGATGAAGCGGGCGCGCCGCTCGGGATCGGGATTTTCCGATTCGATCAGCTTTTCCATCTCGGTGCGCCACTGGTCGCCTTTTTCGCCGCACAGATTGCGCAGAAAATGCAGCGATCCCAGCACCTCGGCCAGCCGCATCAGCCCAGGCTCGAACGGCGACTCGGCGGCCAGTGCCGGCTGCACGGCGAAAGCCGTGCTGGCGGCGAGGCATGCGGCGAGGAAGAGCGCGGCGCGGGTCATAAGTCTATCTGGCGAAACAATTTGTCGCCTGCAAGGCGATTCTCTGGGTTCAGATACCGGCACCGCTTGTGCCCAGAAGCTCCTCAGTGACCTCAAACACGTCGCCCGCCAGCGGCATGTCGGTCATTTCGTTGAGCGTATAGAAGGCGGCGGTCTCGGCGTCGTCGCTGGCCGTCGCTTCGCCGCCGGCATAGACAGCGCCGAACACCGTCAAGAGATAGTCGACCGGGTGATTCTCGCCGCTGCCGTCGATGTGGATATCCCGAAGCGGACGATAGGCTTCCGCCCGCAGCCCGGTCTCTTCCAGCAATTCGCGCGCCGCCGCCTCCTGCAGCGTCTCGCCGGGTTCGACCTTGCCGCCGGGAAAGGCGTAGACCCCTTGCGAGGGCGGCTGCGCTCGCTTGACCAGCAGCACCGTCGTGCCGCGCACGACGGCGACGGAGACGGCGGGAAGTGTCTTGCGCTGTTCGTTCATCGATCTCGATTCGCCTCGCCGAGGCCAGACCCTTGTGGACCGGTCGGCGGCAAGCAGCTTTAGCGGTTGCGCAACGCCGGTTCCATCGCCACTTTCGCGATCGGATCATTTCATCGAGCTTGCCCATGTGCGGACGCTTTGCCCTGACGGCCACTCCGGACCAGACCGCTGCCTTGCTCGGCCTGGCGGAACTGGAGGATTTTCCGGCCCGCTACAACATCGCGCCGACGCAGCCGGTGCTGATGGCGCTGTCCGGACCGCCGCGCATGCCGGGCTCGAATTTTCCGGATCGCCAGGCGATGCTGGTGCGCTGGGGTCTGATCCCGGCCTGGGTCAAGGACACCAGGGAATTTCCGCTGCTGTTCAATGCGCGCTCGGAAGGAGCGGCGGAGACGGCCTCGTTCAAAGCCGCGATGCGCCATCGCCGCGCATTGGTGCCGGCCTCCGGCTTCTATGAGTGGCAGCAATCGGGCAACGGCAAGAAGGGCCAGCCCTACTGGATCCGGCCGAGGCATGGCGGGCTAGTCGCCTTTGCCGGGCTGATCGAGACCTATGCCGAGCCCGGCGGCTCGGAGATGGACACCGGCGCCATTCTCACCGTCAACGCCAATGCCGGCATCGCCCATATCCATGACCGCATGCCGGTGGTGATCGCGCCTGAGGATTTCGCCCGCTGGCTGGACTGCCGCACGCTCGAACCGCACGACGTGGCCGATCTGCTTAGACCCGCACAGCCCGATTTCTTCGAGGCAATTCCGGTCTCCGACCTCGTCAACAAGGTCGCCAACACCGGGCCGGAGATACAGGACATGGGCATCGTCGGGCCTGAGCCCGAGAAGGTCAGGCGCCAGAAGCCCGGCGCGGACGGCAGTCAAATGACGCTGTTTTAGAGCACGATCCCAAGAAGCCAGTCTTCGGGAAGAACCTGCTCAAAATAGGAAGAGCTGTTGTTTTCAGGCGCTCTCAAGCACCTCAGCCTTCCCATGCCGGCACGCGCCTTGTCGGCGGCCGGCGAGCCCTAAGCAATTCCAGGAAAAGTGTGAGCGGTTTCCGTCCGGAATTGCGTAAAAACAAAGAGCTCAGGCAGCGCGGGGCGAGGTGATTTTCGGCGCCGGCTTCTTCTTCTTTGCGGTGTGCAGAAGGGCGGCGACGATCGCGGCCGGGCCGATCGCACGGTAGTGGTTGGCAAGCGCCGGTTGCTTGGCGCGGCTCGATTCCTGCTTGGTTCGTGACATCAATCTCTTCCCTGGTAACATTTCCGTGTCTGCGTTTGCCGGCCGAATCTGACCGAATCGTGACCTCTGGTGAACTAGCCGGCGAATGTTTCATGACTGTGCCGACATGTTTAATAAAATGTTTCAGTGCCTCTTGACCTGTGATCCAGCGACGCTTTTGCCGGAAGTTGCGACTTGACGGCAACACCGGCCAAGGCGATAAAGCCGCCCATGAAAACGTTTTTCGCCATTTGTGGCATTTGCATTATTGGCTAGCCTCGCGCTGGTCCGGACGTTTTCGCCTCATCTTTCCCCAGAGTGGACAAACGCCCCGGCCAGCAGGCTGGAGCCCGATTTGTGCCTTGGCACAGGACGGCTCTAACCAGAACTTAGTTGACCAGAAGGGCACGCATGTCTGACGCATCGAAGGGTCTCAGCCTCTACAACACGCTAACGCGGACGAAGGACGTGTTCGTCCCGATCGACGCTGCGAATGTGCGCATGTATGTCTGCGGCCCGACCGTCTACGACTTTGCCCATATTGGCAATGCGCGGCCGGCGATCGTCTTCGACGTGCTGTTCCGTTTGCTGCGTCACCTCTACGGCGAGGCGCACGTTACGTATGTGCGCAACATCACAGATGTCGACGACAAGATTAACGCCCGCGCGCTGCGCGATTTCGGCCCCGAGATCGCATCCGGAAAACTGACGCTCAACGAGGCGATCCGCCGCGTCACGGAAAAGACCGCCGACCAGTACCATAGGGATGTCGCCGCACTCGGTTGCTTGCCGCCGACGGTCGAGCCGCGCGCCACCGAGTTCGTGGCGCGCCGCGCCGACGGCAAGGCCGACATGATCACCCTCATCGAGCGCCTGATCGAGCGCGGCCATGCCTATGTCGCCGCCGGCGAGGTGCTGTTCGACACCGCCTCGATGCCGGATTACGGAGAACTGTCGAAGCGCAATCTCGACGAACAGCAGGCCGGCGCTCGCATCGCCGTCGATGCGCACAAGAAGAACCCCGGCGATTTCGTGCTGTGGAAACTGTCGTCGCCGGAAGAGCCCGGCTGGGACAGCCCGTGGGGCAGGGGCAGACCCGGCTGGCACATCGAGTGCTCGGCCATGTCGGCCGCCTATCTCGGCGACGTCTTCGACATCCATGGCGGCGGCCTCGATTTGATCTTCCCGCACCACGAGAACGAGATCGCCCAATCGCGCTGCGCGCATGGCACCGACGTCATGGCCAATGTCTGGATGCACAATGGCTTCCTGCAGGTCGAGGGCCAGAAGATGTCGAAGAGCCTCGGCAATTTCTACGCCATCGCCGAGCTGCTGGAGACTGAGACCTTCGGCGGCCGCAAATGGCCGGGCGAGGTGCTGCGGCTGGCAATGCTGATGACGCATTACCGCGAGCCGATCGATTTCTCGGTGCGCAAGCTGGAGGAGGCCGAAAACACACTGCGCAAATGGAAGCGCGCAGCCGATCTCACCCCGGCCGCAGGACAGGTGCCGGCAGAGGTGGTGGCGGCGCTTTCGGACGATCTCGCCACCTACGCCGCCTTCCAGCAGTTGACGCAGCTTGCCGGCGAGGCGGCGGAGGGTAACGAAGCCGCCGCCTCGCTGAAGGCATCGCTGCTGTTCCTCGGCTTCGACGTCGCTTCGGCAGACGTGGATGAGGAAAGCGTCGCCAAGGCGATCGCCAAGCGCCTTGCTCTGATCGGTGCGAAAAGCTGGCCCGAAGCCGACCGCATCCGCGACGAGCTTCTGGCGCAAGGCGTGCAGTTGAAGGACGGCAAGGACCCTGTGACGGGCGAACGCGTGACGACATGGGAGGTCAAGCGGTGAGAGCGGCGCGAGACACCCCCCTCTGTCCTGMCGGACATCTCCCCCTCAAGGGGGGAGATTGGACGTCACTTGGGCTTTCGCCAATCGCCTACGTCGAAAGTTGTGCGCCGTCATCGAAGCTGCTGATCTCCCCCCTTGAGGGGGAGATGTCCGGCAGGACAGAGGGGGGTGCCTCGCGATGAACCATTATCGCGTATCTCCCGTCAATCGTGGCAACGCGCGCAAGATGCGCAAAGCCATGACAGACGCAGAGCTAAAACTCTGGAATGAGATACGCGCGCACCGGCTCATGGGGCTGGCCTTTCGCCGCCAAATGCCCATCGCCGGTTACATCGTCGACTTCGCCTGCCCGACCAAAAAACTGATTGTCGAATTGGACGGCTCTCAGCACGCTAGGGCCGAAACTTCTGCATTTGATGCGGCAAGAGCGGCAAAGCTCGAAGCGCTGGGCTGGACCATCCTGCGCTTCTGGAACGACGACGTCATCCGCGATATCGACAATGTCTGCCAGCACATCGTGATCGAGTCCGGCCTGGCCGGCGCCGAAATGCCGGCACGCGAACCAGCAAGGGAGGCAGTTTCATGATCGACCATCTTGGCATCAACGTTGCCGATTTCGACGCTTCGAAGGCCTTTTATGACCAGGCGATGGCGCCGTTGGGCGCGTCGCTGATCTACATGGTGCCGCTGGAATATACCGGCGGCGCGAAGGTCGGCGGCCATGGCCGCGACCGGCCGGTGTTCTGGCTGCAGGCCGGCACGGACGAGCCCAGGACCCATCAGCACGTCGCCTTCACCGCGCGTAGCCGCGCCGAGGTCGATGCCTTCCATGCCGCGGCTGTTGCCGCCGGCGGCAAGGACAATGGCGGGCCGGGCCTGCGGCCGCACTACCATCCGAACTACTATGGCGCCTTCGTCTTCGATCCCGACGGTAACAATGTCGAGGCCGTCTGCCATGCCCCGGAATAAATATGAAACGGAGTGAGACGCGATGAGCCTCGACAACCGACCGATCTACACCGGCGGCTGTCAGTGCGGCGCGGTGCGCTTTCGCGTCGAAGGTACGCTGGGTGATGCCTCGATCTGCCATTGCCGCATGTGCCAGAAAGCGTTCGGCTCCTTCTACGCGCCGCTGGTTTCGGTGCGCGGCGCCAGGCTCGACTGGACGCGCGGTGAGCCGAAATATTTCGCCTCGTCCAGCCATGTCGACCGTGGTTTTTGCGCCAATTGCGGGACGCCGCTGACCTTTACCGCGCCCGACGGCGTCGGCCTCGCCATTGGGGCATTCGACAATCCGGCTGAAATCGTGCCGCTGATCCAGTGGGGCACAGAGGCGAAGCTGCCCTATGTCGACACCCTTCCGCAATTGCCCGGCGAGGACACGATGGCCGACATGTCATCGGCTCCTTATCTTGCCGAGCTCGTCTCCTACCAGCATCCCGACCACGACACCGAACAATGGCCGCCAGAGGAAAAATCATGACCGATGAAATTCGAACCGGCGGCTGCCAGTGCGGCGCCGTGCGCTTCCGCATCAAGGGCAAGCTCGGCCGCCCGTCCATCTGCCATTGCCGTATGTGCCAGAAACAATTCGGCTCGTTCTTTGGTGCGCTGGTGACGGTGCCCAAGGACGGCGTTGAATGGGTGCGCGAGGAGCCGACCTATTTCCAGTCGTCGGTCAACATCGATCGCGGCTTTTGCGCCCGTTGCGGCACGCCGCTGACCTATCGCCAGCCGGGCGCGCTGGAGATCGCCATCGGCGCCTTCGACGATCGCTCGGATCTCGCACCGCAGATCCAGGTCAACTACGCCGTCCGGCTGCCCTGGGTGGAAACGATCTTCGACCAGCCCATACATCAGGATCCCGACTTCTATACCCGGCAGGAGCAGATCATTTCCTTCCAGCACCCTGACCACGAAACCACGGACTGGCCAGCGCACGGTCTGCAGATATGAGCATTGAAATGAGCAGTGAACTTCGCACTCTTTACCCCGAGATCGAGGCCTTCGAGTCCGGCATGCTCGATGTCGGCGACGGCCACCAGATCTATTGGGAACGCTCCGGCACCAAAGGCGCCAAGCCGGCCGTGTTCCTGCATGGCGGTCCCGGCGGCGGCTTCTCGCCAAAACATCGGCAGCTGTTCGACCCAAAACTTTACGATGTCATCCTGTTCGACCAGCGCGGCTGCGGAAAATCGACCCCCAACGCCTCGCTCGACGCCAACACCACCTGGCATCTGGTCGCCGATATCGAGCGCCTGCGCGAGATGTGCGGCTTCGACAAATTGCTGGTGTTCGGCGGCTCCTGGGGCTCGACGCTGGCGCTTGCCTATGCCGAGACCCATCCCGACCGCGTCAGCGAACTCGTCGTGCGTGGCATCTACACGCTGACCCGCGCCGAACTCGAATGGTACTATCAGTTCGGCGTGTCCGAGATGTTCCCCGACAAATGGGAACGTTTCCAGGCGCCGATCCCGCAGGCCGAGCGCGGCGACATGATGGCCGCCTACCGCAAGCGGCTGGTCGGCTCCGACCGCACGGCGCAGCTGGAAGCCGCCCTTGCCTGGAGCCTGTGGGAAGGTGAGACGATCACGCTGCTGCCGGAGCCGGAGACCAGCGACAAGTTCGGTGAGGACGATTTCGCCATCGCTTTTGCCCGCATCGAGAACCACTATTTCGTCCATGCCGGGTGGCTGGAAGAAGGCCAGCTGCTGCGCGATGCGCATAAGCTGAGCGACATTCCCGGCACCATCGTCCACGGCCGCTACGACATGCCGTGTCCGGCACATTACGCCTGGGCACTGCACAAGGCCTGGCCGAAGGCGGATTTCCACCTCATCGAAGGCGCCGGCCATGCCTATTCGGAGCCGGGGATCCTCGATCGGTTGATCAGGGCAACGGACCGGTTTGCGGGGAAATGACGATGCCAAGTCTCACCCCCCTCTGTCCTGCCGGACATCTCCCCCTCAAGGGGGGAGATCGGCTATCGCGCAGGTTTTCGCAAACCTGCAACGCTGCAAGTAAGGGTGAGGCATTCGAACTGCCGATCTCCCCCCTTGAGGGGGAGATGGCCGGCAGGCCAGAGGGGGGTGCTCGCGCGCCCACAAAACAATGACAAAGCAACGCCTCCATCTCTTCGACACCACATTGCGCGACGGCCAGCAGACGCCGGGCATCGACTTTTCCGTCGAGGACAAGATCGCGATTGCAAAACTGCTCGACGACTTCGGCATGGACTATGTCGAGGGCGGCTATCCCGGCGCCAATCCGACCGACACCGCCTTCTTCCAGCAGAAGCGCACGGCGAAGGCAAAATTCGTCGCCTTCGGCATGACCAAGCGGGCAGGCGTGTCGGCGTCCAACGATCCGGGTCTGGCGGCGCTGGTGCAGTCGAAGTCCGACGCCATCTGCTTCGTCGCCAAGAGCTGGGACTATCATGTCCGCGTTGCGCTCGGCTGCACCAATGAGGAAAACCTCGACTCCATCAAGGCTTCCGTCGAAGCAGCAATCGCTGCCGGCAAGGAGGCGATGGTCGATTGCGAGCATTTCTTCGACGGCTTCAAAGCCAATCCGGACTACGCGCTAGCCTGCGCCAGGACGGCCTACGATGCCGGTGCGCGCTGGGTGGTGCTGTGCGACACCAATGGCGGCACGCAGCCCTCTGAGGTGCGCGCCATTGTCGACAAGGTCATTGCTGCCGGCATTCCGGGCGACCATCTCGGCATCCATGCCCATGACGACACCGGCCAGGCGGTTGCGAATTCGCTGGCCGCCGTCGAGGCCGGCGTTCGCCAGATCCAGGGCACACTGAACGGCATCGGCGAGCGTTGCGGCAACGCCAATCTGGTCTCGATCGTGCCGACGCTGGCGCTGAAGCCGGCCTTCGCCGATCGGTTCGAAACGGGCATTTCGGCCGAGGCGCTGACCGGCATCTCGCGGCTTTCCCGCGCCTTCGACGAATTGCTCAACCGCGCGCCGGAGGCGCAGGCGCCCTATGTCGGCGCCTCGGCCTTCGCCACCAAGGCCGGCATCCATGCCTCGGCGCTGGCCAAGGAGCCGGCGACCTATGAGCATGTCGAGCCGCAAGCCGTCGGCAACCGCCGCCGCGTCATGGTCTCCGACCAGGGCGGCAAGGCCAATTTCCTCGCCGAACTGAAGCGGCGCGGCATCGACGTGCCGAAGGACGATCACCGTCTCGACGCGCTGATATCGGTGGTCAAGGAGCGCGAGGCCGAAGGCTACGCCTATGAAGGCGCGGATGCCTCCTTCGAGCTCTTGGCGCGCAAGATGCTGCACGGCCTGCCGGAGTTCTTCAACGTCACCTCGTTCCGCTGCATGGTCGAGCGCCGCTTCGACGCTAACGGCCAGTTGAAGACGGTCTCCGAAGCCATCGTCAAGGTGATGGTCGAGGGCGAGGAGAAGATGTCGGTGGCCGAAGGCCACGGCCCGGTCAACGCGCTCGACATCGCGCTGCGCAAGGATCTCGGCAAGTTCCAGGGCGAGATCGCCGACATGGAACTGGCCGACTTCAAGGTGCGTATCCTCAATGGCGGCACGGAGGCGATCACGCGCGTCCTGATCGAATCGCATGACGGCACCGGAGCCCGCTGGTGGACAGTCGGCGTGTCGGAAAACATCATCGACGCCTCCTTCCAGGCGCTGATGGATTCCATCGTCTACAAACTGATGAAAAACCGCGACATGGCGGGACTGGTGGCAGCGGAGTAGGACCGGCCCCCTTTCCTCGCCCCGCCGCGCGGGGGCGAGGAACTGCTGTTCGACGTCCACCCATCAGAAAAAATCCATTGATCCATCAGCAATTTGGGATGGTTTTGAGCACCCCGCTGGCGCATAGCGTTGGCCCATGGCCAGCGAAACGATCCAGTCCGACGCAGACTCCAAAGCCCGCCGCGGCTTCCTGCTGGCGCTGGGCGCCTATCTCCTGTGGGGGCTGTTGCCCTTCTACATGAAGGCCGTCGCGCATCTGCCGCTGATCGAGGTGATCGCCCATCGCATCGTCTGGTCGGTGCCGATTGCCGCTGCGGTGCTGGTATGGGCCGGTCGCACCGCCGATTTCAAAGCCGCGATCCGCTCGCCGCGTAGCATCGCCATGGCGGCGCTGACGGCGACGCTGATTTCGGTCAACTGGGCCATCTATGTCTGGGCGATCTCGGTCGACCGCACCGTCGAGACCGCACTCGGCTACTACATCAACCCGCTTGTCGTCATCGTTGTCGGCGCACTGGTGCTCGGCGAGAAACTCGACCGGCTGCAGATCGCGGCCGTGGCACTGGCAGGGGTCGCGGTCGCGGTGCTGACCATCGATGCCGGCAAACTGCCCTGGGTGTCGCTGGCGCTGGCGTTTTCCTTCGCCGCCTACGGTTTTTTCCGCAAGACGCTGCCGATCGGTCCGAGCCAGGGTTTTCTGCTCGAAGTGCTTTTGCTGTCGGTGCCGGCGCTTGGCTACATCATCTTCCTGATCGCCACCGGCCAGGACCATTTCATCTCCAGCAACGGCACCGACACGGCGTTGCTGATCGGCTGTGGTCCGGTCACCGCGGTGCCGCTGCTTCTGTTCGCCGTCGGCGCCAAGCTGTTACGCCTCTCCACCATCGGCATCATGCAATATATCGCGCCGACCATGGTGTTCCTGATCGCCGTGCTTGCTTTCGACGAGCCCTTCGGCACCACGCAGGCGATTGCCTTCGCGCTGATCTGGGCGGCATTGGCGATGTATTCCTGGTCGATGTTCCGTGGCCGTGAAATCCGCCCGGTGGTCGTGGCCGCGAAATAGGGTCTCCTTCCATGTACGTGCTGCATATCGCCAACAAGAACTATTCGTCATGGTCGCTGCGGCCATGGGTGCTGATGCGAACGCTCGATATTCCGTTCGAGGAGCGGCTGACGCCGTTCCCGACCGGGTCTAGCTTTGATCTCTACCGGTCGTTTTCACCCAGTGGCCGCGTGCCTTGCCTGGTCGATGACGGCTGGGCGGTCTGGGATTCACTGGCTATTGCTGAGTATCTCGCCGAGCGCCATCACGGTGTGTGGCCGGTCGAGGCCAAGGCACGGTCCTGGGCGCGTTCGGCCGCCGCCGAAATGCATTCGGGCTTCACCGCCTTGCGCGGCGCCTGTCCGATGAATTGCGGCTTGCGTGTAAAGCCGTTGCCGATGTCCGATGCGCTGAAGCAGGATCTCTTCCGGTTGGGCGATCTCTGGAATGATGGCCTTGCCCGGTTCGGCGGGCCGTTCCTTGCCGGCGGCCATTTCACCGCCGTCGATGCCTTCTTTGCCCCGGTGGCGTTCCGTGTACTGTCCTATGGGCTCACTTTCGAAGGTGCGGCTGCCGGCTATCCCGCGCAATTGCTTGGCTTGCCGGCGGTGCAGGAATGGTATGCGGCGGGCCTCGCAGAGACCTGGCGTGAACCGGACCATGAAGCGGAAGTCGCTGCCGCCGGCACCGTCACCGAGGATCTTCGCGCCACCGCGTGAAATCCGCAGGGCGGGCGCTACATGCGCCCGAGCCGCCTGACGAACAGGTAGGTCGCTGCGGCGATCACGATCGAAACCGCCGAAACCACCCAGAAGCCCATGGGCGTGTTGACCATGGGCAGGCCGCCGACATTCATGCCGAACAGGCCCGAAATGATGGTCATCGGCAACAGCACCGCTGTCATCACCGACAGCACATAGAGCAACTGGTTCGACTGCATCGTCAGCTTGGCCATCAATTCGTCCTGCAGCAGCCTTGTGCGCGCCTGCAACTGCTCGCCGTCGTGATAGAGCGTGTGCGCCCGGTGCGAGAGCCTTGTCGCCATGTCGTTGATCGGGTCAGGCAGCTCGTTGCGATGCGAATGGTCGAGATGGCGGAACAGGTTTGTGAGCGTCGCCATCTGCCGGTGGATGACCACCAGCTGACGGCGCGCCTCGACCAGCGACTGCCGCTCGCTGTGCCAGGCATCGCGCACGATGCGGTCCTCGATGCCGTCCAGCGTATCGCCAAGGCCATGGAGCTCCGCCGCCATGCCGTCGAGCGACTGGCCCATGACCGCCTCGATCAGGTCGGCCGGCGAGCGGAATTTGCGCGAGCCGCTCTCCACTGCCTTGCGGACAAGATCAACCGATTCCAGCGGCTGCTTGCGCGCGCCGATCAGCATTTTTTCGTTGAGGGCGAAGCGGAAATGGCCGAGCCCGCGCGCCTCCGCCGAATAGTCGTGGCGCAGGTCCGGCAGGTCGCCATAGAGCCAGTCATCCTCGAGATCGATGTGGCAGCCCTGGCTGGCGCCGAGGAAAGCTTCGCGGACCGGGGCAGGTAAAGCCTGCTCCGCGGCGATCTCGCGGCGGGCGCGCAGGTCGGACAGCTGGTAACTGCGCCATGTCCACGCAGCCTCGGCCGCATCCTTGGTGCGCAGGCCCTCGGCCGTGAAATGATAGATGAAGAACAGCCCGTGTTCGTCGGGCAGGTAAGGCGACAGGGGAGTGCCTTCCGCGTTGAGAGCGATGTTCACGGCTCGCCTCGCCAGATCCAGATTTCGACTACGCCGACGCGCGGATGCCGGCCCCTCTTTCGTAACACGAGGCAGGCGGGTTCCGTGTGACAGTTTCTTGACAGGCGATCACAGTCTGTCGATCAGCGACGTCCGGCCTCAGAGATCCTTGCGGAAAAGATGCAGGCGATGCAGCGGCCTGGCATTGGACTTTTGCTTCTGGGCGAGGCTGGCCTTGTTGCTGTCGCCTATCCAGGTGTTGCAGCATCGCGGCTAATGGCGGGCGAAGAGGGCACGACAAGGCAGTATTGAGTAGATTATTTGGGCGCACTTGGCGTCGAGGCCAGCAAATAGCCGGTGGCGCGGATCGCCGCCGGCTGCGTGGTCGCGGTGAGGACCAGCGCTTCGGTCCAAGTCCGGGGGTAGGGCGCAAGCGGCACCACTGCGGCAATGTCCATCATGCCGGCCTTGACCAGCGGCAAGGTGGCGAGGTGGCCGCGCACGTCGGCGTCGCTGGCCTCGAACATCATGCCGCTGCCCGGCAAGTCGCCGCGGTTCCACACCTGGCGCACGGCGCCTTCGGCATAGAGCGTGCGGCGCCGTTCGGCCTCGCCGGGCAGCAGCGGCGCGAAATCGGCGTCGGTTCTGTCGGTGCTCGGCTGCCTCTATGCGCTGCTCGTGCCGCTGCCCTCGATGGTCTGGCTTTCGGTAAACGCGATGCAGAACGTGAGCTTTGATTCGACTGCCGCGCATGATGAGCTATGATCGGTAGCGTCATTCCCACCAACCGCGATTTGGGAGCGAAGGCCGCACAATGACTTTGCTTCAGTTCGCGGTCGGTGGCGAGCAGGTATCGGACGATGTGACGGAAGAGGTCATCCGCAAGGGCGATCCGCATCGAAGCCTCATACGGTACCGTGCCGATGGCAGCGAGGTGTTCATCCACACGAGGGTGAACGTGGCACTTCTGCAAGCTGCGGCCCTGCTCCCGATCCTGCTGCTGAAGCCCATATCCCGCGAAGACGAAGTGATCCCAAAAAACGCTTTGTTGACGCCCAAGGGATCGAAGCGGAATTACGCCTTCCTCGAAAAACTTTATGAGGGTCTAGTCGGCGCGACTTGCCCAGCATGTTACCTAGCCGAGCGGCACGGTGAGGGGCGGCGGGACTATTACTTTGCGACGGAGGATGTCCCAGGTTTCGAGGCTATTGCACGGTCGGCCGCAACATCTCTTGCCTTTTCGCTGACGCTCGAGCGGCATTCGCTTGCTGCAGTTGCCCCACAGATTCTTCCTGCCGAGGCGATTGGCGACCTCGGCCTCGAAATCGCCTCCGACGCTCGGATACGGCCGACTCGCTTCGAATTCTGGGGTGCGGAGGCGTCGCTGACAAAGCTGCGCGCCGCGCTCGAATCACGCGGCTATCGCTTCATCGCTTTCGATGCGTTTTCTCGGGAACTGCGCATGGTGAAGGACGTGCCGATCGATGGGGAGGGATTCCGGGCAGTGCTGAGGGAAATCGTCCCTTTGGCCCGTTCCCTGCAATGCAGCTATCGCGGCACGGAAACCATCGAGGGCCATGAACAGTTTTTGCTCACCCGCCCCTTGCCTCAACGTTATACTGGCGCGCAGCGCGCAAGCATCCTTCGGCGCATTTTCGGTCGTGGGTGAGCGCTATCGGCAGTAGGCAGTAGGCAGTAGGCAGTAGGCAGTAGGCAGTAGGGGTTGCCGTTTCTCGGCAGTCTACTGCCTATTCCCTACTGCCTAAGCCCTCACATCTTATCAATCACCGACTGCACGCCTTCCGTCGGCGCATCGACCGACGAGCCCGCCACCATGATGGCGGCGACGATGGCTTCGGGGTCTTCGACCACCAGCGGCTTCACCCGCTGTGCCGTGTGAATGAAGCCCTCGCTCGACATATGGTCGATCAGCGCCAGCATCGGATTCCAGAACCCTTTGACGTTGGCGAAGACAATCGGCTTGCGGTGATGGCCGAGCTGACCCCAGGTCATGACCTCGACGATCTCCTCGACCGTGCCGATGCCGCCCGGCAGCGCCACAAAGGCGTCGGATTTTTCGAACATCTTGTGCTTGCGCTCGTGCATGTTGTCGGTGATCAGCAGTTCGTCGAGCCGGTCAAGCGCGGTTTCGGTCGCTTCCTTGTTGATGAGGAAGCGCGGAATGATGCCCGTTACCTTGCCACCGGCCTTGAGCGCGCCTTCGGCGACGGCGCCCATAATGCCTTTGGTGCCGCCGCCATAGACCAGTCGCAGGCCGGATTTGGCGAGCGAGCGGCCAAGCAGGTGTCCGGCCTTGGCGTAGATTTCATCGCGGCCCGGAGACGAGCCGCAGTAGACGCAGACGGATCGAATCGTGTTCATGCGTGATTGGTGATTGGGTCTGAATGCGGGGTCAAGCCCCTGAGGCTGACAAGCTCGGGCTTTTTCTTGTCGGTTCCGGCAAAACACGCTAGACCGGCGTTAGGTGGCTAAGGGACAGGGGAAATATGGCTGTTAATCCATTGAAGGCGTTTCTGTTCGCGGCGGGTGGGACCGTCGCGATCATCGGAACCGCCTATGTATCGGGCGCACTCAACCCGTATCTCAATCCCACGCCGCCGGCGGAGATTGCGTCGCTGACGCCGCCGGCCGACTCCGGGACCGAGGGAAGGCTGCCGCCGGCGCCTGCCGCCCCGACCGATGCCAAGGCTACGCCGGCACCGGCGCCAGCCGACGCAACGGCCCCCGCAACAGAAGCAGCCGCTCCGGCAGCACCGGCTGTGGCCGGCCCGGTTGTGCCGAGCTTCGATGTCGTGCGCGTCGAAAGCAACGGCTCGATCGTCGTTGCCGGCAATGCCGCGCCCAATTCAAAGGTCGAGATCCTCAACGGCTCGACAGTGCTCGGCTCGACGGTCGCCGGCCCCGATGGCGCTTTCGTCATCGTTCTCGACGATCCGCTCAAGCCCGGCGACTATACGATCGCGCTGCGTTCGACGGCCGGAGATGTGGTTACGCCTTCGGTGCAGACCGCCGTCGTTTCGGTTCCCAAGGATGCCGCCGGCCAGGTGCTGGCGATGGTCGAGGAGCCCGGCAAGCCCGCCGAGCTGCTGACTGTTCCGGCGCCCGAGACCAAGCCTGCGGCACCGGCTGCCGGCGATCAGGCCGCTGCTCCCGCTGCCGAGGCGCCTGCCGCGACCGCCCCAGCCGAAACTGCGCCCGCCGCTCCGGCTGAGGTCGATACCGCAGCAGCTCCGGCCCCGGCAGCCCCGGCAACACCGCCGGCTGTGGCAGTGGCCGAACCCAAGATCGTCGTTGAGGCGGTCGAGATCGACGGCAACAAGATTTTCGTCGCCGGTCTGGCTGACGCCGGCCGCAAGGTGCGCGCCTATGCCAACGATATCCTGCTCGGCGACGCAGTGACGTCGCCCGATGGCCATTTCCTGGTCGAGGCGACGCGCGACATCCCGGTTGGCAGCTACACCATCCATGTCGACGGTCTCGATGCCGACGGCGTGAAGGTGGTGGCCCGCGCCGCCGTGCCGTTCGAGCGCGAACCCGGCGACGTGGTCGCCGCCGTGGCGCCCGCAGAGACCAAGCCGGCCGCACCGGCTGCCGCCGCATCGGCTCCGGCTACCACCGCACCGGCAGTTGCCGAGGCACCGGCCACGACGGCCCCAGCCGCACCCGCTGCCGAGGCACCGGCCGTGGTCGCTGCTGCGACACCCGAAGCGCCCGAGACGGTTGCACCGAAGCTCGAACATGCCGACGGCGCTGTCATCATCCGCCGCAACGACACGCTGTGGCGGATTTCACGGCGTGTCTACGGTCACGGCGTGCGCTTCTCCACCATCTATCTCGCCAACCAGGACCAGATCAGCGATCCCGACCGCATCTGGCCAGGGCAGGTGTTCAAGGTCCCGGAAAAGTCCAAGGAAGGCGAAGCCGCCGACCTCAAGGCGATGGGCGAGCAAGCAACGACGGCGCCGACGAAGGCGCAGTAGGGTCGGCGACTAGCCAATCTCCCCCCATGTGGGGGAGATGCCCGGCAGGGCAGAGGGGGGCGCTGTCCCGCCGGCCTGTCGCTAATTTCCACACGCGCGCCGGCTGCGGACCCTCTTTGCAGATCATTAAGGTCGCGTTTCTTCGCGCCCCCCTCTGTCCTGCCGGACATCTCCCCCACGAGGGGGGAGATTACCCTTCTACCCATCGGGTTAGCTTGCCCCACGTCCGTTCATCGTCTATCGCCGATGAACGATGACAGACTCGCTCGCTGAACCAGACCACGCAAACTGCGCACCGCCCGAAAGCCGCGCGGTTGCCGCCCGCTTTGCAGCACTCTCACATCCGGCGCGCATCGAGATCCTCAAACATCTCTCGGCCAGCAATTCCTGTTGCTGCCGCGAGGTCGTCGACCATCTCGACCTGGCGCAGTCGACCGTGTCCCAGCACTTGAAAATCCTGGTCGAAGCCGGATTGGTCCGCTTCCAGCCCGACCGTCAGCGCTCGCGCTATGAGGTCGACCGCGCGGCACTCGCCGACGTTTCCGCATCGCTGACCGCGCTCGTCAATTCCTGCTGCTCCGGCCGCTGACCTCCCACCCAAAAGGCAAGACAAGTGGCAGAAAAAACCGTTTCCGATAGCTCGACCTTCGGCACCTTGCGCAATCTGTGGCCGTATATGTGGCCGGCCGACCGCGCCGATCTGAGGGCACGCGTCACCTGGGCGACGCTGCTTCTGGTCGTTGCCAAGCTGACGCTGGTTGCCGGGCCTTATTTCTTCAAATGGGCGACCGATGCGCTGGCGGGCGACGCCAAGTCGCCGCCGCCGCTGCCGTCCTTCCTGCTGGCGCCGGTCATGCTGGTCGTCGCCTACAACGTCGTGCGGCTGGTGCAGCTCGGCTTCAACCAGCTGCGCGATGCCCTGTTTGCTCGCGTCGGCCAATATGCGGTGCGCCAGCTCGCTTTCCGGACCTTCGTCCACATGCACCAGCTGTCGCTGCGCTTTCACCTCGAGCGCCRSACCGGCGGCCTATCGCGCATCATAGAGCGCGGCACCAAGGGCATCGAGACGATCGTGCGCTTCATCATGCTGAACACGGCGCCGACCATTCTCGAATTCGCGCTGACCACAGGCATCTTCGCCTACACCTATGGCTGGAAATATGTGGCCGTGGTGGCGCTCACCGTCTGGATCTATGTCTGGTTCACGGTCCGCGCCAGCGACTGGCGCATCTCGATCCGCCGCGACATGAACGACAGCGACACCGACGCCAACACCAAGGCGATCGACTCGCTGCTCAATTTCGAGACGGTCAAATATTTCAACAACGAGGCCATGGAAGCCGAGCGCTTCGACCGTTCGATGGCGCGCTATGAAATGGCGGCGACCAGGATCTGGACCTCGCTCGGCTGGCTGAACTTCGGCCAAGGCATCATCTTCGGCCTCGGCACCGTCATCGTCATGTGCATGTCGGCACTTGAGGTGCAGGCCGGCACGCAGACGGTCGGCGATTTCGTCTTCATCAACGCCATGCTGGTGCAGCTTTCGGTTCCGCTCAATTTCATCGGCTTCATCTACCGCGAAATCCGCCAGGGCCTGACCGACATCGAGCAGATGTTCGACCTGCTCGATGTGCCGCAGGAAATCACCGACAAGCCCGGCGCCAAGCCGCTCGCCGTCTCGGCCGGCAAGGTCGAATTCCGCGATGTGCATTTTTCCTATGACCCCAACCGCAAGATCCTGAAAGGCGTTTCCTTCGAGGTGCCGGCCGGCAAGACCGTGGCCATTGTCGGTCCGTCGGGCGCCGGCAAGTCGACGATCTCGCGGCTGTTGTTCCGCTTCTATGACGTCCAGGGCGGCCAGGTGCTGATCGACGGCCAGGATGTCAGGGATGTGACGCAGCAGAGCCTGCGCGGTGCAATCGGTATGGTGCCGCAGGACACCGTGCTGTTCAACGACACCATCGCCTACAACATCCGCTATGGCCGCGTCGGCGCCAGCGAGGCGGATGTCGAGAAGGCGGCCGAGCTTGCCCAGATCGGCCCGTTCATCGAACGGCTGCCGGAAGGGTACCGCTCGATGGTTGGCGAACGTGGCTTAAAGCTCTCCGGCGGCGAAAAGCAGCGCGTGGCGATCGCCCGCACCATTTTGAAGGCGCCGCCGATCCTGATGCTCGACGAGGCGACCTCGGCGCTGGACAGCCACACCGAACAGGAAATTCAGGCCGCGCTCGACCTGGTCAGCAAGGGCCGCACCACAATCGTTATTGCCCACCGGCTGTCGACGGTGATCACCGCCGACGAGATCATCGTGCTCAAGGACGGCCAGATCGCCGAACGCGGCACCCACGCCGAACTGATGCGCCAGCACGGCCTCTACGCCTCCATGTGGGATCGCCAGCGCGAGGCAACAGAAGCCGAAGAGAGGCTGCGGATTGCACGGGAGAGCGATGAGCTTGGTGTGATTGTGCGCAGAAGGACGTCGGAGGTGAATTAGGCGATGGAGCGCCAATCTCCCCCCTTGAGGGGGAGATGTCGCCGAAGGCGACAGAGGGGGTCGCTGCGCGTGGAGCGCCGACGCCTTCCGTGACGAAAGAGGGCGCTGGCGCTCTACGTGAGACGACCCCCTCTGTCCTACCGGACATCTCCCCCTCAAGGGCGGAGATCAGCAGCGTCGCCGCCGTTCCATCACCACCAAAAAATTTCCCTCTTGACCTCAACCTAAGTTGAGATCGCAAACCCGTTCCTGAGCCACCGAACCCACGTCGTTCAAGAACGGAGACAATTTGAAAATGGATCAACTCAATCAACAGCATGACAATGGCAGCGTGTTCCGGGTCGACAAGTTCGTCGTGCCTGTCGAAGCCCGGCAGGAAATCCTCACCAAGGTCAGGATGACACATGAGTTGCTGCGCCAGCAGCAGGGTTTCGTGCAGGATTTCCTGCTTGAGCAGTTCTCCGGTCCGGGTGAGTTCAACCTGGTCACCATCGTCGAATGGGAAAGCCAGGCGGCCGTCGACAAAGTGGTGCCGATCGTCAAGGCTGCGCATGAGCGCGTCGCTTTCAACCCACAGGAGACCATCGCCAGGCTTGGTGTGAAGGCAGATATCGCCAACTATCAGCGGATTCCGGGACTATAGGAGGGCCAGCCCGTGCCAGGTGCTGGCGCTTCGGCGCTCAGCACCTGACCGGTGCGGGCATCGCTGATCATGTTCTCGAAGCCGCGCCATTCGGCGGCGGTGATGAACAGCGTTTTGCCATCCGGGCCGCCGAGCATGCAGGCAAAGCAGCCGCGATCGACCTCGATCGTCTCCAGCACCTCGCCACCTTCGCGCACCCGCACGCAGTGCTTGTTGGGAACATCCGCATACCAGGCAGCACCTTCGGCATCGAGGCAGATGCCGTCGGGAAAGCCATCGAGATCGGCCCAGACGCGACGGTTGGAAAGGCTGCCATCGGCAGCAATATCGAAAGCGGTCAGCCGGTTGGCGTGCGATTCCGCGATGATCAGCGTCTTGTTGTCCGGCGTTACGGCCATGCCATTGGCGAACGCGATGTCCTCGGCCACCTGCCGAACCTTGCCGTCCGGGGTGATCAGCACGATGGTGCCCGGCCCGAAATGCTCACCCGGCGCCGGCGCCGGCCCGCCGCCATTGACATAGATGTTGCCGCGCCCGTCGACGACGATCTCGTTCCATGGGCTCTTCGACAGCGACCGGAGATCGGCATGGGCGGCGAGCGTTCCATCCGCCTCCTGCCGCAGCAGCAGCCCTTCGCGCCCCGAAATGACCAGCAGCCTCCCGTCCGGCAGCCAGTCGACGGAATAGGGCAGGATCGCCGGCACGGTGAGCATCACCTCGCTCTTGCCGTCCTCATCCGCCGCGACGATCTCGCCGGTACCCCAGTTGCAGACCCACAGGCGTCCGTCATGCCAGCGCGGCGATTCGCCGAAAGCGAGGGCTTGTGTAATGACCTTGGCGTTCAAGGCGACTGATTTCGACGATGGCATTGCTGACCCCTTGGTTTGTCAATTCGGCATTGTCGCGAAGCGCTTTCCTGCCAAGGACGTGTGAGCCTATGCCGCCCCGACATGACCGTCGGCAATTTGCGCAAACCATCGTGCGGATGCCGCTGGCAAATTTGATCAGATAGGAGTGCCTTTCCTCCTTGAGGGCAGCTGATATTGTCGCGTCGGAAGTAACCCCCTCCGCGCAAGTTTTCCGGCCAAGAGAGTATTTTCGATGTTCGGCTTCTTTTCTCGCAAATCCAAGAAAACGCCCGAGAAGGCGGCATCAGATTCTGGAAAGCAGTTGGAATTCGGCCTGCCGTTGCCGGTCGTCGTACTGCGTTCGAACGTCGCGGAGGCTGATGAAGAGCCGTTTTTTCTCGTCTTCGCTGTCATGCAATTCGTCACAGCGATGGTTTCCAAGGGACTCCATCGTTATCCCGAAATCGACCCCAAGGCGATGCAGGTCCTTCATGCCGACTCGTACTCTTCAGAGGTAAAGAACGGCGGCCATAGTCAATTCATCCACAATGCCGGGCAGGAAATCGGTGCCATGATTGCCAACGCACGGGTCGGACTCACTGCTTGTGGTGCAAAGGGCCAACTTGCGACTCTGGAAAAGATGTCCGCCTGGATTTTAGATCATCCCGACGAAGCCGCCGAGCAGACGAGCTTCGAGGGGGGACGGGATGATTTTCTCGATACGCTTGATGATGCGTTCTACGATGCTGATGAGGCCGCGCCGATGGAGAACCTTTTGGCGCGCTGGATCGCGTCATGGCCTGATCTGCAAATTGTCGAGAATGACGATTACGAGGATGTCATACAGCGGTTGGTGATCGCCAATCCGCAACGCGAAGGCAGGCTTCTTCATGAGTCGGTCAGCAAACTGGTCAGCCAGATGTTGAGCCCGCGCGACGTCGGTGCCGGCCTCGCCTGCGCAGCGATATCGCCATCGGAGATCAAACTGGGGTTCGGAATGGCAAGAATGCTGGATGTCGGAGGCGAAAAGCAAATGGTCTTTCAACTCCGCACCGACGCGAATGAGCTCCGGCTATGCGCAGCAACAAAGGTACACGTCACCGTTTACGAGTATATCCCCCCTGACGATCCACCGGTCATGCGCCCAGGTGAGAACCTGTTGGGAGCTTATGCACCTAGGATCGGGATGCGGCTTGGACGCGCGGAGGAGTCGGAGGTTGAGACAGTAATCCAACTGACGGAACAAAATCATGCGCCGGTCGCTGTCGACTTCCTGCTGCGCAAGGCCGGCTTCGATCCGCTGGGTGCCATCGTTTCAGCCAACTCTGTGGTGCAAACGGCGGAAGGGCCAGTGGTGAATTGGGTGGTGCTGGCGTCTGACCGGACCTTCCTCTCCCTGTCTTCGCCAAATGGCAGTGTGCTCTTACGTGGCGAAGATTGCGAAAAGCTCGCCGAGGCTACGCTGCCTGAACTCGACGCCCACTTTGATCGCTCCGCTGCGGCGGGCTAGCGACAGCAAGCCTACTGTTTTTCGCTCAGGAAGAACGTGCCATCGGCATGGCCGTTGGCGCCGCATGACGGCGGCTCCGATCTATCATCCTTGCTGGTGCCGTCCTGCTCGACGGCGAGCGCATCGCCATCGCGGCGAAAGGTGAAGACAAAACCGGTCGGTTTGTCGTTATCGTCGGTGTCGACCAGCCGCAGGGTCTTGCGCTTCTCGACCGTGCCACCGATGTCGCACGCACCGCTTCCCGAGACGGGGTTGGTGACGATTTCTGCCGAAATCTCGAGCTTGCCAGTGCCAGCTGCCTTGATCTCGACCGAGCCACGCACGCTGCTCCATGTGCCGATCAAAACTGCATCCGCCGGCTTGCGGATGGCGGCCAGGAAGGTCGCCCGGTCGTGCAGGAATTCGCCGAGATCGAAAGTCTGCTGGTCTTTGGGCGTGTTCTCGTTGAAGCCGGCGATCTGGTCGCGATATGCGATGAAGTCGCTCTGGTCGTCCCGCAGCGCCTTGCCGGCATGAGCATCGAGCGTCTTCAGCAGCGCGGCATAATTCTTCGCTACATCGGCATCGGCTTGCGCCAGGGCCGGATCGGCGCAAATGGCCTTTTCCGCCACGCTGGTGGCCTTGGCGCAATCGAAGGACGGCTTGCCTTGCGCCGCTGCATGGGCTGCCAGCAGTGCGGTCAAAACGGCACTCACGGCTGCCAATTGCATGGCAGGGTGGTGCGCTTTCCCTGATTTCGGCATCATGGGCAGTCGGCCTTTTCGCCGTGCGTTCAGCCAGCGGTGGCTTGAATTCTGGCGGCAAAGCCGCCGACAGGCAAGCACGTCGCCGCTGCTGCCGGCCGTGGCCAATGCAGCCTTGCCCAATGTTGCGTTGCGACGACGGAGCCTTTCCGGTATTGAGGCCGGACCTGAAACAGGGACCGCCCCATCCCATGAGTTCCACCCAATGAGCCTCGTCGATTCGATCAAGAATGCGTTCGTTCCGATCCATCGCGAGGGCTATCCGTTCATTGCCGCCTTCGGCGCGGGCACGCTGTTCCTCGGCTATTTCTCCTCGGTGCTGTTCTGGATCGGCCTGATCCTGACCTCGTGGTGCGTCTATTTCTTTCGCGATCCCGAGCGCGTCACCCCGGTCGACGACCGGTTGGTGGTCAGCCCCGCCGACGGCGTCATCTCGGCGGTCGGGCCAGCTGTGCCGCCGCGCGAGCTCGGCCTCGGCAACACCGAAATGACCCGCATCTCGGTGTTTATGAACGTCTTTTCCTGCCACGTGAACCGCGCGCCTGTGCGCGGCCGCATCACGAAAATCGAGCACCGGCCGGGCAAGTTCCTCAACGCCGAACTCGACAAGGCAAGTTCGGAAAATGAGCGCAACGGGCTGGTCATCGACAGCCCCAACGGCACCGTCGCCGCCGTGCAGATCGCCGGCCTGGTGGCGCGGCGCATCGTCTGCTGGGCCGAGACCGGCGGCTCGATCACCATCGGCGAACGTTTTGGCCTGATCCGCTTCGGATCGCGTGTCGACGTGTTCCTGCCATCGACCGCGGTACCGCGTGTCGCTGTCGGTCAGACCGCGGTCGGTGGCGAAACCGTGCTCGCCGAATTCGGCGGCATCGCCGCAACCCCGCTCGTCAGGATTTCGTAAGCGGTGGGCGCGCCGTTCAAAAAATTCGAGGCACACGGCAGCGGCGGCCCGCGCATCCGCGAAATCCCGATGCGCATGGTGCTGCCCAATCTGGTCACCGTGCTTGCCATCTGTGCCGGTCTGTCCGGCATCCGCTTCGGCTTCGAAGGCCGCTTCGAGCCGGCAGTGGTGATGGTGCTTCTCGCCGCCTTCCTCGACGGCATAGACGGCCGCCTGGCGCGCATGCTGAAGGCGACGTCGAAATTCGGCGCGCAGATGGATTCGCTGGCCGACATCGTCAATTTTGGCGTTGCGCCGGCGCTGGTGCTCTATGCCTTCCTGCTCGACCGTGCGGGCTCGCCGGGCTGGATCGCGGTGCTGCTGTTCGCCATCGCCTGCGGCTTAAGGCTAGCGCGCTTCAACGTGCTCGATGAGGACCACGATCGCCCGATCTGGCAGAGCGAATATTTCGTCGGCGTGCCGGCGCCGGCAGGCGCCGTGCTGGTCATGCTGCCGCTCTATTTGTCGTTCCTGCGCGTTGGCATTGAGCCCAGCCGCCCCGCTGCCTTCGTCGCCAGCGGCTTCACCATTCTGGTCGCCTTCCTGCTGGTCAGCCGGCTGCCGGTCTATTCCGGCAAAAGCCTGAAAGTGCCGGGCGACAAGGTGCTGCCGATAATCCTTGCGGTGGTGCTCTACGTGCTGCTGTTGATGACCTATCCCTGGTACACGCTGACCGCCTCGGTCGCCGGCTATCTCATCTTCCTGCCGTTCAGCGTGCGGGCGTATTCAAAACGCGCCAAGATCGAGGGCGAGAAAGTGCCGCCTTCGGATATCGGCTGAGATCTCCCCCTCAAGGGGGGAGATTAAGCAACCACACCCAGCTTTTCGATCGCCAGCTTCCGCGTCGAGACATAATCCGTCTTGCCCGAGCCCAGAACCGGGATCTCGTCCACCTTGACGATGTCGTTGGGCACCATCAACTCAGCCGCCCCTGCCTGCTTGCCGAACTTGCGCAACTCTTCCGGATCGGCGTCGTCGGCGGTGGTGACCAGCACAATGCGCTCGCCGCGCCTTTTGTCCGGCACCGCAACCGCGGCATGGCGCTCTTCCGGCCATAGCGATTGCACCAGCATCTCGACCGCGCCCAGCGACACCATTTCGCCGGCGATCTTGGCGAAGCGTTTTGCCCGGCCGCGAATGGTGATGAAGCCCTCGCGGTCGACCGAGACGATGTCGCCGGTGTCGTGCCAGCCGTCCAGCGGCTGCAATTCGCCGGGGCGGTCGGCCGTCATATAGCCCATCATCAGATTCGGCCCGTCGAGCCACAGGCGCCCGGCATCTTCGATGCCCTCGAGCGGTTCGAGCTTCATGCGCATTGCCGGCAGCAGCCGCCCGACCGTGCCGTCGCGGCCATGGATGGCGGTGTTGACGGCGACCACGGGGGCGGCTTCGGTCAGCCCGAAACCCTCGATGATCGAGGCCCCGAAGCGCTCGCGGTAGACGCGCCGCGTCTCCGGCTTCACCGCTTCCGCGCCGGCGACGACGAAACGCAGGCTGGAGAAATCGCCATCCTTGGCGGTGCGGGCATAATTGGCGAGGAACGTGTCGGTGCCGAACATGATGGTCGGCTTCACCTTGCGCGCGATCTCCGGGATGATCTTGTAGTGCAGCGGCGAGGGGTAGAGGAACAGTTTTACGCCTGTCACCAGCGGCAGGATAGTGCCGCCGGTCAGGCCGAAGGAATGGAAAACCGGCAGCACGTTGAGCAGGATGTCGGACGGCGAGATGGTGATGCGCGCCTCGGCCTGCATGGCGTTGGCGTGGAGATTGCGGTGCGACAGCACCACGGCCTTGGGCGTGCCTTCCGAGCCCGAGGTGAACAGGATCACCGCGGGCTTGGCCGCATCCTGCCGCTGCAGTGTAAAGCGCCACAGGGCGGCGGCTGCGAGCTTCTCCAGCGCGGTGACGCCTGCGCGCACATCCTCCAGCCACAGCATCTTGGCGCCGCCGGCCTCGACCGCGGCTACGATGTCGGCAAGCGCGGCCTTCTCGACAAACGCGTGGGAGCACACCACCGTTCGGATCACTGCGGTGCGCACGGCGGCGGTGAGGCTCGCTGGCCCCGCGGTGTAGTTGATCATCGCCGCCACCCGGCCCGCTGAAAGCAGGCCGACGAAGGACAGCACCACGCCATTGGCGTTGGGCAGCAGCACCCCGACCGCTTCGCCCGGCGCTGTCATAGCCTCGAAGCGGCGGCCGAGCACGCGCGCGCCGATGAACATTTTTCGGTAGCTGAGCGAGCCGCCGATCACGTCCTCGATGATCGGATGCGAGGCGCCGGTGCGATCCGCTGCATCGCGCATGGCCAGGAACAGGCCGCGATCGAGGTTGCTGCCGAAAAGCCTGGCCTCGGCGATGCGGTCGAACAGCGCATTGGTGTTGGAGGCCTGGTCGGGATTGCGCGCCACCAGCTCGGCAATCGTCATCGGCTCCAGCACGCTGATCGACAGTTTTGGGAACCAGTGGCGGGGCGCCCGGTCTTTTGGCGTCAAGGAAACCGGCAGGTCGCGTGCGCCGGCGACGAAGATTGGCACGATGCGGGCCTCGGCCTGCATAGCGATGCGGGTGATGGCGCGGAAGAGGCGAAATGCCTTCACATCGGGCTCGACGGCGTCGGGCAGATAGACGGCAAGCCGGCCCTTACCCTTCAGCACCCTGACCAGCCGCCGGCTGACGAAGAGATGCTCGGCATTGAAGGCGATGGTGCGGCCAAGCTCGCGCCACGGCTCCAGCCAGGGCGAGCGCGCAGAGGCCTCGTCGAGAATATGCAGCGTGTCATCAGGCAGTAGCGACAGCATCAGCGCCGGCTCGATGCGCGACTGGTGCGAAACCACATAGATCACTGGCGCCGGCGCATTGCGTGCAATGCGGATGCGCCGGTCCTCGATCCGGTAGGCAAGCTTGAACGGCACATAGAGCAGCGCCTGGGTGAAGCGCAGGTCGAGGCGAAAGGTCTCGATCGCGCCAATCAGCAGCCAGGCCAGCACGAGACCTGCAAGCAGCGCCAGTGTCAGGATCATGCCGCGTCTCTCCCAACGTTCCGGTATCGCGGCTCTTCGTCCGCTTCGGGAGGAGAGGGTAACGCAATGGGGGGCAAGGTCAATGTAGAGCGTTTTTCCTTCTCCCCGTTCACGGGAGAAGGTGCCCGAAGGGCGGATGAGGGGCGGCGCTGCCCTTGTTGGCTTCCTCAAGCCGCCTTCAGCCTTCCACTAATAAACCGAAACTCCTGGCTCTTGCCGCCATAGCCATAAGCGGCGGCTGGAACCTCGTGCACGAAGGCATAGCTTTCCTCATGCACGCCACCCAGCAGCCTGCCAAAGGCGTCAAAGATCGCCTTCAGATACGCCTCCAGCTCCAGCTTGGTGTTGGTGCCGTCGACCACCTTGATGTCGAGCCAGAAGGTGTTGGCGCCATGCTCGGCCAGCGACTTGCCGCCGGCGAACCAGTGCTGCGGGTCGACATAGCTGACGGCGACGGCGGTGATCGTCGGGTCCTTGCGCAGATGGGTCGCCGTCAGCTCGGTGACTTCCTTGGCGATAGCAGCGGACAGTTTTGCGTTGGGCTTGCCGGTGACGCTGACATTGATGATCGGCATTTTTCTCTCCTTTTGGTTGAGCGGCGTCTGTTTGCCGTTGGAGAGACCATGTCACGGCCTTAGAATCAAAAAAATCGAATTGTTTCGAATGAAAGGTTCTGTATTATCGAAGTATGCAAGCGCTCGATCCGGATCTGCTCAAAACCTTCCTCGCCTTTGTCGATGGCGGCTCATTGGCCCAGGCTGCCTCTGTTGTCGGCCGCTCGCCCTCGGCGGTCACGGCGCAAATGCAGCGCCTGGAGGAGATCGTCGGCGAACCGCTGCTGGTGGCGCAGGGGCGCGGGCGCGGCCTGACGCCGGCCGGCGAGGATCTGGTCGGCCATGCACGCCGCATCCTTGCCGTGCACAGCGAGGCCTGGCTGGCGCTGAAGGGCGCGCGCGCCGCTGGCCGCGTCGCCATCGGCACGACGCAGGATTTCGCCGACAGCGGCCTGCCGGAGCTGCTGCGCGCCTTTGCAACCAGCCATCCGCGCGTCAGGATCGAATTGCGCGTCGGCCGCTCGGCCGAGCTTGGCGAGGCGCTGCAGGCCGGGCAGCTCGATCTGGCCATTGTCATGCGCAAAACCCCGGCCAATGACGAAGTCGGGCTGTTCAGTGAGCCGATGCTGTGGCTGTGCTCGCAAAAGGGGCTTGCCGTGCGGGAAGAGGAATTGCCATTGGCGCTGCTCGACCCCTATTGCGGCTTTCGCGAGGCCGCTCTTGCAACCCTCGATGCCGCCGGCCGCCGCTATCGCATCGCCGCCGGCAGCGCCAGCCTTGCCGGCCTGCGCACCGCGGTCAATGCCGGCATTGCGCTGACCTTGCGCACGGCGCGATTTGCCCATTCCGGTATCGTCGAAGCGCCGCGCGAGCTCGGCCTGCCGCCGGTACCGATGGCGCAATTCGCCATCCGGCTCGGCCAGGGCGCCGAGCGGCCGGCGCGCGACCTTGCCGCCTTGCTCAGCGACAACCTCGCTTTGCCCGGCCTTACTAGCTGATTTCCCCTGGCAGTCTGATTTTCAAAGAAAAAGCCGACCTTTACGGTCGGCTTTGAGGAAGACGGGTCGAGGGGTTKGGGGGGACTTGGGGGGTGACCCGTCGCACCAATAATGCCCGAGTCGAATGATGGTTCCATGACTCCGAAAATAATTATGGGGTTGCCGCACTTTTTCTCGCCACCAGCCAGTCGCGCCCCGCATGGGCAAAAACCGCGCACAGCACGATGCCGCCGCCGATCAGGCTGGCGGCCGGCGCGATCTCGCCCAGGAACAGGAAGGCGAACAGGATCGCGAACGGCACTTCGGCGGCACCGAGCAGGCCGGATTCGGGTGCAGGGATGAGCCGCGAACCTTCCGTCCACAGGATCGACGCCGCTGCAAACGATCCCCCGAAGGCGATAAGCAGCACGGCGTCGCGGGCCGACACCGCCAGCGGGTCGGTAACGAACCAGCCGAACACGAACAGCAGGAAGGCCGACACCGCGCCCGCCCACACCACGGGCGTGTCGCGGAAGGCGCGCACCATGATCATGTAGAGCGCGCTGCCGGTGGTCATCAGCAGAGCGAGCCCGTCACCGAACAAATGGCCTGTGCCGAAGCCCGAGCCGACCATGATTGCCACGCCGCACAGGGAGACGGCGGCAGCGACAAGCGTCTGCGCCCGGAACGGCTCGCGCACCAGCACGAAGGCGAGCAGCGCGGTGATGAAGGGCGCGGTGGCGTAGATGACCGCGACATTGGCGACATAGGTGAATTTGAACGCCGAGATGAAGGCGATGCTGGCCGCGGCGCCCTCGATCGCCAGCAACCAGCCGCGCCAGCCGAGCCTGAGGCTTTCCCGCCCGCCGGAGCGGCGTCGGCGCCACATTACATAGAAGGTGATCAGGATCGAGCCGACAAAACCGCGCCAGCAGGTGATGGTCAACGGGTCGGCATGGATCGATTTGGTCAGCACGCCGGTGAGGGCGAAGAAAGCCGCCGACGCCGACACCAGCGTGATGCCGAGTGTATGCTCGGCGGCGGTATCGGTGGTGCCTGGGCTAGCGAGAGTTTCCGTCATCTCAGCAGGCTATCCGCCTCCTCCTGCCACAATTCTGTCAGCACAGGGATACTCATAGCCGCTTGCGGAAATGCTCGTTGCCGATGATCAGCAAGCCGGCGCCGACGATCAGCGCCGCACCCAGAAACACCTCGCGGCGTGGCACATCACCCCAGATGGCGAAGCCGAGCCCAAAAGCCCAGACCAGCGAGGTGTATTCGAACGGCGCCACGATCGACACCGGCGCCCGCTTCATGCCTTCGAACAGCATAAATTGCGCCACGCCGCCGAGCGCGCCGACGCTGATCAAAAGCAGCAGCTGGCGCCAGTCCGGCATCTGCCAGACCAGCAGTGCCGGCACCGCAGAAAACACCAGGAAGTAGAAATTGTTGAGCACGAGCTGGATCAGCGTCCGCTCGGCCATCGCCGTCTTGCGCATCAACACGACCGCAACGCCCCACAGCACCGCTGCCGCCAGCACCAGCAGCATCGGCGCGGACAGGCCGAGATGGGCTGGGTCACAGGCGATGAAGACGCCGACAAAGCCGATGAACACCGCCAGCCAGCGCAGCAGCGGCACCTTTTCGCCAAGCATCACCACCGACAGCACGGTGACGATGATCGGCGCGGCGTAATAGATGGTGGTGAGTTCGGCCAGTTGCAGCGAACGGGCGGCGTTGTAATAGCAGAGCCAGGCGCCGAGCGTGAAAGCGCTGCGCAGCAGCATCGGCCGCACGATGGGCGAGCGCGCCGCGTCAGTAAAGATGCGCGGCCCGCCGATCGCCGCGCAACCGATAAGCACGGTGATCGAGCGGAAGAACATGATCTGCCAGACGCTGATACCGACGACCAGCAGCTTGATCGCCGCGTCCTGCGTCGAAAACAGGAAATAGGCGCAGCCGGTGAACAGAATGCCGGCAAGCACCCTTTCGCGGGTTTCCAATATGGCGACATCGGCCATGCTGCATCGGCCTGTTCAGAAGGAAAGTTGAAGGCGGCTCCGGCCTCTGTCGGACCCGCTTGCGTCAGCTATACGGGCGAAAGCTGGCGCGGCGCTGCTCCAGCGCCGGCCTTGCGTTGGCGCAGCCCGGCGAACCGCGCTGTCGCGGCGATCACTGCGTCGCCTGGTAGAGCTCCGAAGCGGCCTCCTTCAGCGCGCGCCGGCCGTCAGGCCTGAAATACATCATGTGGCCGCCTTCCACGACATCGAGACGGATGGGTTTTGCGCCGCCGAGCGTCGGCAGCTGGTTCACCAGATAGCGCGAGGCGAGATAGGGCGTGACGAGGTCAGTGTCGCCATTGACGATCACCACGCCCAGCGCCGGGTTCAGCGAGCGGGCGCGCTGCAGATCGTCCATCACACCGGCATAGCCTTGTCGCGAGCTGCCATAGTCCCAATTGTGGGTGACATCGCCATTGAGCAGCCGGTAGCTGACATCGGTGCGAAAGTTCAGCTCGTCGCGGATGTAGCCGACGAAGGCCGAGGTCAGTGCCGGCACGCTGCGGTCGAGCACCGGATCCGGGCCGGCGCTGCGAGCGCTCTCCGGCGCGATGTCGGCGGTGGCGATCGTGCCGTCATAGGGGCTGAGCACCTTGCCGCTGGCGCGCTGGAACTCGCGCGCGAAAAGGCTGGTCGGAATGCGGGCGAAGTTGCGCTGCACGAGCTCGAGCGGCAGGCCGGTAATCTCGGCCACACGCTGGCTGGCCAGCCGCCCACCCTGTTCCAGCCCGCTGGTCAGAGCGATGAGGTAGTCGCCCAGCGCGTACTGTTCGGCCTCGGCGAGCTTCTCGCGCAGCGCCTCGCCGTTGACGCCCTCGCCGCGCAGGCGCACCGCCGCCAGCGAGGGCAGTTCCAGCGCCCAATGCAGCGGCTGGAATTCGTCGGGTAGCACCAGCGTGAATTCCAGCGCCGGCGAGATCAGCACGATGCCGTTGGGGCTGAGGCCAACATCCTCCTGCAGCGTCCTTGCCAGCAACGCTGCACGGAACCCGCCATAGCTTTCGCCGGCGAGGAAGAGCGGCGATCCGATGCGGCCATTCTGGGTGAGGTAGAGCCGGATGAAGGCGCCGATCGAACTGGCGTCCTGGCTGACGCCCCAAAAATCTTTTGTGTCCTGGCCGGGCGCCTCGCGGCTGTAGCCGGTGCCGACCGGATCGACGAAGACGAGATCGGTCATGTCGAGCCAGCTGTCGGGATTGTCGACGAGCTTCTGCGGCGGCGGCAGGAATTGTCCATCCGCTCCGGTCGCGATGACACGCGGCCCGAGCGCGCCGAGATGCAGATAGGCGGACGCCGCGCCCGGGCCGCCGTTAAAGACGAAGGTGATGGGGCGAGCCTTCTCCGCGCCCGCCGCTGGTGGCAGCGTGTAAGCGACATAGAAGATTTCCGCCGTGACATCGCCCTTGCCGGAAAGCAGCGACAGCGTGCCGGCCTTTGCCTGGTAGTCCAGCTTGCGCCCGGCAATGGTGATTGAATGGCTGGTGATCTGCGGCGCCGGCAGTAACGACAGCACACCGCCCGTGGGTGCAGGACGCTCCGGCGTTTCGGCGAGGCCAGGCCCTATCAGTGTACCAAGCAACAGGAGAATTGCGGGAATGAGCTTTAGCGTGGCACGCATGACACCTCCGGGAATGGCTCCCGCATAGGTATGGTCTGGGCGGTCGAAGTCAAAGGGCGGTCATCGTCGAGGCTGCTAATCTCCCCCCTTGCGGGGGAGATCACCTAGGCATCGGTATTGGCCGATCTCCACACGTCGGCGGCTGAGTGCTATCAACTTGCAAAGACCATCGAAAAGGATCGAAACAAATGGACGCCACCGCACTCAAAGCCATGCAGGCGCCGCTCAAGGAGGCCTATCGCGGCGATGCCGCGCAGGCGCTGATCACGCTTCGCGCCCGGGGTTCGATCGACGACCAGTCGATCGCCTGCAAGGTCGAGACGGGCAGGGCGCTGGCCGTGGCCGGCCTGCATCCGGCCACTGGCGGTTCCGGGCTCGAACTGTGCTCGGGAGACATGCTTTTGGAGGCGCTGGTGGCGTGCGCCGGCGTGACGCTGAAGGCGGTGGCGACGGCGCTGGAGTTCAGGCTTGGCGCTGCCACTGTCGAGGCCGAAGGCGATCTCGACTTTCGCGGCACGCTGGGTGTGGCCAAGGACGCCCCCGTGGGCTTTCGCGCCATCCGGCTGAATTTCAACCTCGACACAGATGAACCGCAGGAGCGCATCGACGCGCTGATCAAGCTGACGGAACGCTATTGCGTGGTGTTCCAGACCATCAACAGCAAGCCGGAGCTGGCGGTTTCAGCGCGGGCCTGATCTCCCCCCTTGAGGGGGAGATGTCGCCGAAGGCGACAGAGGGGGTCGCCGCGCGTAGAGCGCCAGCTTTCTCTCTCGGCGAAAGGATGTCGTGTCAGGACGTACCGACCCCCTCTGCCCTGCCGGGCATCTCCCCCTCGAGGGGGGAGATACCCAATCACTGCGCGGCCGGCTCTTCCGCATCGCCCTCATCCGTAAACGGTGACGCGCTCGGCACGCAGTTCACCGCCCAGCCAGCCGGGGTCGGCTGCTTCTGGTATTCGGTGATCGCGTTGGTGCACTGTTCGCGGGTGTCGAAGGTGCTGGGCAGAACCACCATGCCGCCTTGCGGGCCGGCGATCACCAGGTACCAGACCAATGCTACGCTGGGAGCAGCCATGGGAATTCCTCGCTTTGCTGGATGTCGGAGTTGGATCGACCCTAGCAACTCCCGGCTGATGGCGAAAGCAGGGCGACGGGGGAGGGACCTGCCGGATCATCACAGACCCGTGAACAGAGCCGCTCCCCAGGGCTTCTCTCAGTTCACCGCAAAGCAGTAGAACAGGCCGTCGCCGCCGGTGCCCTTCAGCGCGTCCTGGCTGCAGCCGCCGCGCGAGGCATGCGAGGAGTTCCAGGATTTGGCGGCCGCCGACTCATCGAGGCCGGTGCGGTCGTGATGGCCCATCATCGCCGCGCCCTCCGCGCCACTTAGCGTCCAGTCGCCGCAGGTCTGGTCGGCGATCTTGGTGCCGTCGGGCTTAGAGCCGGTCAGTATGTCGTGCCGGTTCGGCTTGTCGCCGCGGCCATTGACCACTTCGCCCTTCTCGTTGAGCGCCGTCTGCTTGCTGATGGCGTTGGCGTCGCTGTGTAGCGAGGCGACGTCATCGGCGATCGTTTCGCCCTTGGCGTTGACCCACGGACCCTTGCCGATGCGGTCGCGCGCATCGGTGTCGGCGGTCGAGAGATAGGCGTGCCATTCCTTGCCGGTCACCCCGGCCGCTTCCGCCAGCGAGGCACAATGCGCATCGGCGCCTTTGAGGCCGCCGAGATCGGCGCCCTTGCCGGAACCGACGCTGGTGACGAAGAAACTCATCTTGGCGTCTTGAGCGAGGGCTACGCCAGCTGTGGCGGCAATCGCAGCGGCGGCAACGAGAAGAAGTCTGCGCATGTCGGTCCTCCGGTTTCGAATGTCCTACATTCGAAGAAACGTAACTGGAGGCCTGTTTAATCCCGACGCATGTCGCCCAAAAGTGTGCTGCGGTTTTGGGAGAACGACATGCGTCAGAACAAGACCAGCTTTATTCCGGCTGCTGGTAAGCGACGAAGCGCTGGTGCCTGGCCTGGAAGATCAGCCCGGTCTCTTTCAACTCGGGGCTCGCCAGCGGCACGATGCGCTTTGCGATCTCCGACGGGTGCGGCAGCGTCTCTGGATCCTCGCCGGGCGCGGCCTGCGCGCGCATGGCGGTACGGGTGGCGCCAGGATCGGCGGCATTGATGCGCAGCGGCAGGCTTTGCGTCTCATGTGCCCAGGAGCGCATCATGGTTTCGACCGCAGCCTTCGACGCGGCGTAAGGCGCCCAGAACGCGCGCGCCGAATGCGCGGCTCCGGAGGACATGAGAATGGCGCGGCCGGCGTCGGAGAGCCTGAGCAGCGGATCGACCGAGCGGATCAGCCGCCAGGTCGAGGTGACGTTGATGGTCATCACCTTCTCGAAGGTTTTCGCCTCGACATGGCCGATCGGCGAGATGACGCCGAGCACACCGGCATTGGCGACCAGGATGTCGAGCTTGCCCCAGCGCTCATGGATGGCGCCGCCTAGCCGGTCGATGCCAGGCATGTCGGTGAGGTCGAGAGGCACCAGCGTCGCTTCACCTTTGCCGGTTTTTGCGCGTTCGGCCTTGATCTGGTCGTCGAGCTCTTCCAGCCCGCCGACGGTGCGGGCAACCGCGATGACATGCGCGCCGGCGGCGGCAAGCTCCTTGGCGATGAAATAGCCGATGCCGCGCGAGGCGCCGGTAACGACCGCGACGCGGCCGGAGAGGTCGAGGGTCATGCGATGGCTTCCGTGAGGTGGGTGCGAGACACCCCCCTCTGCCCTGCCGGGCATCTCCCCCTCAAGGGGGGAGATTGGATTTCATCAACGCTGGCCCTTGTTCTGCTACCTTGGCGATTGGCGAAAACAGAGGTGGCAGCTGATCTCCCCCCTTGAGGGGGAGATGTCCGGCAGGACAGAGGGGGGTAAACTGGCGAAGGCAAATGCTGGTTCGGCAACCCTACGCCCCGTTGTTCGCCAGCAGCGACAGCGTGCGCACATTGTCGTGGCCTTCGAAGTCGAGCAGGCGGGTCGGGTACTGGCCGGTGAAACAGGCGTCGCAGAATTGCGGCTGCTCATTGTCGCGGCCGGCTTCGCCGACGGCGCGGTAAAGCCCGTCGATAGTCAGGAAGCCGAGTGAATCGACGCGGATGAACTCAGCCATTTCCTCGATCGACATGCGCGACGCCAACAGCTTCGACTTCTCCGGTGTGTCGACGCCGTAGAAGCACGACGCGCTGGTCGGCGGCGAGGCGATGCGCATATGCACTTCCCGGGCGCCGGCGTCGCGCACCATCTGCACGATCTTCTGGCTGGTGGTGCCTCGCACGATGGAATCGTCGACCAGCACCACCCGCTTGCCCTCGATCATGCGGCGGTTGGCGTTATGCTTCAGCTTCACACCCATGTGGCGGATGGAATCGCCGGGCTGGATGAAGGTGCGACCGACATAGTGGTTGCGGATGATGCCGAGCTCGAAGGGAATACCGGCGGCTTGGGAAAAGCCGATCGCCGCCGGCGTGCCGGAATCCGGCACCGGCACGACGATGTCGGCCTCGACCGGGCTTTCCTGCGCCAGCTCGGCGCCGATGCGCTTGCGCACCTCATAGACGTTGCGGCCTTCGACCGAGGAGTCCGGGCGGGCGAAATAGACATATTCGAAGATGCAGAAGCGGGTCTTCTGCGGCTCGAACGGGAACAGGCTCTCAATGCCCTTCGAGGTCACGACGACCATCTCGCCGGGCTTCAGGTCGCGCACGAAGCGGGCGCCGATAATGTCGAGCGCGCAGGTTTCGGAGGCCAGGATCCAGGCGCCGTCGAGGTCGCCCAGCACCAGCGGCCGGATGCCCAGCGGATCGCGGCAGCCGATCATCTTCTTGGAGGTCATCGCCACCAGCGAGAAGGCGCCTTCGACCTGACGCACGGCGTCGATGAAGCGCGAATTTAAATCGCGCTCCTTGCTGGTCGCAACGAGGTGCAGCAGCGTCTCGGTGTCGGAGGTCGACGAGAAGATCGCGCCCTGCTTCTGCAGCGCGCGCTGTACCGTCATGGCGTTGGTGAGGTTGCCATTATGGGCGACGGCAAAGCCGCCATCGGCGAGTTCGGCGAAGAAGGGCTGGATGTTGCGCATGCCGGCGCCGCCTGTGGTGGCGTAGCGCGTGTGGCCGATGGCGCGGTTGCCTTGCAGGCTGTCGATGACATGCTGCTTGGTAAAGGTGTCGCCGATCAGGCCGACATGGCGTTCGACATGGAACTGGGTGCCGTCATAAGAGACGATGCCGGCCGCTTCCTGGCCGCGATGTTGCAGCGCGTGCAGGCCCAGTGTGACGATGGCCGCGGCGTCCTGCCGGCCAAAAATGCCGAACACACCGCATTCATCGTGGAAATGATCGTCTGCTTCGGCGGAAAGCACGTCGTCTGCGTCTGCCTTCGAAACTGCCATGGGGCTCAAGCTCCGCTAAAATGGCCATATAAGGCGATAGCGCCGCGAAAGCAACGCACGCCGTGCGCCGTTCACACCATAGTCAGACCAGAACTGACGGAATGGCCGGCAGAGGCCATCCGTCCAGTGCTCAGTTTGCCGGTGCGGCCGGGGCCGGAGCGGCGGGCTGTGCCGGCGCATTGTCGGCCGGAGCGTCGGTCTCGTCGTCGGGCGCGGGCGCATCCTCGCCGGCTGCCGGAGCATCCGCCGCCGGTGCATCGGCTGCCGGAGGCGCCTCGGGTGCTGCCGGCTGATTCGGGTTGAGCTTCTTCAGGATGGCGTTTTCCGGATCCTCGGGCAGCAGGCTTTCCAGCTTGGCGCCGATGGTCTCGAGCAGTGGCCTCGACTTGGCGTTGGCGATCCAGGCAGGCGCCTTGGCGCCGGCGAGCCAGTTGAAGAACAGCAGCGCCACGGCGACGACGAGGATGCCGCGCGCGGCGCCATAGAGGAAGCCCAGTGTGCGGTCGAGCGCGCCGATCCTGGAATCGATGATCCAGTCGGCAAGCTTCATGGTGATGACGGAAACGACGATCAGCGCGATGAGGAAGACGATGCCGGCGGACGCCGCCATGGCGATCTTGTCGCTTTCGACATAGGGCTGAACGTAAGGCAGCACCGGCTTGTAGAAGAAGAACGCCGCCGCAGCGGCCGCGGCCCAGGAGACGACGGACAAGATTTCGCGGGACAGGCCGCGAACCATGGCGAGCATCGCCGAGACCAGGGTGAAGCCGACGAGAATTCCGTCAAGCAGCGTAATCGGCATGTTGTTCGCCCCACTCCGATTGTCTTTTCACGGCTCGCGCGAGCCGTGTTAGTCTTCCTCGTCGACACGGCTGCGCCGTGAGCCGGCTATGCGCGCGACGAGATCGGCAAGTTCGGTTGGCTGGAACGCGCCGGCTCCGATCCCCCCGACAACCTCCTCGCTGCCCAAGGGCAGAACCGCACTTCCAAAACCCAGCTTTTCGGCCTCTTTAAGGCGCTGTTGCGCATGCGCAACCGGCCTCACTGCGCCCGACAGGCTGATTTCGCCGAAATAGACGCAATCGGCGGGAAGGGCAAGACCGGTGAGCGACGAAACCAGTGCAGCGGCGACCGCCAGATCGGCCGCAGGTTCGGAAATCCGGTAGCCGCCGGCGACATTGAGATAGACATCATGGGTGCCGAAGCGCACCCCGCAATGCGCCTCGAGCACGGCCAAAATCATCGACAGCCGCGCGCCGTCCCAGCCGACGACGGCACGGCGCGGCGTGCCCAGCGACGACGGCGCCACCAGTGCCTGGATCTCGACCAGAACCGGCCGCGTGCCTTCCATCCCGGCGAAAACCGCCGCACCTGGCGACTTTGCATGGCGTTCGCCGAGGAACAGCTCCGACGGATTGGCGACTTCGCGCAGGCCCTTGTCCGACATTTCGAAGACGCCGATCTCGTCGGTCGGGCCGAAACGGTTCTTCACCGTGCGCAGGATGCGATAGTGATGGCCGCCTTCGCCTTCGAAATAGAGCACGGCGTCGACCATGTGCTCGACGACGCGCGGGCCGGCGATCTGGCCTTCCTTGGTGACATGGCCGACCAGCACGATGGCAGCGCCGGTGGATTTGGCATAGCGGATCATCGCCTGGGCGGCGGCGCGCACCTGCGTGACGGTGCCGGGCGCCGAATCGGCCATGTCGGTCCACAGCGTCTGGATGGAATCGAGGATGACGAGGTCTGGCCTTCTGCCATCGGCGATCGTCGCCAGGATGTCCTCGACATTGGTTTCGGCCGCGAGTTCTACCGGTGTGTCGGCGACGCCAAGCCGCTGCGCCCGCAGCCTGATCTGGGCGACGGCCTCTTCGCCCGAGACATAGACGATGCGGTGGCCTTTTGACGCCAGTGCGGCGGCAGCTTGGGTGAGCAGCGTCGACTTGCCGATGCCGGGATCGCCGCCGACCAGCAGGGCCGAACCGCGCACAAAACCGCCGCCGGTGGCGCGGTCGAGCTCGCCAATGCCAGAGACGATGCGCGGGGCGTCCTCGATATCGCCCGACAGGCTGGTCAGGACCACGGCGCGGCCCTTGCGGGCATTGCGCGTGTTGGCCGGGCCTGAGCCAATGCCGCCCGACGTGCCTTCCTCGACGAGTGTGTTCCACTCGCCGCAGGCATCGCATTTGCCGGCCCAGCGCTGGTGCACGGAGCCGCAGTTCTGGCAGATGAACTGGACGCGGGATTTGGCCATCAGGCGCGGCCTGGGATTAAGGAAAGACAGGTTAGCGGGACAGCGCCCCCCTCTGTCCTGCCGGACATCTCCCCCACAAGGGGGGAGATCAGATTGCGCATAGGGCCTCGCCGATTTTCAGCGTTGGAAAAGAGAGCACCGCCGCGAGTGACGGCCAATCTCCCCCCTCGTGGGGGAGATGTCCGGCAGGACAGAGGGGGGCGCCGTGGGGAGCTGCCATTCCGGATCATTGGTGCGACTTCGGACAAGCGGCTACTCAAACCTCTCCGCAATGTGGTGCTCTTCAGCAAGGTCGGAAAACCGCGTGAACTCGCCCTGGAAGGCGAGGCTGACCGAACCCGTCGGGCCGTGGCGCTGCTTGGCGACGATGACTTCGGCCTTGCCGCGCATCTCGTTCATCTCGTGTTCCCACTTGATGTATTCGTCGGTGCCGGGCTTCGGTTCGCGGTTCTTCAGATAATATTCCTCGCGATAGACGAATATCACCACGTCGGCGTCCTGCTCGATCGAACCGGATTCGCGCAGATCGGAGAGCTGCGGGCGCTTGTCTTCGCGGCTTTCGACCTGACGCGACAGCTGCGACAGCGCGATGATCGGCACGGAGAGCTCCTTGGCCAGCGCCTTGAGGCCGGTGGTGATCTCGGTGATTTCCTGGACGCGGTTCTGCGAGGCCTTGGCGGATGAACCCTGCATCAGCTGGATATAGTCGATGACGATGAGGTCAAGGCCGCGCTGGCGCTTCAGCCGGCGCGCCCGCGCCGAAAGCTGCGCTATCGAGATACCGCCGGTCTGGTCGATGAACAGCGGAATCTTCTGCATCGTCTGCGAGCAGGCGACCAGCTTTTCGAAATCCATCTCCGAAATCTCGCCGCGGCGGATTTTTGACGACGAAATTTCCGTCTGTTCGGAAATGATGCGGGTGGCGAGCTGCTCAGACGACATTTCCAGCGAGAAGAAGCCGACCACGCCGCCATTGGCGGCCTTGAACGAGCCGTCGGCCTGCTGCGCCGGCTCATACATCTCGGCGATGTTGAAGGCGATGTTGGTGGCGAGCGATGTCTTGCCCATGCCCGGACGGCCGGCAATGATGATCAGATCCGACGCCTGCAGGCCACCCATGCGGCGGTCAAGATCGCGCATGCCGGTGGCGAGGCCTGACAGGTGGCCGTCGCGCATATAGGCGGCGTTGGCCATGTCGACGGCGGTCTTGACGGCGTCGGTGAAGCTCTCGAAGCCGCCATCGTAGCGGCCGGTTTCGGCCAGTTCGAACAGCCGCCGCTCCGCATCCTCGATCTGCTCGGACGGCGCCATGTCGACCGGCGCGTCATAGGCGATGTTGACCATGTCCTCGCCGACGGTGATCAACGCGCGGCGCGTGGCCAAATCGTAGATGGCGCGGCCATAGTCGGTGGCGTTGACGACGGTGACGGCCTCGACCGCCAGACGGACCACATATTGCGCCACCGTCATGTCGCCGACCTTCTCGTCGGCCGGCAGGAAGGTTTTCAGCGTTATCGGCGTCGCCACCTTGCCCATGCGGATGAGTTCAGCCGCGACCTCGAAGATCTTCCTGTGCAGCGGCTCATAGAAATGGCCGGCCTTGAGGAAGTCGGAGACGCGGTAGAAGGCATCGTTGTTGACGAGGATGGCGCCGAGCAGCGCCTGCTCGGCCTCGATGTTGTTCGGCGCCTCACGATAAAGCGCTTGCTCCGCCACGCCGAATTTTCGCGCTGCCTCTGCCATGATGTCCCCGATTTCGATCCCGGCTTCTCGATACCAGAACGCGAAAGATCCGGTGCTGACTTATATGCATCACTCGCGTCCAATCAGCGTTGATGCCCGCTGTCCACAGGGACGGCAAACCGTCCACAGGACAGAATTCTCGTGCTCTGATTCCGATTGACTCGACAAACGATGATTCTATGAGAGTGAAGGGAACGAAGCAAGAACAATCGGCTGGACCCGTTGGGCCGAAGAATCCTGTCGTTCGGTTGATTAGATCTGTGAAACCGGCCGCACTCGATTATCCGCTCAGGATGTGTGGGTAACGATGTTGAAGCCTTCGTCGGGTTCCGGAGGGACGAAATAGCGTGTGAACAGATCGTAGTCCGCTTCACTGACCTGGAAGGGGTGTTCGCCACGTCGATTTCGCTCCAGAAGCCTCTGCTTGCAAACCGTATCGGGCACATCAAGCAGATGCAGCTCGTGGGCCACATCGGCCTGGGCAATGAGCGAACGCATCCAGTCGCGTTGGCCGACTGTGTTCGCCGGGAAGTCCAGAACGACCGAAAGGCCCTGTCGCAAGATATCGACAACGTGCTGCGCCATGGCAGCACGCAGCTTCGCGGAAAGGCGGCCGTAGTCGTCGATTGTCTTCAGCTCATCTGAAAACAGATGTGAGGTCCAGTGATCTTCGCTGATGAGCAAGGTCGCCGGCTGTGTTGCAATGTGGTTCGCGAGCGTTGACTTCCCCGCGGCGATCTTTCCGCAAATAAGATATAAAACTGGTACGTGGCCTTGTTCCATACGGGAAGAATACTCGGCCTGGTGTCTCCCCACCAGCACGACACGCTGGTGACTTATCCGCTCGGATCAGTCGCCTGTGCCAAATGTATCGCCCCAGTCCAGCCGCCGCGCCGCCTTGAACAACTCGCCGTCGCGCTTGGTGAAAAGCGTCTCGCCGGCGCCACCGTCCGGCCGGCACAATTTGAGCAGCACCTTGCCGGAGCCCGATTTCGGCGGCGCGATGACGCGCGCTGCGCGGGAAGCGGCCGGCTGCCGCGACGCCGCGACGTAGATGAATTTCTCGTCTTCCCACGGCACGTCGGCATCCTTGGCCAGGCGATGCAGGCGCGAGCGGGCGACGCGGCGCGAAAAATGGCACCAGTCGGGCGGCTCAAGCGGGCAGGGCGCTTCATGCGGACAAGGCGCCAGCAGATGCGCGCCGGCCTCCAGCAATTGCCGGCGCACTGCCAGGATGCGCTGCCAGCCGGCCGGCGTGCCCGGCTCGACGATCAGCAGCGTGTCGCCGGTCAATTGCCAGAGCCGGGCGACAAGCTTCGTCAGCGATGCCGGCGCGATTTCGTCCAGCACATAGGCGCAGGTGACGAGATCGGCAGGCTTGAGATCGGCAAGGTCGATGGTCACGTCGCCGGCGCGCCAGTCTGTCCTGGCGGCGATGGCGTCGAGAGCGAGCGACTGGCCGACTTTGCGCACCGCGGCGCTGGCTTCGATCAGCACCGCCTGCTCGATGTCGGGCCACAGGTCCGTGGTGGCCCAAAGCACCGTGCCAGGACCAGCGCCGACATCGAGCAGGGTTTTGGGCTGGAAATCGGGCCGTGCCTCGGAAAGCGCATCGAGGCTGGCGCGCACCGCGGCATAGGTCGCCGGCAGCCGCGTCGCGAGATAGGCTTTTACCGCCATCTCCTCGGCCATGTGCAGGCGGCCGTCGCGCAGTTCGGCGCGGTAGCGATCCGACAGCGTCTTCGCCGCCTGGCGCAGCGCCGGCAGCGGTATCGTTTCGAGCAGGCGTTCGACGCCTTGTCTGAGCGGTGCGGGCAGTTCCACGCTCAGGCTCCGCGCGGTGCGAGAAAGATAACCGAGGCGCCGGCGATGCAAAGTGCCGCGCCGGCAAGATCCCAACGGTCTGGGCGCACGCCTTCCACCAGCCACAGCCAGCCGAGCGAGGCCGCGATGTAGATGCCGCCATAGGCGGCGTAGGCGCGACCGGCGGCTGACGTATCGACCAGCGCCAGCAGGAAGCCGAACAGCGCTAGCGAGACGAGGCCGGGCGCCAGCCACATTGGTGACTTTTCAAGCCGCCACCACGCCCAGAAGGAAAAGCAACCGGCGATCTCGGCCAATGCGGCAGCGATATAGAGGAGGTAGGTCATGAAAAAGGTCTCACTATAGCGAGACCTTTTTCATGTTTGGGCAGGCAATGGCAAGACCGATGGGCCGCGGCTACTCCCGGTCCGTCACCTTGCGGCGGCGCGCCGACCTAGCAGCCACGGGCCTAGTAGCAATCGACCTTGCAACAGCAGGCTCGGCGGCCGCCGTCTCCTGGCGATGCCCAATCTCGCGCATTTCCAGCGCCTTTTCGCATTTGGCCATGTAGTCGCGCGTCATTGGCAGGGTGTCGTTCTTCTTGGCGATCTGGATCTGGAAGATCACCAGGTCCTGCCAGCGGAAGGCGGCTTCCGAGGCGGCGAGATAGAACTCCCACATGCGGCAGAAGCGCTCATCATAGATGGCCTTGGCCTTGTCGCGGTTGGCGGCAAAGCGCTGGCCCCAATGCTTCAGCGTATCGGCGTAGTGCAACCGCAGGATCTCGACGTCGGTAACCACCAGCCCCGACTTCTCGATCGCCGGCATCACCTCCGACAGCGAGGGGACGTAGCCGCCGGGGAAGATATATTTGCGTACGAAGGCGCTGGTCGCCCACGGCACGCCGGAGCGGCCGATCGTGTGCAAGAGCATGACGCCATCCGGCTTCAGCAGCGTCGCCGACTTCTCGAAGAAGGTGCGGAAGTGGTTGACGCCGACATGCTCGAACATGCCGACCGAGACGATGCGGTCGAAACGCTCGTTGAGTTCGCGGTAGTCCTTGAGGTCGAAATGCACCCGGTCCTGCAGGCCTTGCGCATGCGCCCGGTCGGTGGCGACGCCGTGCTGCTCGGTCGACAGCGTCACGCCTTGCACGTCGACGTCGAAAGCCTTGGCGAGATAGAGGCCGAGCCCACCCCAGCCGGAGCCGATATCGAGCACGGTTTGGCCGGCCTTCAGCCGGAGCTTGGCGGCGATGTGGCGCTTCTTGGCGACCTGCGCCTCGTCGAGCGTCATGTCCGGCTGCTCGAAATAGGCGCAGGAATACTGCATGTCCTCGTCGAGGAAGAGCCGGTAGAGGTCGCCCGACAGATCATAGTGGCGCTGCACGTTGCGGCGCGAGCGCGAGGTAGTGTTGATCTGCTGCAAGCGGCGGAAGGCGTGGCGCAGACCCTCGATCGCCTTTGTCCAGGTGGCGTCGATGCCGCCGCTGCCCATGTTCTGGAAGGCGATGCGCATCACACCCAGCACGCCGCCCTCGAGGATGTCGAGTTCGCCGTCCATATAGGCTTCCGGCACCGCCAGCATCGGATCGAAGGAGATGCTACGCTCGGCATGCTTGGTCTTGATGTGCATGTGCACAGGCTCGCCGCTGCCGTCGCCGAATATCACGGTCGAGCCCTTCGGCCCGGTTACTTTGAGATTGCCTGTACGCACCAGGCGGTCGAGAACGCGCTTCAACAGAATATTCATCACCAAATGTCCCCTCACGGTCAGACTGGCTGTCTAATTCTGCCTTAATATATAGGGGCTCGAAAAGTTCCATTTGGCACAAAAATGCCCGGGCGAGACGCCCGGGCATTGGTCCAGAAAGGCTGGATGACGACAATGTGATTGGGAGCGCTGCTCCCTCGCTTGTCCTTAAGCGATCAGGCGTTGTCTTCGCCGCCTTCGAACTCGGTATTCGGGTCGAAGAAGTTCTCCGGCCGCGCATTGTCGTTGATGTCGTCGCCATAGATGGCTTCGGCGGTGGTCAGCGTCTCACCCTTGGCCTGGCGTTCAGCTTCTTCGGCCGTGCGGGCGATGTTGAGGCTGATGGTGACCTCGACTTCCGGGTGCAGCGCAATCGCCACATTGGTGACGCCGATGGTCTTGATCGGCTGGTTGAGCTGGATCTGGTTGCGGTTGACCGAGAAACCTTCCGCCGTCAGCAGGTCGGCGATGTCACGGGTCGACACCGAACCGTAGAGCTGGCCGGTCTCGCCGGCCGAACGCACGGCGATGAAGCTCTTGCCGTCGAGCTTTTCGGCAACCTGGCTGGCTTCCGACTTGCGCTCGAGGTTGCGGGCTTCGAGCTGGGCGCGCTGGCCCTCGAACTTCTTCTTGTTGGCTTCGTTGGCGCGCAGCGCCTTGCCCTGCGGCAAGAGGAAGTTGCGGGCAAAGCCGTCCTTGACCTTGACGGTATCACCCATCTGGCCGAGGCGGGAAACGCGTTCGAGAAGAATCACTTGCATGGTCTTGTTCCTTCGTCTGGGCACCGATCGCGGGATCGGCGCCGAATTGAATGGAACAGGTCAGGAAGCTCGGGCGCCTTGGCGCCGGTGTCGCTGTCCTGCCTGTCGCGGCAGTTAGAGGCTTTTCACCTCAACTCGGGATTTCAATGCATGTCGCCCAAAAAGTGGTCCCGGTTTTGGGACAACGACATGCATCATCGAATTAACCCTGCGGCGCCCGTCGCCGTGGGAGAAAGAGAGCAGGCGGCGAACCGCCTGCTCGAAAGTCTTAGCGAACCACGTAGGGCAGCAGGCCGAGGAAGCGGGCGCGCTTGATCGCCTTGGCGAGTTCGCGCTGCTTCTTCTGGCTGACGGCGGTGATGCGCGACGGCACGATCTTGCCGCGCTCGGAAATGTAGCGCTGCAGCAGACGCACGTCCTTGTAGTCGATCTTGGGCGCGTTGGCGCCGGAGAACGGGCAGGTCTTGCGGCGGCGATGGAACGGGCGCCGGGTCGGGATCTGATTGATGTCGACCATTATTCTGCACCCCCTTCAACACCTTCGCGCGGACGGCGCGGACCACGATCGCCACCGGCGTCGCCGAACGAGCGCGGCGGACGATCGCCACGGTCGCCGCGATCACGGTCGCCGAACGAGCGCGGACCACGATCGCCACGGTCGCGGTCGCCGAAGCCGCCGCGTTCCGAGCGCTCTTCGCGCTTCTGCATCATGGCCGACGGGCCTTCCTCATGCGCCTCGACCTTGACGGTCAGGAAACGCAGCACGTCTTCGGACAGACCCATCTGGCGCTCCATTTCGTTGAGCGCTGCCGGCGGGCAGGTGAGGTCCATAAGCGTGTAGTAAGCCTTCCGGTTCTTGTTGACCCGGTAAGTGAGGGACTTCAGTCCCCAGTTCTCGACCCGGCCGACGGACCCGCCATTTGCGGAGATGACGCCCTTGTACTGTTCGACAAGCGCATCGACCTGCTGCTGCGAGAGGTCCTGCCGGGCAAGGAACACATGTTCGTATAGAGCCATAGTGGTTCAGTGCCTTTCTTCGTTTCTCTCCCGGCTCCTCGCGGCAAAAGCCTCTGCAACTTCTCTGACCCGCTGGTCCCGAAGGGGCGGGGAAGAAAGGAGCATTTCGAGACGGTCGAGAGCGGAGACACGGGAGGCGGAAGCGCTTCTGGCTTCACACGAAGGTTTTGGATAAAACCTCCGGCCCTCCGTTCAGCCCCCAGCAAGGACCGGCAGATTGCGGGCGTCTATACAGCAATTTGGCTGGAAGGCAAGGGCACGAGGCGTTCCAGACAGCGTCCTTGGCGTCGCAGGCCATCAACTTGTATGGGCGACGACCTTGTCCACCGTTTCGGGGAAGAAGTCGGGCGCGGCCTTACGCTTGCCGAACATCATGTCGTATTGCAGCAGGCGAAAATCGTTGATCGCCGGATCGACGTCCTTCTGCCGCGCCCAATCGGGCGTCGCTTCACCTGACGGTGTCAGCAAAAGATTGCGATCGACGACGCGGTAGCGTTCGCGCAGCGCGCCGAGGAAGCCGGTGTAGTAAGGGTGCGTGATCCCGGCCGTGGTCAGGATGTGATAGGGCAGGAAGGCCGGACTGACCGCGCCCATATCCTGCGCCGGACCGGTGCGGTTCGACCAGATGATCAGCGGCGTCTGGTGGTGCTCGAGTGCCGCCTCCGGCGTAGCCTCCCTGCGCGGCGCGACATTGTCTTTCAGGAAGCCGGTCTCGACATAGACGGGACCGAGCGGCGGCAGATGGTCGCCGAAGAAGGCAATGACCGTCGGCCGCTCGCGCTTCTTCGCCCAGTCGATCAGCCGTTCGAGGCCACGGTCGGCATCGGCCGAACCCTCGGCGTAGCTGAGCAGCGATTCCCGCGCCCATGTGCTGATGGGTGCCGCGACCTTGTGGGTCGGATTGTAATAGCGGTATGGCTCGTAGGGGCCATGGTTCTGCAGGCTGACGGCGAAGAAGAACACCGGATCCTCGCTGGCGTCGGCCTCTGCGATGATCTCGTCGGTCATTGCCGCGTCGGAGGCCAGCGGCCCGCGCTTTTCCAGCGGCGGCAGCGTCTCTTCCGAGCGGAAATCGTTGAAGCCGAAATCGGCATAGACCGCACCGCGATTCCAGAACCAGTTGGTGCCGGGATGGATGGCGCGTGCGCGGTAGCCTTCGCTTTTCAGGAAGGTCGCCAGCGACGGCGTCGGCGTGCGCACATATTGCTGATAGGGGATCGAGCCCGCCGGCAGGAAGGCATTGGAAAAGCCGGTCAGCGCCTCGAATTCGATGTTGGCGGTCATGCCGCCGAATTCCGGCGAGAACATATAGCCCGAGCGCAAAGCGCGCACATTGGGGATCGGGTCCGGCGTGATGGTGACGCCGGGCAACTGTGTCGGATCCCAGAAGGATTCGCTCATCACCACGATGATGTCGGGTTTCTCATCCGGCACCGAGGCCGCAACATCAGGCCTGTCGATCGCGTCGATCGCCTTGTCGGAATAGCCGGCCGGCGCGGAGACATGCGCCATCGGCACGTTGAGCGCGAAAGCCAGCGCAAACCCGTTGGAGGCGTAGTTCTCCTTCTGGTCCCACATGATCGGGATGATCTGCAGCCGATCTCGGGTCCACGAGAAGGTGGCGTAGTCCATGATCGAGACGAAGAAGGCGAGCAGCGGCACCGCCAGTGTCAGCCGCGCCAGGCGCCCCTTGCGGCTGAGGATCGGCACTTTGCGGCGCCACAGCCGCCAGCCATAGATCAGCAGCGACAGTCCGGCGACGATGCCGACCGCCATGGCGAGCGCTGTCCAGGGCCGCTCGCGCACCAGCAGCGGCATCAATGCCATGATCTGGCGCGAATAGAGGAAATCGGTCGGGTAGAGCGGATCGCCCAGATAATGCGACTTCTGGTGCCCGACAAAGGCCAGCGCCAGCGTCAGCGGCGCCACGATCATCAGGCTCTGGTGGCTGCGGCCAAGCACGGCGTCCAGTCCAATCAGCACCAGCGTAAAGACGATGATTGTGGTCCAGCCCGGCTTGAAGGGCTGCAGGAAGAAGTCGACCGTGCCGAAGAAGTCGCCGCGCACGATCCATTCGATGGCGAACACCAGGACGGCGGAGGCGAGCAGGGTGATCAGACCGTAGCGGATGACAGGCCATCTGCGCCCCGGCAGATAGCCGGTGGACGGATCGTCTTCCAAGAACTGTGGCGCGGGTACGGCCGCGCCCTTCCTGATCCTTGCCAACTCTCTTCCCCCGGCCCAAGCAACGCGTTTTTCCACGCGCGTCACCGTTCTGTCATAGAACTGTCATGCAAAAGCTAGCGCCTGTGGCGAAAATAAGAAGAGCCAGCAAACGATTCGTGAGCGGTTTTCATCAGGAGTGATCGGCAAAAAGCCTTTCGGAACAGGGACTCGGGGTCAGTTTCCGGCTGGACCAAGGCCCGAAATGCCGACCGCGGGCTTGACTTGGCGGTCCGCCTTGCGTCACAGGCAGGAAAAATCAGGCGCTGGAGAGAGCCCAAATGGCCGTTGCATTCACCTTTCCGGGACAAGGCAGCCAGGCTGTCGGCATGGGCAAGGACCTCGCCGACGCTTTCCCCGAGGCGCGCAGGGTCTTCGAGGAAGTCGATGACGCGCTGGGTGAAAAGCTGTCGAAATTGATCTGGGAAGGTCCGGAAGAGACGCTGACCCTGACCGCCAATGCCCAGCCGGCGCTGATGGCCGTGTCGTTGGCCGCGGTTCGGGCACTGGAAGCGCGCGGCTTTTCGCTGAAGGGCAAGGTTGCCTACGTCGCCGGCCATTCGCTGGGCGAATACTCCGCCCTTGCCGCCGCCGGCTTCGTTTCGGTCTCCGATGCTGCCCGGTTGCTGCGCATCCGTGGCAATGCCATGCAGGCGGCGGTGCCGGCCGGCGAGGGTGCGATGGCGGCGATCATCGGGCTGGAACAGCCTGATGTCGAAGCCGCTTGCGCCGAGGCTGCAACGGGATCCGGCAAGGTCTGCCAGATCGCCAACGACAATGGCGGTGGCCAGCTGGTGATCTCCGGCGCCAGGGCCGCAGTGGAACTCGCCGCAAAACTATGCACCGAAAAGGGCGCCAAGCGAGCGCTGATGCTGCAGGTCTCCGCCCCCTTCCATTCGGCGCTGATGGCGCCGGCGGCCAATGTCATGCGCGAGGCGCTGGCCGGGGTAACCAAGCATGCGCCGGTGGTTCCCGTTGTCTCCAACGTCACCGTGACCCCGACCAGCGATCCCGACGAGATCGCACGGCGCCTGGTCGAGCAGATTACCGGGCGCGTGCGCTGGCGCGAAACGGTAGAGTGGCTCGGCGCCAACGGCGTCGTCACGCTCTACGAGATCGGCGCCGGCAAGGTGCTGTCGGGCCTGGCGCGGCGCATCAACCGCGACATCGCCACATCGGCCGTCGGCACGCCCGCCGATGTAGAGGCCGCGCTGGCCGCGCTTGCTTGACCATGCGTCCTGCCTAGACGAGGCTCGGGCTTGAATTCTTGGCTTCGCCATTGTACATGAATACATGTATTCATCAGGAGGGCGGTATGCCAACCTCAATCCGACTGGCTCCCGAAATTGAAGAGCGCCTGGATTTTCTTGCGACCAAGACCGGCCGCAGCAAGGCCTTCTATCTGCGCGAACTCATCGAGCGCGGTCTTGAGGACATGGAAGACTACTACCTCGCAGCCGAGGTCTTGGAGCGGATCAGGAGCGGCGAGGAGGACGTTGTGAAGGCCGAGGAATTCTGGCGTGGCCTGGACGCTTGAGTATGCCCGCTCGGCGCGCAAATTCGTCGAAAAACTGGACCCGCAGACACTTCACCGCATCCGAGATTTCATCGAAAACCGCATTGCCGCGCTGGACAACCTGCGGGAGGCAGGCAAGTCGCTGAAGGGACCTCTGGCGACTTTTTGGAGATATCGGGTTGGGGATTATCGGATTATCTGCGATGTGCAGGACAACCGGCTCGTCATTCTGGTGGTGACGATAGGCCATCGTGGCGACGTCTACAGATAGCCAGATTCGCCGACCTCCCGACTTGAGAAGAGGATTGAAAAAATGTTCGAACTGACCGGCCGCAAGGCGCTCGTCACCGGCGCATCGGGGGGCATTGGCGAGGCGATTGCCCGGGTGCTGCATGCGCAAGGCGCCATTGTCGGCCTGCATGGCACCCGCATCGAGAAACTGGAGACCCTGGCCGGTGAACTCGGCGATCGGGTAAAACTGTTTCCAGCCAATTTGTCGAACCGCGACGAGGTCAAGGCGCTCGGCCAGAAGGCGGAAGCCGAACTCGAAGGCGTCGATATCCTGGTCAACAATGCCGGCATCACCAAGGACGGCCTGTTCGTGCGCATGTCGGATGCCGACTGGGACAGCGTGCTTGAGGTCAACCTCACCGCCGTGTTCCGGCTGACCCGCGAACTCACCCATCCGATGATGCGCCGCCGCCATGGCCGCATCATCAACATCACTTCGGTGGTCGGCGTCACCGGCAATCCCGGCCAGACCAATTACTGTGCCTCCAAAGCCGGCATGATCGGCTTTTCCAAGTCGCTGGCGCAGGAGATCGCCACCCGCAACATCACCGTCAACTGCGTCGCCCCGGGCTTCATCGAATCGGCCATGACCGACAAGCTCAACGACAAGCAGAAAGACGCAATCATGGCCGCGATCCCGACCAGACGCATGGGTACGAGTGTTGAAGTGGCGTCTGCCGTCGCCTATCTCGCCTCCAACGAAGCCGCCTACGTCACCGGCCAGACCATCCATGTCAACGGCGGCATGGCGATGATTTGACGGGACAGGGCCGGGTTATAAGAAGACATGGCCGGCTTGTGAAAAGAGACCATTTCGCCTTGGACCTTAGCCAATTTTCGTGTAATGCGGCCCGCAACCCGGCGGTTCGGGCAAAAACCGGTCCGGCACCGTTGCGTTTCCGGCAGGACCATCTTTCAGCTTGATTAGCGGCATTCTGCCCGCTAACGAAGACAGACAAACAAAAGACGAGGATGCCCCAAATGAGTGACACCGCAGAGCGCGTCAAGAAGATCGTCATCGAACATCTTGGCGTCGATGCCGACAAGGTGACGGAGCAGGCGAGCTTCATCGATGATCTGGGCGCGGACAGCCTCGATACGGTCGAACTCGTCATGGCGTTCGAAGAAGAGTTCGGCGTCGAGATTCCGGACGATGCGGCCGAGACCATCCTGACCGTCGGCGATGCCGTGAAGTACATCGACAAGGCTTCGGCCTGACGCCATCCGCAGTCATCACCGGGGAGGACCTGCGATGAGGCGTGTCGTCGTCACGGGCCTTGGCCTGGTTTCGCCGTTCGGCATGGGCTTCGAGCACAGCTGGAAGGAACTGCTGACCGGCCGCAGCGCCGCCAAGCGCGTCACCGAGTTCGAAGTGGAAGATCTTGCCTGCAAGATCGCCCACGTCATTCCGCGCGGTGACGGCACCAACGGCACGCTCAATCCCGAAGCCGTGCTTGAGCCCAAGGAACTGCGCAAGATCGGCGACTTCATCCTTTACGGGATTGCGGCCGCCGACGAAGCGCTGAAGGATTCCGGCTGGGAGCCCGGCACCGAAGCCGAGCGTTGCGCCACCGGCGTCATGATCGGCTCCGGCATTGGCGGCCTCGAAGGCATCGCCGAGAACGCATTGATCTTGCACGAGCGCGGACCGCGCCGCATCAGCCCGTTCTTCATTCCTGGAAACATTATCAATCTGGTATCCGGCCAGGTGTCGATCCGGCACGGGCTGAAAGGCCCCAACCATGCCGTCGTCACCGCATGCTCGACCGGCGCCCACGCCATCGGCGATGCCGCCCGGCTGATCATCTTCGGCGATGCCGACGTGATGCTGGCCGGCGGCGCGGAATCGCCCGTGACCAGGCTTTCGCTTGCCGGCTTCGCCGCTTGCCGGGCGCTATCCACCGACCGCAACGACACGCCTGAAAAGGCCTCGCGCCCCTATGACCGCGACCGCGACGGCTTCGTCATGGGCGAGGGCGCCGGTGTCGTCGTGCTGGAAGAACTCGAACACGCCAAGGCGCGTGGCGCCAAGATTTATGCCGAGGTTACCGGCTACGGCCTGACCGGCGATGCCTATCACATCACCGCACCTGCCGAAGACGGCGACGGCGCCTTCCGCTGCATGACGGCGGCGCTGAACCGCGCCAAGCTTACGCCCGCCGATATCGACTACATCAACGCGCATGGCACCTCGACCATGGCCGATACGATCGAACTGGGCGCCGTCGAGCGGCTGGTCGGCAACGCCGCCTCGAAGATCTCGATGTCGTCGACCAAGTCGTCGATCGGCCATCTCCTGGGTGCCGCGGGTGCCGCCGAGGCGATCTTCTCGATCCTCGCCATCCGCGACAACATCGCGCCCGCCACCATCAATCTCGACAACCCGGAACGCGAAACCGCGATCGATCTTGTACCCAACACGCCACGGCATCGCCAGGTCGACGTGGCGCTGTCCAACTCCTTCGGCTTCGGCGGCACCAACGCTTCGCTGGTCTTCCAGCGCTATATCGGCTGATTGCGGTATCGACCGGCGCGCCAGCGGTCTGTCGTCAATTTTGCCATATTCGAGCCTACTCTGCCGCTGGGGATTCGTCGCATCGGCCTGAAACCGAAGGCGCTTTTTTTAAAAGCACGATGCGTAGGCTTGAAATGTTAGGGCACGCTGTGCGTCCAACCGGGCGCATGGTCGCTCTAAGAGATCAGATGGTAGGGCGCTTATGAACACCAATCCGGGCGGCAGCGGACAATTCGGACAAAACCAGCAGACCGGCCCGATCGTGCCGAAGACTGCGGCCGAGGCCTTGCGGCCGGAAGCCGGCACACCGCCGCCGAAGCGCTCACGCGCCTCGCGCAGCCAGGTCGTCGTGTTCATGAACTTCGTCATCTCCGCTGTGATGTTGATGATCCTCGCCGCCGGCGTTTCGCTTTATTTCGGCAAACAGGCCTTCAACGAACCTGGTCCGTCCGCCAATGGCGACACCTTCCTGGTCAAGCCGAGCACTGGCGTCCAGGACATTGCCGACCAGCTCGAACGGCGTGGATTGATCAGCGACGCCCGCATCTTCCGCATTGGCGTGCGCGTCTATGGCAATGATTCAGCGCTGAAGGCCGGCGAATACGAGGTCAAGCCGCGCGCCTCCATGCGCGACATCATGGAGCTTCTGAAGAGCGGCAAGTCGGTGATGTACTCGCTGACCATTCCCGAGGGGCTGACGGTCGAGCAGGCGCTGCAGCGCGTCGCCGAGCAGGATGCGCTGACCGGCGACATGCCGGCGGCCACGCCGGCCGAGGGAAGCCTCGCAACCGACACGTTGCGCTTCACCCGCGGCGCCACGCGCCAGCAGATGGTCGACAAGCTGCTCGCCGACCAGAAGAAGCTGGTCGACGAGGTCTGGCAGCGGCGCGCGCCCGACCTGCCTCTGGCCAATGTCGACGACTTCGTCACCTTGGCCTCGATCGTCGAAAAGGAAACCGGCCGGGGCGACGAGCGCTCGCGTGTTGCCGCCGTCTTCCTCAACCGTCTGGCCAAGGGCATGCGGCTGCAATCCGATCCGACCATCATTTACGGCCTGTTCGGTGGCAAGGGCAAACCCGCCGACCGGCCGATCTATCAGTCGGACATTGAGAAGCAGACGCCTTACAACACCTATCTGATCAACGGCCTGCCGCCGACGCCGATCGCCAATCCCGGCCGTGCCGCACTCGAAGCCGTCGCCAACCCGTCGAAGACCGACGATCTCTATTTCGTCGCCGACGGCACCGGTGGCCATGTCTTTGCCACGACGCTTGCCGAGCACAATGAGAACGTTGCCCGCTACCGGGCGATGCAGAAAAAGCAGGCTGAAGACGCCGCCAAGGGCGCCAAGACCCCGGGCCAGACCGACGCGCCGGCGGATGGCGACGACAGCGGTGACGCCAGTGGCGATGCCGGCGGCGATAGCGGAGGTGCTGGCGGCGACGCGGGTGCCGCCCAGTAGCTGGCTCGCGCTTTTTTGACGGATTGACTTTACGCGCTGCCGACCCAGGCGACGCGCTGCTGCTTTGAACGAGCAGCGCGGTTCGAAGCGCCTTCGGCTTTGCTCCGGTGCCGCTGCTTCGCTCGATTTCAGCACTGCGAGATCAAAACGACACCGGAAATCAACACCTTGCCGGTATTGCGATTCTAACATTCGCGCTGCCCGTGATATCGAACGCGGGCGGGTTTCAGAATCGGGCCATCAGGGAGACAAGAGCCGCATCATGAATTTGCAGAGCATGACCGGGTTTGCACGCGCCGTCGCCGAACATGACGGCGCCTCGATCGCCTGGGAGGTCAAGTCGGTCAACGGCAAGAGCGTCGAGGTCAGGCTGCGGCTGCCGCAAGGTTTCGAGCGGCTGGAGCCGGCTGTTAGGCAGACGCTGCAGAAGCGCTTTTCGCGTGGCAATTTCCAGGCGACGCTGACCGTCGGCCGTGCCGCCGGCCAGCAGGTGCAGCCGGTCGTCAACGACGTCTTCCTCCGGGATTTGGCCGGCTTGGCCAAGCGGCTGCAGGACCAGTTCGGTGTTGCCCCGGCAACGGCTGACGGCCTGCTTTCCCTGCGCGGCGTGCTCGATATTCCCGAAACCAGCGAAACCGAGGAAGTACGGGCAGCGCTCGATGCGGTGATCCTGTCAGCACTCGAAACGGCGCTCACCGGCCTCGAGCAGGCGCGCCAAAGCGAAGGCGAAGCGCTGCGTTCGCTGCTTTCCGGCCACATCGACGCCATCGAGGCGCTGACGCTCAAGGCCGAGGCCGACCCGTCGCGCGAACCGGCGGCAATCCGCGAGCGGATCGCCGAACAGGTGCGGCTGCTGATGGATGCGTCGGCCAATCTCGATGCCGGCCGGCTGCACATGGAAGCGGCGTTTCTCGCAACCAAGGCCGATATCCGCGAAGAGATCGACCGGCTGAAGACACATGTGGCGTCTGGCCGGGCGCTGCTGGCAAATGGCGGCGCCATCGGCCGTAAGCTCGATTTTCTGGCGCAGGAATTCAACCGCGAATCGAATACGCTGTGTTCGAAGTCGAACGCCGCCGCAGTCACCGCCATCGGGCTGGAGCTCAAGGCGGTGGTCGACCAGTTTCGCGAACAGGTCCAGAATCTGGAGTAACCCAAAATGGGTGCCAAGGAGCCGATGGTTGCCAGGGATCTGGGGTCCCGCATTCGCCGCCGCGGGCTGATGCTGGTCCTGTCGTCGCCGTCCGGCGCCGGCAAGTCGACGATCGCGCGCAACCTGCTGGAAAGCGATGGCAGTCTGGAACTGTCGGTCTCGGTCACCACAAGGCCACGCCGCGGCTCGGAGATCGAGGGCGTCCACTACCACTTCCGCACCATGCGCGAATTCGAACGGCTGCGCGATTCCGATGCGCTGCTGGAATGGGCCGAGGTGCACGGCAATTGCTATGCGACGCCGCGCGAGCCGGCCGAACTGGCGCTGGCGCAAGGCCGCGACATGCTGTTCGACATCGACTGGCAAGGCGCCCAGCAGCTCAAGGAGAAGATGCGCGCCGACATCGTCTCGATCTTCATCCTGCCGCCGTCGATGAAGGAGTTGAAGGCACGCCTCAAGCGCCGCGCCGAGGACCAGGAGCACGTAATCGAGACCAGGCTGAAGAACGCCCGCAACGAGATCGAGCACTGGAAGGAATACGACTTCGTCATCGTCAATGACGATCTCGACCGCGCCTTCGCCGAAGTGCGCGGCATTGTCATTGCCGAGCGGCTCAGGCGCGACCGCCGGCCTGGGCTGTTCGATTTCGTGTCGGGGCTATTAGACGAGAAGACGGAGTGAGTAGCTCCTCCACCGTTGGGTAATCTAATCACATCAGCTGTCTGGCAGATCGTCCGGCCAACGCTGCGCTCCGTGAAGTACGCGCAGGATTCGAATCATGCTGTCGGTCAGCTGATAGGCTGCCACGTATGGCGTGCCGACGATGACAAGCTCTCGAGTCCCAGCGAGCCGGCCGGTCCGGCCGCTTTGGGGAAAGTCTCGAAGACGGCTGATCGCGGCGACGATCCGTTCATCGACGGCGATCGCGGCCGCAGGATTGTCAGCCTCGATATGCGTGAAGATGCCGTCGCGATCTGAAAGCGCGAATTGCGACCAGACGATCTTCAAGGTTTAGGTTCACCAGCCGCGCGCCGCGCCGCTAAGCGTCTCTCTGCAAAATGCGCCTCGACTCGATCGTCGGGAATGTTGGGTCGGGTGTCGTCGAGCGCTTCGCGCACCTTGGCGCGAAACCACGCATCATAGGCCTCGTTGTTTGTGACGAGATCGATGGGCAGCGCGCCCTCGTTGGCGGTTCGGGTAAGCAATATCCGCACCGCATCCGAGACCGTCAGCCCCATGCTTTCGAGCACCGCCGAAGCCCGATCCCGGATGTCGGCGTCGATACGCGTCTGGACCAGTGCATTTGCTGGCATGGCAATCTCCTTTGACATCAATGTAATGCGTTTGAATGACGATTGCTAGGCCAGCGCCGGCGGTCAAACCGCATTCGTCAGCCGCACGAATTCCTCAACGCTGAGCGTCTCCGCCCGCCGGGTTGGATCGATGCCCGCGCGCATCAGCAACGCCTCACCGCCCAGGCCCTTCACGCTCTGCCGCAGCATCTTGCGGCGTTGACCGAAGGCGGCTTCAGTCACGCGGCCGAGTTTTTTTACATCCGTTGCCAGCGGGCTGGCGCGCGGCACCAGATGCACCACCGAGGAGGTTACCTTGGGCGGTGGCGTGAACGCTTGCGGCGGCACGTCGAAGGCTATCCTCGCCTCGGTCCGCCAGCCGGCCAGCACGCCGAGCCGGCCATAGGCCTCGCTGCCGGCGCCAGCGACAATGCGCTCGGCCACTTCGCGCTGGAACATCAGCGTCATCGATTGATAGAAGGGTGGCCAGTCGGTGACGGTCAGCCAGCGGATCAGAAGCTCGGTGCCGATATTGTAGGGCAGGTTGGCGGCAATCCTCACCGGGCCGCCGCCTTGCGACGCGGCATTGGCAAGAGCGGCAAAATCCGTCTTCAGCGCGTCGCCGCTGATCACCTCAAGCCGGCCCGGATAGTGGTTGGAGACCTCGGCAAGCGCCGCCAGGCAGCGTTCGTCGCGTTCGATGGCGATGACGCGCCGGGCACCGGCAGAGAGCAGCGCCCTGGTCAGCCCGCCGGGGCCGGGGCCGACCTCGATCACCGTGCTGTCGCTAAGGTTGCCGGCGGCGCGCGCGATCTTGCCGGTCAGATTGAGGTCGAGCAGGAAATTCTGGCCGAGCGCCTTCTTCGCCTGCAGCCCATGGCGCTCGATCACCTCGCGCAGTGGCGGTAGCCCATCAATGCTCATGCGGCTGCGACCTTTGTGCCGGTATCGGCCAGCCGGCGGGCCAGCTTCAGCGCCGCGATCAAGCTGTTGGGACGTGCCACGCCCTTGCCGGCGATGTCGAAGGCTGTGCCGTGATCGGGCGAGGTGCGGATAAACGGCAGGCCAAGCGTGACGTTGACCGCCTCGTCGAAGGCCAGCGCCTTGGCCGGGATCAACGCCTGGTCGTGATACATGCAGATCGCCACGTCGTAGCCGGCGCGGGCGCGCGCATGAAACATCGTATCGGCCGGCAGCGGTCCAAAAGCGTCGATGCCTTGCGCGCGCAAGATGTCTACCGCCGGACGGATGATGCGCTCATCCTCCGTTCCCATGGCGCCGCTTTCGCCGGCATGCGGATTGAGGCCGGCAAGCGCGAGCCTCGGCCTGGCGATGCCGAAACGGTTTGCAAGATCGGCGGCGGTGATGCGCGAGGTCGCAACGATCAGCTCCGTCGTCAGCGCCTTCGGCACCTCGGCCAGCGCAATGTGGATGGTAACCGGAACCGTGCGCAATTCGGGGCCGGCGAGCAGCATCACCGGCGTCACCACGCCACCGGTGTGGAGAGAGGCCAGATGCGCCAGATATTCGGTGTGGCCGGGAAAGCCGAAGCCGGCATCATAAAGCGGCTTCTTGGCGATCGGACAGGTGACGACCGCGGCCGCATGCCCGGCAAGGCAGTCGGCGACGGCGCGATCGATGGCCTCGATGGTGCCGGCGGCATTGGCCGGGTCGGGCCGGCCGGGATTGTCGGTGAAGCGAGCCGCCAGCGGCACCACGGGCAAAGCGTGTTGAAAGACATCGGCTGCTTGCGCCGGCACCGTCTCCACGATTGCCACCTCGGCGCCGAGCCGCCGCGCCCGCGCGGCGATCAGCGCCGGATCGGCGAGAAGATAGAAGGGGGCTGCACCCGAACCGCGGGCGCTCTGCCATGCGGCAATGGCGATTTCCGGCCCGACGCCGGACGGATCGCCGACGCTCAGTGCCAGTGGAAGCTCTGTCACACGCACGGCTAGGCCGGTTTCAGCGCGTGACGATCTTGGCTTTCGCCTTCAGCTCCTCGACATATTTGGCCGAGAGTTCGTCGGCGTTCTTGTCGCCGCTGCCTTCGCTCTGGAACACCATTTGGGCAGCCTTGTCGTCGGAAACCTCACGTGACGAGCAGATTCCGATGAATTCGATGCCGCGATCGGTCTCGCGCACGGTCGTGGCGCCGCCCAGCTTGGTGGCCTTGATCTGCTCGGCCCAGTCCGGCGGCAGTTGCGGCGCCAGCACCCGGGGGAGGTCGCGAACGGTGACGTCGATGAGGCCCTTGGCGAATTCACGTGTGGTGGCGCAGCCGTTGAAGCGGGCGCGCATGGCCTCGGCCTCACGCTTGCGTTTGGCGAGTGTGGCGCTGCGCTCGGCCTTCGGAACCACGAAGATCACCTGCTGCAGCATGTACTCGGTGGCGCTCGGCTTGGCGCCGCCTTTTTCGAGCATGTGCTTGACCAGGTCCTGTTCGCTCACCTGCCCGCCGCCGCCGCTATAGCGTGCGCTCAGCGCCTGGTTCCACGCCATCTGGGCGCGGATGAATTCTTTGAAATGCTCCTTGGTCACGCCAGACTGCGCCATGACACCGTCGAGCTGCTTGAGCTGCATCTTGTTGGTCGAGGCAAAGCGCTGATAGGCGGCCTCGACCTGAGCGTCGGTAATGCGGATGCCAAGGCGCCTGGCCTCCGCCATGCGCAGCGTCTGGTCGATCATTTCCTGGCCGGCATCACCCTTTTTGCGCTGCAGTTTCAGGAAGGCAGCCCGGTGCGCGATGTCGCCGGTGGTGATCGGCATGTTGTTGACGACATACTTGATTTCACTGGCGAAGGCCGGCGGCGTCATCATGGTAACTGAGACCGAGGTCGCCGCTACCAGGAGCGCGAATCCTGCCGAAAACAGGTATTTCCTCATCGAAAGCATCCCAATTCTAGCCCGGTTTTGGATGAGCGAATGCCGTGCCCGCTCTATGCGGCAAAACGATGTCGTCAGCCGGCTCTACTGGATGGTGTCGATCGAGCTTTGTGACGAGCCGAAATCGCCGAGCGTGCGGAACGACAGGTTGAAGCCGACATTCTGCGACACTTCCCTGGTGATGAGGTCGCGCGATTCCGAGAACGTCATCAGATAGGTGAAGCAGGAATCATTATAGGCGAAGCCGACGCCGTCTTTGACCAGCACGCTTTGCTGCAGGTCGTAGGTGCCGGTGCCGAAGACGCGCCAGTTCTGAGCCAGATGCGTCGAGGCGCCGAGCGTGACTTCATGGCGATCGGTGGTGAAACCGTAGAGCGGCTGCGCCTGGATGAAGGCGTATTTGGCGCTCAGCGAAACCGGCAGGCCAGAATAGGCTGCCTTCACCTCGGCGCGTCGAACTTCGAAGCTCTGCTCGTCAAAGCGGCCGCTGAACGAACCGGAGAAGCCGCTCGGGCTACTGAAGCCGATAAGGCCGACATAATCGGAGGTCGAAGTCTCCAGGCCGGAATCGGCACCCGCATTGACCAGATCCGGTGAATCGAAGGAATTGCGTCCGCCCAACTGGTAGGATTGGCCAAAGATGGCGTTGGTGCCCCAGCCATTGTCATAGGCGCCGGAATAGCGGAACCCGACATTGGCGCGGCTGCCCCCTTCGACGCGGTCGTAGCCGGAGAACTTGTCGCGCTCGAACAGTGTCGTGGCGTCGAAGACGAAGCTCTGCGCATCCTCGTTGGGAACAGCCAGGCCGCCGACATACTGTTCGTTTGGGCGCATGAAGACCTGCGCCATCGGTTCGACGATATGGCTGGAGCCGGTCATCGAGAACAGCACCGGCCAGCGCATTTCAAGTCCGGCGGTCGCCATATAGCGGGCAAAGGATGACCGCATGTCGTCGGCGGCACCGACATTTGTCGCCATCTGGTTTATCGCAGTCAGCGAGGCCGAAGAAGCATTGAGATAGTCGACGTCGCCCTGCAGAGCCAGAAGCGGCGTCAGCTGCAAACCGCCATCGGTGGTAAAGGTGCGCTTCCATTCGGCTTCGGCGGTGAAGCGCCCGGATTCGCCCTCGATGCCGCGCACGCGCTGGACGCCCGAGGCCGGCACATTATTGGGGTCGAAATAGGCTAGATCGAGATCGTCGCGGCGGATGATGCGCGCGTTGACGTTGAATGACAGCTGGCCGCCGCCCACCGACATGTCGGGGATATAGGCATAGTCGAGCGACGGCAGCACCCAGGGTTGCTTGTCGCCCCGCGCCGCGGGATTGCTGTCCAGGGTGTTTTCCTGAACCTGGAAGCGCATGGCGCGCACATCGAAATAATTGCGGTCGTTGAGGCCGGTCAGGTAGACAGAGGATTGGTGGACGTAATCGTTGTAGCCGTCGATCGTATAGGTGCGCGAAAAATTCTTGTCGCTCTGCAGCAGGATATCCCAGCCGAAATCCCAGCGCGGATTGATCGCGAATTGGCCCTTGGTGCCCATCATGCCGCGGAACTTGTTGGGGTCGCCTGCTTCACCAGAATTAACGTTGCGCCCGAGGTCGTCGACGAATTCGTCAGGGTTTTCCTGACGGATGCCAGCAATCTTGAGCGTGTACTGGCCATTGTTGAAGCGCTGGCGCCACTCGGCCTCGCCGAGGAAACCCTGCTTGGTATAGCCGCTGCCGGTGACGGTGAGGTCGTAGGTCGGCGACAAAGCGAAATAGTAGGGGACATGGACGCCGACGCCGAGATCGGAGTTGAAGGAGATGCCGGGGATGAGGAAGCCGCTTTTGCGCTTGACCGTCGGGTCGGCGATCTCGAACGCCGGCAGATAGGCCAGCGGGAAGCCGAAGAATTCGAAATTCGCGTTCTCGAAGCGAACCGTCTTCTTTTCGCCGTTCCAGATAATCTTCCTGGCTTTGACCCGCCAGGTCGGCGCCTTGTCCGGCTTGTCCTCGCAAGGTTCGCAGGCCGTATAGACGCCGTTGTGGAACGTCGTCAGCACGCCGCCCATGCGTTCGGCGCTTTCGGCGGCGAAATAGGCCTTTTCGGGGGTTTCGACGCGCAGCGCATTGACGAAACCGTCGGCGAAATCGTCGGTAATATCGATATGCTGCGAGTTGATTTTGGTGCCGTCGCTGTTGACGATCTCGACATTGCCGCTGGCGACGAGCCGCTTGGTGTTGCGATCATACACGACACGCTGGGCGACGAGCTTGTTGCCGCCGTAGTCGATCTGGACGCCGCCGACGGCGGTGACCGTCTGGTTGTCGTTGTTATAGACGAGCGTGTCGGCCGCCAGCAGCATCTGGGTGCCGGAGGGAACTTTCGTTGCCACGTCGGTGACGTCCTGCGCCAGCGCGGGGGCCGTCAGCACGCCGCAGGCGAGCAAGCATGCCAAGGCGCTCGCCGAATAAAGGCGCGCCAAACCGGCCTGCCTATGGCTGCGCAAAGCCGCGTCCCTCACTAGCCGTCTTCCTTGTATAGCAGGAATGTCACCCCAAAGAACATAGCCACGACAACCGGAACCCATGCAGCTACGGCTGTGGGCACGAATCCCGCCACGCCGAATGCCTTGACCAATACCGAAACGACATAAAGCAGAAAGCCGGCGAGGACGCCACCCAGAATCATCGTTGCCGACTGCCCCATCCTCGCAAATCGCATTGAAACTGTTGCCGCAATCAGCGTCATGGCCACAAGCAGGAACGGTAACGCCACCAGCGAATCGAACTGCATGGCGAAGGCATTTGCCTTGAGGCCGAAGGAGCGGGCAACCTCAATCTTGCCGGGAAGCTCGTAAAACGGGATGGTTTCGGGGCGCGCCAGCCGCTCCTGCACGAACTCCGGCTTGAGGTTGGTCGGCAACTGGTCGGTCGTTTCCGAGCGGATGTTGCCGTCCTTGAATACCTTCACGTCCTGCAATTCCCAGTAGCCGTCGCGCAGGAAAGCCCGCGCTGCGTCCTTGCGCTCGAGGATATTGCCTTGCGGATCGAGGACGAAGAACACCGCGTCGGCCATCTCCAGGCCCTGGTTGAGGATGGCGCGGGCGCCGATGATGGTGTCACCGGAGCTTGTCTTCTGGCGGATCCACGGCGTGGCATCGGCCGCCACCGCGTTCGAATTGCCGGACCGCAGCTGGTTTTCCATCTGCTCCGACCAGGAAAAGCCGTGTGCGGCGATTGGATTGAGCACGCCGACCGAGAGCACGCCGAATAACAGCGCACCGATGCAGCAGGGCAACAGAAATTGCCAGGCCGACACACCGGCCGAACGAGCAATCACCAGCTCATATTTGCGATTGAGCGACACCAGCGTCGCCATGGCCGAGAACAGGCCGACAAACGGCACCGTCTGAAGCATGATCATCGGCATCCTCAGCGCCGAGATGGCGACCGCCGTGCCATAGGTGAAGCCCGGCAAGCCGGTGATGCGGCCGGACAGTTCGGTGAAGTCGATCAGGAACACCAGCGCCAGAAGGCCGATGAAGAACCAGATCGTGATCGACACGTAGCGAAAGAAGAAGTAGCGGCCCAAGGTCCAGCCCATCGTCAGGCTCCCTGGCCGGATGTGTAGCGCCGGGTCAAACGCAACTTGAGCGCCGTCCAGCCATCGCCGACGCGACCGGCGAAATTCGTCATCCAGTCGGCCCAGCGATCGGGCAGTTCCATGCTTCGCGAGGTGACGATGAACCAGATGGCGACCGCCGAGGCGACGATCGGCACGCCATAGACCATATAAGCATATTGCGGGATTTTGTCGGCCTTCCCGCCGGCAAAGAAGCCCAGCCAGCGCACCAACAGCGCAATGGCAATGGCTGTGATCAGGGGGTGGATGCGCGCCTCGCGGTGCGAACGCGCATCGCCTGCCACGGCAAGCGCGATCAGCGCGAACACCAGCGAGTATGACCATTCGGAAAAGCGCTGGTCGAGCTCGGCCTTGTAGGCGCCGGGCCTGCGTTGGAAGATTTTGTCGTTGGGGTCCGGGTTGAACAGGTACTGCGTCGTTCGGTCCTTGGGCAGGAGCAGGATGTCGTTCGCCGCCGACATGAAGGCGGACAGGTCGAAGGCGTAGGAGGTGAAGCGGATGACCGACAGGTCGCCGGTCAGCGTCTTGCGATGAATGACGCCGTCATTCATCATCAGCACCTTCTCGTCACCCTTTTCGACGACGCTGCCGCTCTTTGCATAATAGATCAGATTGGCGCCTTCCTCGCGCGAATCGGCGACGAAGATGCCGCCAAGCCGGTTGTCCGGCAGCCGCTCGCCGACCTGCAGGAACAGCCCGTCGTCGATCTTGCGGAACGTGCCTTCCTGGATGATCAGCGACAAAAGATCGGCGCGCGAGGATGCGATCAGCTGGCGGTTCTTTTGCCTGGCATAGGGTTCGATGCCATTGTCGACGGCGAAGGAAAAGACGCTGGCCGCCAGCGCGATCAGCAGGACCGGCCGCACAATCGTCCAGCGCGAGGCGCCGGCGGCGTTGATGACGGCCAGTTCCGAATCGGAGTTCATGACGCTGAGCGTCTGCGCAACCGCCACCACCAGGGCGAACGGCACCACGATCGGGATGATAGTGGGGATGATGAGGGCCGCGACCTCGAAGAAAGTCAGCGCCGATTGGCCGCTGTCGGTGACGAGGTCGATGCGGGCGAGCACCTGCGTCGTCCAGACAATGGCCAGTGTCCAGATCAGCGCGGCGAGAAACACCGCCAGCGCGCGACGCATGATGTAGCGTTCAACGACCTTCATGTAAGGCTTTTCTCGATTTGCCGAACGGCATCATGCCCGCAGACAAGGTAGTCGTCCGGCTGCGCCTGTACAACTGGGTGTGTTTGGCCATTTCTTTCAGGCGGATCGATCCGATTTCCGTCCCACATCGCCCGTCCCGCGGGCCGGAGTGTCGGCGGCAATGGATAAGAAAGGGAGAACATCGATGGTTAACAACAGGTTGCGGCAGGAAAGCGGGGCCGTGCCGCGACGAATCGTCATCGATTCCACAGCGCATATGGGCCCCGATTCCGGCAAAGTCTTGCCAAATGAAGGAAAACGACCAAATGTCGCGCATCTTCCCTGAAAACGCATCTTCCCTGAAAATCCGAGCCGTTTCCGAAAGCAGGACCTGATGACTTTGAGACCGTTGATCGCCTTCGCCAAATTTGCCGCGCCCAAAAAGGGCAGCGTCTTCGTGCTGGCGGCCGACGATGGCGGTGTTGGCGAACCGGCAAAGGCTTGCGATCCAGACGGAACGCTGGCGCGGGCGTTTCCGGTGGCGGATTTTTCCGGAAAATTCGCCAGCGTGGTCGAAGTGCTGGCGCCCCAGGGGACATCGCTCGACCGGCTGCTGGCGGTCGGCACCGGCAAACTCTCCAGCCTCGATGACTTTGCCTGGCTAAAGCTTGGCGGCACCATTGCCGCGTCCCTGCGCAAGGCGACCGAAGTGGCCGTCATTCTCGATGTGCCGGGCGCAAAAATCGGCGGCAGGCAAGCGGCGAACCTTGCCGCCGGCATCATTCTGCGCAGCTACTCCTTCGACAAATACAAGACCAGGAAGGACAAGGAAGACGCCGAGCCGAAGAAGCCGATCAAGGTGACCATCCACACCGCAGATCCGGCCGCCGCGAAAAAGGCCTTCGCCGACGAAGTGGCGGTCATCGACGGCGTGCTTCTCGCGCGCGACCTGGTCAACGAACCCGCCAATGCGCTCGGCCCGGTCGAATTCGCAGCCCGCGCCAAGGAACTGGAAGCGCTTGGCGTCGAAGTCGAGATCCTCACCGAGAAGGAAATGAAGAAGCTCGGCATGGGCTCGCTGCTCGGTGTCGCGCAAGGCTCGCCGCGCGGCGCCCGCATGGCTGTCATGCAATGGAAGGGCGGCAAGGCCAAGGACGCACCGGTCGCCTTCGTCGGCAAGGGCGTCACGTTCGACACCGGTGGCAACTCGATGAAGCCGGCTTCCGGCATGGAGGATATGAAGGGCGACATGGGCGGTGCCGCGGCCGTCATCGGGCTCATCCAGGCGCTGGCCGCGCGCAAGGCCAAGGCCAATGTCGTCGGCATCATCGGGCTGGTGGAAAATGCCGTAGACGGCCATGCCCAGCGCCCCGGCGACATCGTCACCTCGATGTCGGGCCAAACCATCGAAGTGCTCAACACCGATGCCGAAGGCCGCCTCGTGCTGGCCGATGCGCTGTGGTACTGCAACGACCGCTTCCAGCCGAAATTCATGGTCAATCTGGCGACGCTGACCGGCGCCATCATGGTCGCGCTCGGCCAGCACTATGCCGGTCTATTCGCCAACAATGACGAACTCTCGGACAGGTTGACGGCGGCGGGCCAGGCGACGCAGGAGCGGCTGTGGCGCATGCCGCTCGGCGCCGAATACGACAAGCTGATCGATTCCAAGAACGCCGACATGAAGAACATTGGCGGCCGTTATGGCGGCGCCATCATCGCCGCGCAGTTCCTGCAGCGCTTCGTCAAGGAAACGCCATGGGCGCATCTCGACATCGCCGGCACCGCGATGGGCTCGCCGCCGAGCGAGATCAACCAGTCCTGGGGCTCGGGCTTCGGCGTCAGGCTGCTCGACCGCTTGGTGCGCGACAATTACGAGGGATAGGCTGATATGGCCGATGTCCTGTTCTACCACCTGACCGAATCGACGCTGGAGGATGCGCTGCCCGGCCTGCTCGAGCGCAGCGTCGATCGCGGCTGGCGCGCCGTGGTGCAGACCGGAACCGAGGAACGGCGTGACGCGCTCGACCAGCACCTGTGGACGTTCAGGGACGATTCGTTCCTGGCCCATGCGACCGACCGCGAAGCCTATCCCGCCGAGCAGCCGATCCTTCTGACCACAAGCGACGTCAATCCCAACCAGGCGCAGATACGCTTCCTCGTCGACGGCGCAGCACCCGCCGATCTCGCCGGCTATGAACGTGCAGTGTTCCTGTTCGACGGCCATGACGCAGCCCAGGTCGAAGGGGCTCGGACGCACTGGAAGACGTTGAAAGAGGCCGGCCACGCCGTGACCTACTGGCAGCAGACGCCCGACCGGCGCTGGGAGCGCAAGGCTTAAGCGCTTTGCCGGCGCGTCTTGAAAACGACGCTGTTATGTCAGAACGATCCGATCTAAGGATTGCGAAAAGCGCAACTCACGCGGCGGGCTGAGAATGCGGGTCAAGATCATCGGAACCGGCCGAGCCGTGCCGGCTCAATGCGTGACGTCGCGTTCTCTCGATGCGCGGCTGGGGCTTGATGATGGCCATCTCGAAGCTGCCACCGGCGTTATCGAACGCTATGTCTGCGAGGCCGAGTCGCAGGTTGACCTTGCCTGCGCGGCGGCGCGCCTCGCGCTTGCCGACGCCGGGCTCGGGGCCAGCAGCATCGATCTGGTCATTGGCGGTTGCGGCGTGCCTTACCAGCCGCTGCCGGCGACCGCACCGCTGGTCATGCAGCGCCTCGGCCTGGCGGACGGATCGGCCGCCGCCTTCGACGTCAACAGCACCTGCCTCGGCTTTCTCACCGCCTTCGAGACCGCATCGCGGCTGATTGAGGCCGGGCAGTGCCACACCGCGCTGGTGTTTTCTTCCGAGATCGCGTCGCGCGGTCTGCCGTGGCAGGACCAACCGGAAATCGCGGCCCTGTTCGGCGATGGCGCGGCGGCAGCGGTCCTGCAACTGGCAGCGCCCGGAGAAGGCAGGGTAGCGGCCAATCTGATGCGCACCTACCCTTCCGCCTACGAAGCTTGCAGCATCGGTTCCGGCGGCACGCGTTTCGACTTTCACAGCCAGCCGGAGGAATTCGCCCGCCACAGCCTGTTCCAGATGGACGGCAAAGAACTGTTCCGTGTTACCTCACGCCATTTCAACGGCTTTGTGGCGGAGTTGCTCGATCGAGCCGGCTGGCAGCGCGACGATGTCGATGTCGTCGTGCCTCATCAGGCAAGCCCCTTCGCGCTCGCGCACATGGCGCGCCAGACTGGCTTCGGCAAGGAAAAGCTCGTCGACATCGCCGCCCACCACGGCAACCAGATCGCCGCTTCCATTCCGTTTGCGCTCGATATCGCGCGCCGTGAGCGGCGTATTGCGCCAGGCGCCAAAGTGCTGTTCCTGGGCACCTCGGCTGGCGTGTCGTTCGGCGGCATGGCGCTGGAAGCTTGACCGTGGCGCGCGTGCTCGTCACCGGCGCCAGCGGTTTTCTCGGTTCCCATGTCATGACGCGGCTGGCGGCATCGGGCAGGCCGGCGCTTGGCCTTGGTCGCGATGTCAGCCGCTGCGCTGCGCTCGAAGCCAATGGCCATGAGGTCCTCCGCCTCGATTTGTCCCTGCCGTTCGATACTGCTGCCGATCACGCGCTCGGCGGCGTCGATGCGATCATCCATTGCGCTGCCCTGTCGGCGCCTTTCGGCAGGCTGGCGGATTTCGAGACGGCCAACGTCGTGGCAACCCGCAACCTCGTCGATTTCGCACGTCGGCAAGGCGTGCGCCGCTTCGTCCATATCTCCAGCCCGACAGTCTGTTTTGCCTATCGCGACCAGCTCGGCGTCAGCGAAGATGCTGGCCTGCCTCCGCCGGTCAACCACTATGCCCGCACCAAGCGGCAGGCTGAGGAGATCGTGCTGGCGGCGACTGAAACCGGCCCGGTGGTGCTACGGCCGCGCGGCATATACGGCGTCGGCGACCGCACGCTGCTGCCGCGTTTGTTGCAGGTGGCGCGGCAGCGCCCGCTACCGCTGTTTCGCGACGGCAAGGCGCGCATCGATCTCACTCACATCGATGACGTCGTCGACGCGGTGCTTGCCGCACTGTCTGCCGGCAGTGCCGCCGAGGGTCAGATTTTCAACATCTCCGGCGGCGAGGTGGTGCCGGTGCGCCGCATTGCCGAGGCGGCCTGCGCCCGCGCCGGCGTGCGGCCGCGCTGGCGGAAAATGCCGCTTTTGCCGGCAATGCTGGCGGCCGGGTTGGCGGAGACGGTGGCTGAGCTTCTGCCCGGCCGGCCTGAACCGCCGGTGACGCGCTACGGTCTTGGCCTGTTCGCCTATGCGCAGAGCCTCGACATTACCAAGGCCGGCCGCATCCTCGGCTGGGCGCCGAAAGTGTCGTTCGAGGAAGGGCTCGATCGCACATTCGGCAAGGCGACGGAGGGAGCGGCGTGAAGATCGTCTTCGCCAACAGCGCCTTTGTCAGCGCGGCCGAACGCCTGATCCTGCGCGGTGGCAGCTGGGCGAAGGTCGGGCTGCGTGTCCGCTACGGGCTGATCCTGCATCCGCAGGCCGGCCCGGTGCTGATCGATACCGGCTACACGCCGCATGTGACTCAAGGGAGCGGGCGCAGCACGGCGCTGCGTCTCTACAGTGCGATCCTCCGGCCCGAGCTCAACGAAGCCGAGCAGCCGCAGCCGGTGCTGGCGCGTTTCGGCCTGTCGCCGGAAGATGTTCGCACCGTCATCGTCACCCATTTCCATGCCGACCACATGTCCGGCTTGCCTCTGTTTCCCAACGCCCGCTTCATCGCCAATGACGCTGCCTGGGCGCGGGCAAAGGCCAAGACGGCGTGGCAGAATCTGCGCCATGGCGTTTTCAAGGAACTGTTTCCACCGGACTTCGAGGCGCGGCTCGACGGGCTGTCGTCGAAGCAGCAAATTGAGTCTCGTGGTGATGTGCCCGGTGGCGCCGATCTGTTAGGCGACGGTAGCGTCGTCGCCGTCGATCTGCCCGGCCATGCCGATGGCCAGTTCGGCCTGCTGTTCCCCAATCTGGAGCGGCCGCTGCTCTATGCCATCGATGCGCAATGGCTGATCGCAGCCCTTGTCGAAAGCCGGACACCCGGTCTGCCGGCTACCCTGCTGGCCGAGGATGCCGCCGCACTCGAGCCGACCAGCGCGATGTTGCGCCGGTTTCTGGCAACCGGCGGCGAGATCGTGCTTTGCCATGATCCGGCGGTGACGGCCTACGATCTTGCCGGAGAGGGCGCATGAACGGTCCGGCCGAGGCAATTGGCTCGTTTGTGTTGACGCGATGGCTCTCGCGCAAGAGCCGCGAGAGTTTCGAGCGCTGGCAGGCGCATGCTTTGCGCCGCTTTCTTGACCGCGACCTGCCGCGCGCGCCGTTCTACGGCAAGGCGCCGCTCCATCTCGGCGATCTGCCGGTGACCGACAAGCCGACGCTGATGGCCAATTTCGAGCGCTTCAACATCCAGGGCGTCTCGGCCGCCGAGGCCTGGAAGGCGCAGGCCGGCGATGGCCGCATCGGCGATCTGACGGTTGGCGCCAGCACCGGCACGTCGGGCAATCGCGGCCTGTTCGTCATTTCCGAGGCGGAAAAATACCGCTGGCTGGGCACGATCCTGGCCAAGGCCGTGCCCGATCTGCTCTGGCGCAGGCAGCGCGTGGCGGTGATCCTGCCGCAAAATACCGGGCTCTACGACAGCGCCCGCAAATCGCGGCGCATCGATCTCGGCTTCTTCGACCTGACGCGCGGGCCGGAGAGCTGGCGCTCCGCCCTCGAAGATTTCGCGCCGACGGTGATCATCGCGCCGCCGAAGATCCTGCGGCATTTCGCGGCCGAAAACTTTCGGTTGAAGCCGAAGCGTGTCTTCAGCGCCGCCGAAACGCTCGATCCGGTCGACCGGCCGGTCATCGAGGCATTCTTCGGCCGTCCGCTCGACCAGATCTACATGGCGACCGAAGGGCTGTTCGCCGTCACGTGCCGAAAGGGTGGGCTGCATCTGGCAGAGGATTCGGTGTACTTCGAGTTCGAGCCGGCCGGCAGCGGCCTGGTCATGCCGCTGGTCACCGCCTTTCGCCGCCAGACCCAGATCATGGCGCGCTACCGCATGAACGATTTGCTGCGGCTGTCCGAAACACCATGCCGTTGTGGCTCGCCACTGCGCACGGTGGATGAGATCGTCGGCCGCATGGACGATGCCTTCCGGCTCGCGTCGCCACATGGGCAGATTCTTGTGACGCCCGACATATTGCGCAATGCTGTGCTCAAGGCCGACAGGCGCATCGACGATTTCCGCCTGGTCCAGACTGCACCCGATTCAATCGAACTCAGCCTGGCCCCCGGGGTTGCCGATGAAGCCGCCACCGCCGCCCATCAGGCCGTGCGCAATTTGCTGTCGGCGCGCCAGACGACGGCTTCGGTTAGCCTTGTGCGCAAGGACTTGCCGCTCGAGACCGGCCGTAAACTACGCCGCGTCGAATGCCGGTTGGGAGCGGCGCCGTGAACCAGCCTGCCGCATTGGAGCCCACCCTGTTGGGACTTGGGCAAGTGGACCGGGTGGAAAACAGCCCGCACGACGTCGACGCTTTCGTGCGGCTTTTCAACGAGGTGCCGGCGCGCGACCTCGTCCGCAATCTGACGGTGGCCGTCGAGGCTTTCGAGATCGCAGGCCGTTCCTTTCCGCTGACGCTGAACGACAGAAGCGAAGCGCCGAACTGCTACATCTGCTGCCCGTCCAGCGCCTATATCGACTACGCCATCGACGAGACCCGCAACTTCGTCTCCGTGCCTTTGCTGCAAAGAGCGATCCGGATGCTGATCGGCCTCTGCGCGCCGCTGGTCAGGGCCAGCGGCCTCGACATTCAGGTGCAGGTCAACAACTGGCTCTATTCGACCAATCCGGTGCCACTGCTCGACCGCAAGACGGTCGCTGCGATCCGCGACGATCTCACTGCGCGTTTTCCCGATCGGGCCATCGTCATCCGCTCGCTGAACGAGATCGCCGATCCCTCGACGATTTCGGCGCTGAAGCAGCAAGGGTTCCGTCTGCTGGCGGCGCGGCAGATCTATATCTTCGCCGGCCGTGGTTCCGCGCCGGCCATGACCAACGACATGAAGCGCGACCGCAAGCAGCTGCGCGCGACGCGCTTCGAGATGGTCGGCGATGCCGACTTCACCGAGGCGGACTATGAGCGCTGCGAAGCACTCTACCGCATGCTCTATCTCGATAAATACACGCCGCTCAACCCGCACTATACCGCCCGTTACATCAGCGAGATGCACCGTCGCGGCATCTTCAAGCTGGCAGGCCTGCGTCGTCCCGGCGGAGAACTGGTCGCCGTCACCGCCTTGTCGAAGAACGGCAGGACACTGACGCAGCCGATCGTCGGCTATGACACCGGCCTGCCGGTGAGCGAAGGCCTCTACCGCATGATGATGGCGATGGCGCAAGACCACGCTACGACGCACCGCCTGTTCTTCAACATGAGCGCCGGTGCCGCCGCCTTCAAACGCTTGCGTGGCGCCGTGGCGACAGTGGAATACAATGCCGTCTATGCCGGCCACCTGCCACGCCGCCAACGCGTGGCGGTGCGGATCATGGAATTTGTGCTCGCGAGGATCGGCATTCCGTTGCTCAGGAGATTTGAACTTTGAGCGAAGCCCGGCAGCAAAAAGACAAAGACTATTGGCAGGCGGTGGTGCTGTCCGCCGACATCAAAGCCAGGCCGAAACGCATCCTGTTCTATGGCACGCCGCTGGTGCTGTTTCGCTCGGCGCAAGGCATAGCTGCCCTGTTCGACCGTTGCGCCCACCGGCTGGTCGAACTGTCGACCGGCAAGGTCATCGGCGGCGAGATCGAATGCCCCTATCACGGCTGGCGCTACAATCGCGAAGGCCGCTGCACAGCCATTCCCGGCCATGTCGGTGACATCCCGCACTATCGCGTCCGCCGCTACAGCGCCATGGAGCGCGACGGCGTCGTCTTCGTCTCGTCGGGCGCGCCCGAGGCCGAGCCCTATCTCCACTGCATGCAGGGCAAGGATGTCGTCGTGAAGCGCGTGCGCAGTTCGGCGCAATCGACGGTTCTCGACGCGGCCGAGAATATTCTCGACGCCACGCACACCCACTTCACCCACAAGGGCGTGCTGCGTGGTCTCACCGCAAAACGCCATCTCGTGCGCGTCGAGGTGACCGGCGGCGAGGGCTGGGTCGAAAGCTGCTACACCGGCGAGGACCGCCAGCAGGGACTGGTCAGCCGGCTGCTGGAAGGCGAGCGCGCCAGGACCATCGGCCGTTACCGCCATCCAGGCATCGTCGAACTGGAATATTGGGGAAAGGGCGGTCTGGCGCTGGCGACCACCTTCCATTTGCGCCAAGCGGACGAGCGGACAGTCGAGGGCGTCGGCTGGCTGATCGGCCCGCGCCAGGGCCTGTTCGGCGAGCTCAAGGCGCTGGCCTTCCGGCCGCTCTTCGCCTTCGCGCTGCAGCAGGATCGGCGGGTGCTGAAATCGGCCAGCCACAATGCCCGCATCCCGCCGCAAGTGCTGCCGGCGATCGGCCCGCTGGATTTCCTGCGCCGCGACATAGCAGCCATCATGGACGGCAAGATACCGCCGGCGGCAGCGGAACCGCGCGTGTACCAGATCGAGCTGTAAGAAAACTGCGAGATCTCTTCTACGTCTGCTCCGGCCCATTCCACTCGATGTCGCGCGTCGACGCGGCCTGCAGGCTGATGCGCTGACGCAGTGCTGTGCCGGCGATCTCGGCCAGAGCGCGCCATTGCGCTTTCCTAGGCGCGGGATCATCCGTCCAATCGAGCAACTCATCGGCGTCGCGCATAGTTTGGCGAAAGCGGCCGAGACCACCGGATCGCAGCACCGCCGGCAGCCCGTAGATCCACATCGCCAGCCGCACCGTCTGCAGCCTGGTGACATCAGGCCTCACCTCCGGGCCGTCGTCCAGCACAGCGTCGGCGAAGCGCTGGGGATTGCGAAAGAAATGCAGGCCACTCACAGCGCGTGGATTGCACTCCAGCGGCAGAACCGTTCCGTCCTTCTCGCGCATCAGGTCGAAGGAGATCTGGCCGGTCCAGCCGGCGCCGGAGACGAAGATCTCGACGAAGCGCCGGGCAGCCGCGTCCTCGATCGGCGCGAAGCAGATGCCGGCGCCCTTGCCTGCGCGGTAGAGCGAACGGTAGAGCGCCAGCGCCTTGAGCCTGCCGTCCAGCGCCACCGCATAGGCGCCGATCTCGTCGCCGGCGACGAAACGCTGAGCCACCCATGGGGTGGTGGGTGAGGGGCGGATGACATTGAGTTCGCCTGGCGATGGCCGCAGCCGCACGTCACGGGCGAAACGCGACCACACCGGCTTGAACACCAGCTCGCGCGAACGATCGCGCACAGTCGCAAGATCGGCATCGCTTTGCAGCAGCATTGTCTCCGGCACGTCGAGTCCGAGGCTTTGCGCCAGCCGGATGAAGGCATGCTTGTCGTGGACGCGGGCGAGCATCGCCATGTCGGGCGCGAACAGGCGGGCCGGCATGGCGCGATCGCGCCAGATCTGGCCGAGATAGAAGACTTCCTCGCAAGTCGGGATGACTGTTTCCACGCCCTCCGCTCGGACAAGCGCTTCCACGGCCTTGGCATAGGCTTCGCCGGCAAAGCGTGGCGGCGGCAGGCGATGGTAGGCGGCGCATGCCGTGCTAGCCGCCGCGATCGGCCGGGCCGGACTGTCGGCCAGGATCACCCGCCGTCCGGCGCCGTGCAGCAGTCGCGCCAGATGCAGCGCCACCGGCGCGCGGGCGCCCGTGATCAGCACTGTGCTACCTGCCATCGAAGACCTGCATCAAGCCCGCCCGCCCATCGCGACTCTCCAGTCAGGCTTGCGCGAAATCGGCGGTGTTGACAACGTCCCGATGCAATTGGCGCGAGGTGAAGCACGCCGTCATCGAAGCCGCCGGCATGGCACGTCGATGACGCATCATGCCGGCTGCGTGCTGGTCAAATCGGCGCTACTCGCCGCCCATTTCCTTCTTGAATGTGTCGAAGTCGACCTGCATGCCGTTGAAGATGGTGCTCCAGTGGCGGGTCAGCGCCGCCATCGCCACGGCTTCCTGTATCTCCTCGTCGGTCGCGCCGGCACGCTTGGCGTCCTTTGTGTCCGACCAGATGCAGTAATTGCACGGAATCTGCGCCGCCACCGCCAGCGAAATCAGCGACTTGACCTTCGGCGGCAGCGCCGTCTTGTCGCTGAGCTCGATGGCCTTGACCTCTGCCCATGCGCCGGGCAGACCAGCTTTCGGGAATTGCTTCAAGAAGCTCGGCACGCCGCCCATGGTCGACTGGATGTCCTTGATGGTCGCATCATAGTCATCGGCGTGGGCGGGTGCGGCCAGCGTCAAGGTCAGCGTGCAAGCGGCGGCCGCCAGTAGGGAGCGAACGAGGGAATGGGTCGATGAAAGTGTGGCAGACATGATTTTCTCCTCTGGTTCCGGTTTGCCTTACGGTGTAAGGTGTGTCGAAAATTGAACCTTACAGTGTAAGCTGTCAAGCGGTGCCATGGAATCATCGATCAAAAAAAAGCGAGCCCGCGGCCGGTTGTCCCGCGAGATGATTGAAGATGCCGCCTTCGGGGTAATCGAGCGGGAGGGTTTTGCCGGCTTCTCGACGCGCAAACTCGCAACCGAACTCGGCTGCGAGGCGATGAGCATCTATCACCACTTTCCGTCAATGGCGCATCTGTTCGAGGCGTTGGTCGACAGGCTGTTCGGCCCACTGAAGATGCCGGATGCCAGCCTGCATTGGCGGCAAAGGATACGCATGGCCATATTGGACTATCGCAGGATCGCTCGCGAGCATCCGGCCTTCGCGACATATTTCCTCACCTACCGGATGAATTCGCCCACTTGTCTTGCCTATCTCGACCGCGTCATCGGACTGTTCAAGGACGGCGGCTTCGATCAGGAAACGACGGCAAGGCTGTTCCGGGTCGTCGGCTATTATATGACGGGCGGGCTGCTCGATGAGACCGCCGGCTACGCTCAGGGCCCTTCGGCCGTGACCACCGTAAGCGACGAGCAGCTTGCGCGCGATTTTCCCAATGTCGCTGTCGCCGGCCGCTACTTCGGCAAGGCGGAATTCGACAAGACTTTCGAACTCGGCCTCGACATGCTGCTGGACGAGATGGAGCGTGTACGCGACAGCGCCAACACAAGGTAGTTGTCAGGCAAGGCGCGCCCGAAAGGCGGCCGGCCAATCCAGATTTCGCGAGACGCTACATCAGGGACGCGGTTGCCAGACGACTGCGAACGACGTTCGGCTTCTGGTCGCCAACGTACTCGACGTTCGTGTCCACCAGACGGTCGCTGTCGATCCCGGCCGCGGTCAAGATATCCTCGATCGCCTTCACGCGCTGCTTGGCCAGTTCCTTGTTCGTCTTTGCGGCGCCGGCGCCGGTGAATTCCGTGGCCGCGAAAGCCGTCAGTTCGACATTGCAGCGCGAGTCTCGGATGCTGGCAGCGAACTTCTCAAGGTCGGCCTTGACCTGCGGTGAAATCACATACGACTGGCTATAGAAAAACAGGTCGACCTGCACAGCGCTGCGCTTCTCATATTGCCGGCACGATATTCCTTGCTTTGGCAGCGTGTACAGTATCGCGCTCCGCGCCGTATTGGTGTCGGCGGCGCCGTCGTCAACCCAATGCGAAAGCGCCAGCACCATTTCGGGCTTGACGCCTTGCGCCTTGAGAAAATCGCCGGTTGCATTGAGCCTGCGACCAGCGATGTCGTAGGCTTTGCCGTAGTTGCCTTCCTTGCTCGCCGTTGCGTAGAGCCGGTAGCCGCAATCGTGCCCGGCATCCTTGATGAAAGCTGCCAGGGCCTTAGCGGATTCCCCGGATATCTTGCCGTCGCCCTTATTGAACAGGACGTGGTACGAGTTCCACTGGACGCATTTCGGGCCCACGTCGCGCTCCTGGGCGATCGCTGTGAAAAATGCTGCGCTGCCGACAACGATAATAAGGGCCAGAACAAGACTGAATGACTTCTTCATCTTCTGGCACCTCCCTGAACTCGCTCAGTTTAGTACCGCATTCAGTTCTTCGACAAGGTAACGTTCTCGCGATCGACGACGCGTGCCTGTCAGTCCCACACCAGCAACAGCTTGCGCCAGAAAGCATTGGACGGCATCGGCTTCGAGCCGCGTGGCAATCGGATTGCCAGATAGATCGTCAGCCACTTGCGATCGATCTCCCGGATCGAAACTTTCAGGTCATGCAGTTCGAAAGGTCTCGAAACGCGCGTCCATCCGGAGAATGACAAGGCGCCGACAGGAGCATCGTGTTTCCAGACGAGTTTTTCTTCCTGCCTGCCCAGCGCCATGGCGAACTCGAATGGGGAGGCGTCATCGTGAGCGATCTCCACCGTCGCGACGACACTTCTGGCAAAGGCTGGGAAGGCCGAATTGAGGGCGGCAACAACCGGGCCATGCGTGTTCGGCCGCAGGAATATGCCGCCATTGTCGCCGGCGATGAGCAGCGTCGGCAGCTCGGACGGATAGTTGGTCACAAGCGTCGCACGCTTCAGCTCATCATTGGTCATTCGACGCATGCGTTGGCGCTGTTGCGGTGCGTTGAGGCGCGGGCGCTTCGCGTCGGTCGAAACGACATGGCGGATCTGGACGCTCGAAAAGCCGCCGAGTACGCGCGCGTCCGGGCGGCTGCCGCCGCATTTGACTGCAAACAACAAATCGCGTCGGCCGGTTGCCGGCGAACTGACGGTCGCCCCTATCTCACGCGCCTCGTGCCGTCGGCTGACATCAGCCCAACCGCTCCCGCTCCCATCCTCAAGCAGTTGGGCGAGATTGCTGAAGGTCTGGTTTTCCGCGTCCACCATCGCGAGCTGAAACTGCGCAGAGCCCGTCAGTTCCTCATCGAGGTAAACCCAACAACTCGCGCCTATGGCGCCCGGCGGGCAGACGCCTTTCAGCAAAGCCATGGTGACGTTGTTGCCCTTGGCTTCGAGGAACAACTGGTCCGGCGATTGTTCGACATAGCTCAGCAGGTCCGGATCGGCGTCCGGATACGAACTGACATGAGCCAGGCGCATGGGCTCGGCGGAAAGATACTGCTCGCGGTAAAGTGAGGAATGCAACTCCGGCACGGTCTCTTCGGTCGCCGCGTTGAGTATTTCAACCACCCCCAGGGCGAAGTCGGTTCGTCCTGCATGGGCGAGAAGCGAAATTGCGGTATCCGCCCTGCCTTCGCGTGCCGCGATCTCGGCCAGCAACTGCATTGCGTCCGCGGTATTGGCGGGACCAGTGCTCAATCTGAGATACCGCTCGTCGTTGACCCGCAGCTCCAAATTCCAGAGGTTGAGCTCCTTCTCATGATTGTCGGTGTTCGAGCTGATGCCGAGTTGCACGAACATGTTCGTTTTCGCGAATCTATGCTTTCGAAAGACAGCGATGATCGGCTTGCGATTCCTCAACCACTCGGCATTTCGATTCATGCCAGTCGGTGCCGACCGGTACCAATAGAGCGGTTCCGGGACGGGGACGATCTCCAGGCCTGCCAGGTCCGCGCGAAGGAAAAACTCCCAATCGCTTGCGGAAAACCCCCGCTCTTCGTTCAGGTAACCTATCTTGTCGAACACCTCACGCCGGAACATCGCATTGGCATCGCCATACGGATTGTTGAGCAAGGCGATGTCCGTAGGCCCGCCGACCGGGAAGTAAAGCATGTAGCCGCTCTTGGTGTCCGGCGGCACGAAGGGCTCGTTGAGCCACTTGGCGAAGGTTGTGCAGATATCGGCGCCGGAATTCTGCATGCCGGTGACGAACGTACTGACGGCGTTTGGGAACAGCACGTTGTCGTCGTCTAGGAACAGGATCAGTGAACCCTTGGCGGCGCGGATTCCCGTGTTGCGCGCCTTGCCGAGGAAGCCGTTCTTCTGCCGGATGATCCGCCAGCCTCGCTGCTCGAACTCCGGTTCGAGCTCTGCCAGCAATTGGATTGCATCTGGATCGGTGCTGCCGTCATCGACGACGATCAGTTCGATGTTGGAATAGTCCTGGCGTCGGACCGAGGCAATCGCCTGGGGCAACAGGCGCGCCCGGTTGTAGTGCGCCGTTATGATCGAAACGAGCGGTGGCCGGCTGCGGCTGCGGCTGGAGACCTTACCGGGATCACGGGAGAATTTTGCGTGCAGCCTGCTCCAGGCTTTCTCGCGCGCTTCCCGTTTTTGCAGGGGCTTTGCCGGACCAAACGATCGGCTTTCAAGCGCAGACGCAATTTTGGCCGCGATGGCGGAAGCTGACGCCTCCATCATGACGGCGTCAGCCGACTTCGGATGGAGCACGTCACGTATGCTGCCGACATCTGTCGCGACGAACGGAATCTCTTCGTCGAGGCACGTCATCACTTCCAGCGGGAGCTGAGCCGCTGAGTGCGTCATCGCCACCAGCGCATGACTCTGCCGCAGGTACCTGTAGATATCAGGCTCATCTCGAATGGGCAGGAGCTTCAATTTGAACGGCCATTGCCGCGCACGCCGAACGATCATGCCGCCCGAATGCTCGCCCAGGACATGACCAAACGTGCCGACAACGGTCACTGTCAGATCGGTGACGCCGCGGTCGGCCAGACGATCGAGCGCATCGCAGAAGAGCGTCAGTCCATCACGCGCCTCTGTGCCTGAGAAATGAACCACTTCGGCGGCGGGCCGCTCTCGCGGCCTGTAGTGATCGACAGCGAAGTTCGAACGCCACTCCTCCGGCTCGAGGGGCGCAGCAATGTGATGGCTGGTGGGCAGCTTCCATGCTGCCTTGGCCATCCAGTCGAGCAGCGACTGGCCAGCGATGACAAGATGGTCGCACGTCTCGGCCGACGTCTTTTCCATATGCGCGACGGTCATCTGCTCTTTTCGTTCGACCGCCCGGGAATTGGCTTCCAGCTTCCACATAAGCGGCTCATGCGCGAGCACGACGATCGCAGGAGGGTCGGGAAAGACGCCTGTTCGCTTGGCAAGGGTAGAGAAATGCGCCAGTCCGCCTTCAAGCGCAAAATAGACGACGTCGAATGCGTTCTGCTTGAGGTAGTGGTAGACAGCCAATGAGTTCTTGTCGCTGGAATCCATGCCGCGCAGCAACTCGGGCGACTGAGGCAACAATTCGAGCCGCACCAGGAAATTGTCGAAGCACCATTTGCGTAGCCTGGCGATTTCCTGATCGTCGGGCTGGCTGCCGAGCGGGCTCGGCGCCCAAAGCAGCGTCACGGTGTCACCGGTTCCCGCCAGATGCTGCGCCAGCGCGTAGGTCACCGACCCGTGATCACCAGTAACCGTCGAGCCGAACTCAACCTCCGAAACGACACACACATTGCGAGGCTTCTGGCTTGCCTGTCGCTTGCCCTTGGGCATTGCGCCTGCCTTGGAACCAACGCTCAATGAGTCCCCCTTGTCAGCCCGCTTCGTTCGAAACAGTCTTGCCAACAGTTGGATAACACTTTGATAATCGTTTCGCGGGACTCTCCATACCGCACCTGCCTTTCGCGTGAACTGGTTTGATGACGTTCGGATGGTTGAACTTCGCTCCCCAAAACATCTTGCGCGCCTGGACGACCGGCCGATTGACGTGACCGATGGCGAGATCTTGTGCTTTGTCGGACTGCGCAACGAAGCCAAATTGCTGCGGCAACTTCTCGACCACTACCGCGGCCTCGGCGTCGATCGCTTTTTCTTCCTGGACAATGGCTCCACGGACGGGACGCGTGAGCTGATCCTGGAGCAGCCGGACAGCCACTGCTTCCACACGGAAGGATCGCATTTCGCTGAAAACATCGATCCGCCGCGATGGATCAACACGCTCATGAATGTGTTCGGCACCGGCCATTGGTGCCTCTCGATCGACGCTGACGAGCTTCTCGTCTATCCCGATCTTGAGCGAGCGAACCTGCGGCAGCTTTGCAGCTATCTCGATTCGACCGGCGCGGACGCAGTTATCGGCTCCATGATCGACATGTATGCCGACGGCCCGTTGGCCGAATACAGCTATGATGGCACGATCCCGCTTGTTGAAGCTTCACCTTACTTCGACCCGGAGCCAGGGTGGCTGCGCGCCCGCGACGGTATGTATCCACCCGAGCAGATGTTCGGTGGCGTGAGGGAACGGGTCTTCTGGCACGGCCGGTTCAAGCAAACCTTTCCCCCGTGCCTGACAAAGGTGCCGATCGTAAAATGGGGGCGGGGCACGCATTATCACGTCGCACAGCACACGATCAGCAAGGTCCGGTTCAGCGAACTCCGCGTCGCATTGCTGCACTTCAAATTCATCTGGGGGTTTCGCCAGAAATCAGCGTCGTCTCTGAGTGAAAATGCGCAACTCAAGGAAAAGACGCTTGAGGAGCGTGCTGCCTACATGGAGGCCCTGGAGCGCAATCCGAAACTCGCGCTCCGCAATCAAAGGTCTGTCCGCTATCGCGGTGACGCCGCGCAACTGGTGGAGCTCGGCTGGATGAAAACCTCGGAGCGCTATGCCGGATTCGTATCAACCCTTGCCATACAACACCAAGGTAGCGACTACGCTAACTGACGTGCGAATTATTGAAGGGCAAAATTTGGCTGATGCTTATCCGCCGTAGCGGCCGCCGCCTTCACCGTGGTCATTGCTCCCATCACCGCCCGCAAACTGGCCCAGACTGTTGAGAGCAAGCGCCTTGCAGGCGGTCGGAGCATTCGGGTAACGGTGCAGATAGTCCTCAAGCGCCTCGATTGTGCCGGTTTTGAGGGCCTGCTCGCATGCGAGCTCGGCTTCCTTGACGCCAACATCGATACTCGCCTGCGCCGCGCCTGTGAAAGCGACGCTCAGCCCCAGCAGACTAAGTCCGCCCAAAAGCAAAGAATGAACCTTGCGCATAACGCACCCCACACACACAAAACAACCCACTGAAATATTAGCATCTATTAACGTTTTGTCAACCATTTCGGCAAGTTTGGGCAAACGTGGTTAACGCGCGCAATTGATCGGACCGGGGCCTCGCTGGCGCTCGGGGATTTCGTTTGCTTGGGCGGATCGCCGCTAATGCATGCGCCCAAAAGTGCGCAGCGGTTTTGGGACAACGACATGCATAAATACAACAACCTAAAGCGCGTTGCATGAGGCCGTTCAGGCGCGACGCGCTTTAGTCGCTGAACAGTGTCAGCTTCCGAAAGAAAGCATTGGTTGGAAAACCATTGGACGTTCCAGCGAAACGAACGGCGAGAACGATTGAAAGCGGCATCTTCCGTCGTGCGCGAAGCGCTGCCACCAAGGGATGGCGCACAAATCTGTCTTCGATGCTTATCCAGCCTGAAAAGGCGATCGTTTGCGCGCCGACGTCCTGTTGCCAATCTATGGTTTGGTCGGGTCGAGCAAGGGCGAGAGCAAAATCCATCGCCGGCGCATCGGCATGAGCGATTTCAACGGTTGCTTCCACCTTCCGGAAGAAGGCTGGAAAATGATGATCAAGCGATGCAGCGACCGCGCCGTCCGCATGCGGACGCAAGAACACCCCGCCGTCATCCGGCGCGACAAGCAGCAGCGGGAGAGCCGAGACGCGCGGTGTAAGCAACCGTGCACTCCTCAGTATGTCGTAGTCGAGGGTGATCGAACTGCCGCTGACATCAGGACGGTTCGGGGCATCGTGGTGTGTGGCGGCGGCGGGGCGTCCAAGCAAGGTGGCAGCCGTATCGGGGCGGCCGATCGACCCAGCAATGCTCGCAAGCTTCTCTATAGCTGCATCGCTGTTCGGTTCGATGTCGCACAGCTCCAGATATTTTCGATTGCCGGGGACATATTTCAGGTTTTCGCGGGCACTTTCAATTTCGGACCGGTGCGTGTTCTGGGCGATGGCCAAATGATGCAGCAGGCGGACGTCATCGGATTGGCTCGACCTGAACGCCTCCAGGACGGGAAGCCGGCTGTCGTACCAATTCGACGTCCGGAACATTCCATCCGGTTTCGAGCGATACCAGTATAGCGGCTTTGGAATCGTCCTGATCTTGAGACCCGCGAGAGAGGCTCGCGCAAAGAACTCCCAGTCGTGCATGGCGTAGCCGGGTTTTTCGATCAAGAACCCGATCTGCGAGAACACAGATCGGCGCATCATCGCATTCGCGTCGCCGTAGACGTTGTGGATCAGGCCGAGCGCGTCGGGACCACCCAGGGGCAGGTACTGGATCAGCCCGTCGGCGCGATCCTCGGGCACAAAATCCTCGTAGAAGATCAGTTGGAACGCAGTGCAGATATCGGCGCCCGATGTAGCCATCGCACGCACGAAATGATCGACGGCCTCCGCAAACAGCGCGTTGTCATCGTCGACGAACAGGATCAGCGCGCCGCGCGAAGCGCGGATGCCGGCATTTCGCGCCGCGCCGAGATGCTTGTGCGGTCGGCGCAGGATTTTCCATCCGCGCTTACGGAAGGTCGGTTCCAGCGTATCCAGCAATCGCCTGGCTTCGTCCAGGTCGCTTCCGTCGTCGACCAGAACCAGTTCCAGGTGATCGTAGGTTTGCGCCTCGATCGCCGCGATTGCCTGTTTCAGATAGAGTGGCCGGTTGCGATGGGCCATGACGATAGAGACCAGTGGTGACGACCCGGCACTTTTGTCGACGCGCCTGCGCTTGGCCGGCGTCGGCAAATTGCGCGTATCCAGCCAGGACTGCCGACATTGGCGGTCGACAGGCAGCGGGCGAGGCGGGTCATTGAGCGCCGCCGAAATCGCCTGCGCCAACGCGGCAGCGTCAGGATCGACCAGCCGCGGTTGCCTCGACTGCGCATTCCAGCTCTCGGCGTTCGCGTCGACATTGGTCGCAACGAAAGGCAATCCCGCCTCGGTACAGGCGGCGACCGCCGCGCCTGTCGATGCGGCGCGGGCGGGGATGACGGCGAGTGCGCCGGTCCGCGCGACGTAGTCGAGCTTTGCGGCGGGGCTTGCGTGCGCCAACAGGTTGAGCTTGAACGGCCACCGCTCGGCGCGCCTCAGAAGCAGTCCACCGCTGTGCTCGCCCATGATCTTTCCGAATGGACCGAATGCGGTGACCGTCAGCTCTTTTGGCGCTGTTGGCGCGATGATGTCGAGCGCGTCGCAAAGCAGCGTCAGGCCATCGCGGAAGCGCCAGCCGGCCAAGACGGCAAGTTCTCTGGCGCTTCTCGCAATCGACGGCCGCGCTCCGGCTGGACCGAGACGATCCTGCATCAGCAACATCGGCATCACGATCGCCTTCTTCACCTTCCAGCCCTTCGACAACATCCACTGTCGCAAGGCGGCCGACACACAGATCGTCCTGTTCGCCATCTCGGCGCAGTATTTCTCCATGTAGGCGACGGCGATCGCCTCGGTGCTGTCCATGAACGCCTTGTCGGCGTCATGTTCCCATTCTTCCGGAGCGTGGGCGACGACCACGATCGGCGGCGCGGCAAAGGCCGCGGTCTCGACCGCCAGCAGCGTGTAGTAAGGCAACCCGCCCTCAAGCGGCGCGTAGACCAAATCGTGGCTGGACCGTTCGAGATAATGCAGCACAGCGGCGGACCGGCTCTCGGGCGTCGCCAGCGAAGGAAGCAACTGATCGGACTTGTCGAGAACTTCCAGTCGCACCGAGGCCGCCTCCAGGTCGCGGTGGCGCGCTGCCTCCTCCTCTAGAGATGCTGCATCCCTGCCGGGAACCCATAGCAGGGTGACGTCGTCGCCATCTTCGGCGAAAAGCCTGGCCAGTTCGACCATGGCGGCGTCTTCGCCAGCCTGACCGATTACATTTGTCACGACGCAGACGCGGCGAGGCTTGCCTTCCTTTGACGGCCTCCGCTCCTTGCCACCAACGGCCATCCGACTTCCTCTGATCCAGTTCCGCCGAGTGCGCTCCCCAGCACAGTCGATCCGCAATGATGTCCGTGCCGGGTTTACTTTTCAGTGATCATCCTTCTGCGCCATTAGTAAACCAAATCGTCAATCAGATCCTAAAACGGCTGTACAATCAATCAACTGATACAACTTTAGCGACGCGGAATATTCAATCTTTACGCCTCCCAGCTAGTCATTGACGGCATAGCAGGAGGCGCAAATGAAAACGATAATGAAGTTTCTCGGTGCGCTCGGTTTGATGGGCGCACTGGTCTCGGCAAGCTCCGCGGGAGAATTGCTGCGACCGCGCATCAGCCTTGGCACGGCCAACGTCAAGACGATCAGTGGCGATCGCGGTGGCTATGTGATCGACTATGCCATCCGTGCGCTGAAAATGCGCCGCAGCGGTACTTTTGTGCGGTTCAACGGTTCGTGCGACTCGGCCTGCACGCTTTATCTGTCGATGCCCAAGAGCAAGGTGTGCATCACGCAGAACGCGTCGTTCGGCTTTCACCTACCGTATGGCGTTTCTGCGCGGGGCAATCAGGTGGCCGCGAATTTCATGATGAAAAACTACCCTGGCTGGGTTCGCGGCTGGATCGCCAAGCGTGGTGGGCTGAAGAGTTCCATCGCGAAGATGACATACGCGGATGCGAGCCGCTTTCTGCCGACGTGCCCTTCCGAACAGCGGGGCATGACCATCGCGAGCCTGAGTGCGACACGTCTGCGTGGCGGCTGATCGTCGACGCCAGTACCGAACGTCACGACGGCGGGTGCTCGACAGCGCCCGCCGTCGCCGATTCATACGGCGGGTGCACAGTTGATCAGACAGCTCACTTGGCCAAAACGCATCGCCGATCAATGCGTTCGGTTAACCAGTTCTCAAGAGAGTTGGTTAACGCAAACTTGATTTTGTTGACTCTTTTTTAGCGCAAGCCGATTCTGCGGGTGGGGGTTTGAAGGCTATCGGCCGTGGTTTGGGCCGAAGCGCAGACTGGCGGCGGGCAATTGTATGAGCATCGGCGGCAATATGGGGTCGGCGCGCCGACCTGAGAGCGGCCTTACGGAATCGAAGGCGGGGACGGCTTCATCGAAGGACTTGCGCTTCCGGCGCAGGAGCCTGCGGATCATTTGCACGGGCCTGTTGTCCTGGCTGCTTTTGGGTGTCTACCGCGGCGCAATCGTTGATCCGCAAACCACGTTTCCAGGCCTTTTGGGGGCCATCCCCAAGGGATTGGCATCGAGCTACTACGACTTGATTGTCGTTACGTCCCTGACCGTGGTGACTCTGATCCTGCTTTTCCTGGCAAAGGCCAGCCGTCTCGGCTCAGCAATCGTCGTCTTCCTCTTCTATGTTGCTGTCGTGGTCTCTCTGGGCTGGGGATTTGCCAACATCAATCTCGTCAAGATGCTGGGCGAACCGTTCACGTTCCAGTGGCTGGTCTATGGCGACTTCTTGCAGAATGCCGATGCCAGGAACGCGATGGGCGACGCGCTCAACATCAAGGACTTCGCGACCCTTTCAGGGTCCGTCATTCTGGTGCTCATCCTTGGCTATGCCGCGGCCAGTTTGTGCCAGAGGCTGAGCGCCGCTGGCTACGGGGCCTTTCTGGGCGTGCTCGTTGTGTGTGTCGGCGCGGCCCTCGCCGGCACTGGATACCACGTGCGGGCGGAGGCGCTGCCGGCGGCCAAGATCGACAATCCGATCCTGTATTTTGTTGAATCGGCCGTGCTCAGTCCAACGCCGGTCGTGCTGACAATGAATGCCAGCACCAATGACCCGGATGTCGCGAGCGTCGGCGAGCGTCCGCCGGAAACGTCGACCTTCAAGGCGCCGACGCCAAACCCGATCAAGAACGTGCTGATTTTCATGATGGAGTCGGTGCCGTCCAAATACATCGAGACGTTTGGCGGCAAGTATCCGGTCACACCGAATATCAAGAGTTATGCGAACGACTCCATACGATTCGACAACATATATGCGCACGCGCCGTCCACGCATTACTCGGTATTTTCTCTGCTCACTTCTATGTACAACGACATTTCATACTATGGCATGACCACCAGGTATCCTTATCTGCCTCTCGACACGATCTCCAACACCCTGTCCAAGAACAATTTCCGCACAGGGTTTTTCTGGAGTGCGGATTCCCGATTCCAACGGGTCGATGAGTTTCTGCTCAACAGGGGACTGGATGTGATCCAGGACTACCGGGGGCAGAAATGCGGTACCCCGACGTTCAAGCTCAGCTCGGAGCAGTGGAAGAACATGGACTACAACAGCGATCTTTGCACGGCGCAGTCGATCATCGACTGGATGAACAAGGACGCGGGAAAACCCTTCTTCGGCATAATGTTCACGGCGATGACCCATTATCCCTACATCACCGACAGCCCGATGTTTTCGAAGATGGCGCCTTCCGCCGATGGCAACACGCTGGTCCACTACTCGGACGATCAGAAATTCAACGCTTATCTCAACGCCCTGAAGGTCGGCGATACGGCGCTTGGCGAGATCCTTGAATCGCTCAAGCAGTCCGGCAAGCTCGATTCGACGCTCGTGGTCATATTGGGCGATCATGGCGAGGCGTTCGGGGAGCATGGCGACTACATTCATGCCAGCGCGATCTACGAGGAAAACATCCACATACCGCTCATCATGATCAACAAGCATCTCTTTCATGACGAGGTTGCGCACCCGGTCGGCGGCATCATCGATATCGCTCCGACGATCTTCGACATACTCGGACTTCAGCTGCCGAAGCAGTGGCAGGGGCGCAGCCTGTTCAGCGAGCAACGGCCAAACAAGACCTTCTTCTTCAACCCTTGGGCCGGATTCCTGTTCGGCTATCGCGAGAACGATCGAAAGGTCATCTTCAACGCGACCACCGGCAAGGTGGAGGAATACGACCTCAAGGCCGATTCCGGTGAACGAACCAACCTCTTCAAGGTCGATGCCGGCGACCGAAACGCGCTGCTGCAGCCCATCGCCGGATGGGTGCAATCGCAGAGGCAGCGTGTGGCCGACCTAGTGGCCACCGCGGCGAAAGCCACCGGACGTTGCTCCATCACCAGTCTGGAGGTCGACGCTGCCGGCGTTAATCTCCAAGGCGCGCCTCGGTTCGACGTCGTGGTCGACGGAAAGACCGTCGCCGAGATCGACGTCCCGGGCAACGAGAGCGCCGCATCGACGCCCGAAGCTGCCGTGGCGGAGCTAATGCAGGCGTCGACCGAGGCCAAGCCGTTCCACATCGATCTCAGCAGCGTGCCAAACCCGAAGACGATCGAGCTTCGCTATATCAACGACCTCTGGGGCGGAGAGGGCAAGCCAGGTGATCGCAACCTGTTCATCAAGAGCGTCAAGGTGAACGGTCAGCTGGTGCCAAACACCAGGCTGCACGTCGACGAGCAGTCTCATGGCTACACCGACGACAACGGGACGGCCATGTACAGCAACGGCTCGCTATGGGTTAGCGGCCCCTTCGTCGAGGGATGTGTATAACGTGCCGCGTGCCTGACCGTCGTCTTCGATCTTACAGCCCGTGCGCGCCGCGACAGATACTGTCGGCCCTCGCGGTTGACATCTTCGCGTGGCAGTCAATAGCATGCGAAATACTGATGGTTGGGGCGTGGAGCCAGTTGTCAGCGCAGAACGGACCGGGCCCGTTCTTGCGGTATGCTCGGCTGGTCGACGCCCGCTTGGGAAGTGAACATCGAATGCGATCGCTCGGCATGACGACCCGGACCGGATTGCCATCTGAATCAGCCAGCGGGGTGAGGCGCCATCGACTTGCCAGGCGTGTCTCCCTTGCGCCCCTCCTGGCCATTTGCTGCCAGATGGTGCTTTGCGGAGCCGCGCACGCAGCTGGTGCCAAAGACAGAGGACCTGCAGATGCCGTTACTGTCCCGACGGCTTTCGAACTTCAGCTTGTTTATGCTGACCGCACGTGGATATGGGATAACGGAGCGGCCTATTTCGGACAGAAGGATCGACCGGTCCGGGCCTGGACCTCCGAGCCGGACACGGTTTCTGTCGGCGAAGGCAGATGGCATCTAAGCAACGATGGCAAGATGTGCATGGATCTCGTCTGGCGGTCCAAGAGCTACGCGGCGCCGATTCGCACGTGTTTCAGCCACCGCATCCGGGGCGGGACCCTCCAGCAGCGCAAGGATCCGGACGGAGTCTGGTACAGTTTCAGGCACTCTTCGGAAAACCCTTCCGACGAGCAACGGAAATTCGAGGAAGGCGATACAAAGGGCGCGCAGTTTGACAAGATCCGCAGCCTGATCGATTCCAAGAGTTGATGCATGCGGCCCAAAGCGCGCAGCGATTTTGGGACAACGGCATGCATGAAGACAAAGCGCGTTGACGGGCTTTGGTTTCAGGCCCTGAGCCGTATCAAAGGCTCGCTGAGAAGCCCTCACTCACCTCAGCGAGCCCACGTCCCGACACACGACAAGCGGGACGACTACTACCAGCTTTGCGAGCTGGTGTTGCTTTCCGATGCATTTGACATGTCTGGCGCAGTTGACCGACCGCGCTTCGCTGTCGGCATCGGAATTGTGGACGCGGCGGCCTCCAGTCCGAAGAATGGGGCGGCTGTCCTGACGATCGTATCGATGTCGGAAAGTTCCGGCATGAAATCGAGATGTTCGCGTGCTTTGGCAGGGTCGGCGTAGAGCTCTGCCGGGTCTCCCGGGCGCCGGGGCCTGAAGACGGTTGGAACCGATTTTGACGTCATCCGGGTGACCGCCTGGAGAATCTCCTTGATGGATACGCCGCGTCCGGTGCCGAGATTGACCGATAAGCTTTCGCCACCCGACTCCAGATGCACCAGAGCCTTTAGATGTGCGCGCGCCAGATCGCTGACATGGATGTAGTCGCGCACGCAGGTGCCATCCGACGTGTCGTAGTCCGCGCCGAAAACCTCGATCTCGTCGATCAGTCCGGATGCGGCCATTAGCACTCGCGGGATCAGGTGGGTTTCCGGCGTGTGCCATTCGCCGAGCTCTCCGTCGGGATCGGCGCCGCAGGCGTTGAAATAACGCAGGATCGCATATTTCATTCCGTAGGCAGAGGCATAGTCCCCGATGATCTGCTCGCCCATCAGCTTGGTGCGCCCATAGGGGCTAATCGGATTTTGTGACGAGGTCTCTCGAATGGGCAGTGTTTCGGGCACACCATATGTCGCGCAGCTGCTTGAGAAGATGATGTTTTCGATCGAGCTCGCGCGCGCCGCATCGAGCACCGCGATGGTACCCGACACATTGGTCGAATAATATTCCGCGGGCTCATGAACGGACTCGCCGACATAGGCCAGCGCTGCAAAGTGGATTATCGCTTTCGGCTGATACGTCCCGATCGCCTGCTGCAGCGCATTCCGGTCCCGGATATCGCCGACGACAAGCGGCCCCCAGGCAACGGATCTCTCGTTGCCGCGGCTCAGATTGTCGAAAACGACGGGCAGGTAGCCGGCAGCTGACAACAGCTTGCAGGTGTGACTGCCGATGTAACCGGCCCCACCCGTCACCAGGATTGCGGGCCGGCTCATTTACATCGCAGCTTCTTTGACGGGCCGGCTCGAGTAGAGCAGGGCGTCAAAATACGCCGTGGTATGCGCGAGCCCCTGGCTCAAGCTGATTTTTGGCTCCCAACCGAGATTGTCCCTGGCAAAGGAGATGTCCGGCTTGCGCTGTTTGGGATCGTCGACGGGCAGCGGCCGATGCACGATCTTCGACCGCGAGTTGGTGTATTCTATCACCTGTGTCGCCAGCTCCAGAATGGTGAATTCGGTAGGGTTGCCGAGATTGACCGGGTGCTTCGGAGCGCTCGGTGCGTTCATCAGCCGGATGAAGCCTTCGATCAGGTCGTCCGCGTAGCAGAATGAACGTGTCTGCTGGCCGCTGCCGTAGACGGTCAGGTCGTCACCGTGCAAAGCCTGGACGATGAAGTTCGACACGACGCGGCCATCGTCTGGTTGCATGCGGCGGCCATAGGTGTTGAAGATCCGCGCGACGCGGACATCGAGGCCATACGTTCTCGAATAGTCGAAGAACAGCGTCTCGGCCGAACGCTTGCCCTCGTCATAGCAGGATCGCGGACCATGCGGGTTGACGTTGCCGAAGTAGCCCTCCGGCTGCGGATGCACCAGGGGGTCGCCATAGACCTCGGACGTCGAAGCCTGGAATATCTTGGCATTGTTCCGCCGCGCCAGTTCGAGCAGGTTCAGCGAACCAAGCACGCTTGTCTTGAACGTATGGATCGGATCTGCCTGGTAATGCGGCGGGGAGGCCGGGCAGGCGAGGTTGTAGATTTCATCGACCTGAAGATCCAAAGGCAGTGCGTCGACAATGTCGTGCTCGATGCACGTAAATCGCGGATCGCGCAGGAGGGCATTGAGATTGTATCTTTTGCCGGTGTGGAAATTGTCCAAGGCGACAACTTCGTATCCATCCAGCAAAAGACGCTCGCACAGATGCGAACCCAGAAATCCTGCCCCACCGGCAACCAGGGCGCGGCCCCGATTGGATTTGGCGCCCCTCCGGCTGTTCCCGGACTCGAGTTTCAGAACGTTGACAGATCTACCCATACTCTACCCCTTCGCCCTTACGCACTACTCGCGCTACCGCCGAACCGGGACATAGCGTTGCCGGGCGACGTTCCTGAGAACGTCACAAACCTTCCGCTTCGGCGGAATCGTCACTCCTGCTGTCTGTTGATTGCTTTCTGAGTTCGCTGGGCGACGCTATACGGCTATTGGCTGCCGTTCAGCATTCGAAACGCCCCGAAATCGCTGTTACGCGTCTGGTGCCACCATCGCCCACTACTCGCCCAAATTGCACATCCCAACGTGCCAAAAATATACCTGTGGACAACATAGTCAACTAAATTAGCGAATCGTTAACCGTGATCGTTCGGGAGTGGTTAATCATGAGGTCGGCAGCGTCTGCGGCAGCGTTCCGAGGGTCGAGCCGAAATTGGAAATATACCAACAAAAAACATAAATATTTACGGGAATTTTCGCTGACGTAGGGCAACGATGTGGCAGGATAATTTCAGAATGGAATCAGAAACGCTGGTTAAAACCAATACTGTTACTGTGTGTTTTTAGATGTATTTGATGTTGTTTTCATTTATAGAATATCGAAAATATAGGAACATCACGGTTCTTAAATAAATTCTTAGAAAACGATGCGATCGGAATGGTCGTTGCGTCTATTAAGTTATTTAGACTTCCCTAATTTAGCGATGGCTTTTGAGCGTATAGGTAGAAATCCGGCAGCATTGCGACGCAGACATGACGCTGATGCGGTTGGACGGCGGGCAGCTCGCTTTGGCCAAATCCGCACAAACATTCATTTGGCTATTATCCTTTGTCTTGGACAGACGAGGCCCGCCGCGCAGGCCATCGCCTTTTGATCCTTGGAGCGCTATTGGCAAGCTGGTCGAATACTCGGGGGATCCTCAATGCGCTTTCTATTCTTCCTGATCCTGCTCGCCGGTATCGCCGTCGGCATCGTCTATCCCTGGGCGATGACGAATTTCTCCGGTCATGAGATCGGCAGCTACAGGGTCTACGAGCAGGGCCGCTTCAAGCCGGTGACGGTGACGCTCTCGGCAGGCGATGCGCCGGTCAGGGTACTGGTTGATCTGACCGCCCGGGCCGAACGCATCGTCTCGCAGCAGCGCACTGTCCTGACACTGACCGCTGCCGCCGGTAGCCGCACGGTGCTCGCCTCGACGCTGCAGTTCAACCACTCAGACAATCCGCGCCAGGTCAGCCCGCAACTGCCCGACAAGATCTTTCGCGACGAGGCGGGCGTGATCACGACTGTCAGCCCCGGCGCCTATCTCTTCACCGTCGGCCCGGGCGATGCCGATGATATCCCGATGCGGGCGGTGGACCTGGTGCTGCGCTCCGGCGCCGGCGAGATCGACAGCCGCGCCCGGCCGGTCGGCTATGGGCTGATGGCCGTCGGCCTGATCGGCTTCCTGCTCTCCTTGCGTTTCGGCGGCAGCCGGCCGGAGAACCCGAACTCGAAGCCGCCACCGCCGCGCTGGGGCAGGGGCTCATCGACATGAGGGCGGCATGAACTACCGTCACGCCTATCACGCCGGAAATTTCGCCGACGTCGTCAAGCATGTCGTGCTCAGCCTTCTGCTCGACTATCTCAAGCAGAAGGACAAGGCGTTCCGTGTCATCGACACCCATGCCGGCATCGGCCGCTATGATCTGTCGTCGACGGAAGCGCAAAAGACCGGCGAATGGCAGGGCGGCATCGGCCGCCTGATCGACGCTTCGTTGGACAAATCGGCGGCTGCGCTGCTTGCCCCCTATCTCGAAGCCGTGCGTTCGCTCAATCCCGATGGCGGCGTGAAGAAATATCCGGGCTCGCCACTCATCGCCCGCCATCTCATGCGCAAGCAGGATCGGCTGTCGGCGATCGAACTGCATGGCGAGGATGCCGCCAGGCTGAAGACGCTGTTCGCCGGCGATTTCCAGACGAGGGTGATCGAGCTCGACGGCTGGCTGGCGCTCGGCGCGCATTTGCCGCCAAAGGAAAAGCGTGGACTGGTTCTTATCGATCCGCCCTTCGAGGAAGCCGGCGAATTCGACCGCCTCGTCGACGGGATGCAGAGAGCGCACAAGCGCTGGCCGGGCGGCATCTATGCGTTGTGGTATCCGATCAAGGACCGCAAGGCGATCATCGCCTTCCGCAAGGCGCTCAAGCAATCCGGCGTCCCCAAGTTGCTCGACATCGAGTTCGAGATCCGGCCTGCGTCGCGCGAACCCAGCCTCGACGGCAGCGGCATGGTGGTGGTCAACCCGCCCTTCACGCTGGAGCGCGACCTGCGCATCGTGCTGCCGGCTCTGCACAGATTGCTGGCGGTCGAAAAACCGGCGCACTGGTCGCTGGAATGGCTGGCCGGGGAGTAGCGCCGCTTCGCAGCGGGTGACTTTCCCCAGACATAGGGAAGCGAGCTTTTCAAAGGCTCAGGACGTGGTTTCACGGCTCCGCACCGGCAAAACCGGTTGCGAAGCCGGAAACCATCGTCGGCGCGACCGCTTGACCGCGCGCCGCCGAATCCGCACAGTGCGCGCAGTCGACCTTCGAGAGGCTGCCATGACTCGCTTTGCCAAATCCGCTCTTGCTGCCCTGATTTCGCTTTGCACGCCGCTGGCCGGACCCCTTGGCATCACCCAGGCGGCGCAGGCCGCCGATCTTTCCGTTTATTCCGACGAGGACAGCGGCGTCTGCGGTGAGGCCTGGGTGCTGAACAAGATCTCCAGCCGCTTCTCCTATCAGGTGCATCACGTGCCGCATCTGCCTGATGTTTCGATCACCGATTTCCAGCGCATTCATCAGCATCGCTATCTGCCGGCCAACGAAGAATGGCCGATCGGCCGCCGTTATTGCGGCGCCACCGTCAGCCTCTCCGATGGCCGTGCCCGCACCATTTGGTACCTGATCGAGGAAGGTCAGGGTTTTGCCTCGATCGGCGACAATGTCGAATTCTGCGTCTCGGGCTTCGACCGCTGGATGGTCTACAACGGCCGCTGCCGCGTCCTGCGCTGAGGCAGGGAAGCGGCTTCGCTGAAGGCTGCCAATCTCCCCGCCAGGGGGAAGATCGGATGTCGCCTCGCTTCTCGCCAATCTCTGGCTTACGACTGAAGTTGTTCAGGACGTCCTCACACCGCCTTCCCACCCGACACATAAGCGCAGATCAGCTCGACGAGTTGCTTTTGCAGTTCCGGCGCATCGAGCATGTCTCGCCGTGCGGCATTGTGGATGACTCCCTCGACCGCCGAGGACAGCACCCGGGCCACGGTCTCATTGTCTTTCCTGCGCCTGCGATATTGCGTCACCGCCGCCGTGTAGTGGTCGAGATAGCGTGACTGGAACGAGGCATGGGCGGCGCGTGAGCCGCGATCGCCCGGCGCCTCGTCGAGCAGCACCTGGTGCAGGGTCGGATGGATGCTGTGCGCTTCGATCATACCGCGCACCAGCTCCTGCGCGAATCGCTTGAGCGGCTTGTCGCCTTCGGCTGACTCGGCGATCACCGACAGCACCTGATCGAAATGTCGCCGCCGGATTGCCTCGACCAATGACAGCTTGTCGGGAAAATATTGATAGAGCGAGCCGATGCTGACGCCGGCGGCATCGGCCACCTTGTTGGTGGTGAAGCCGGCCCAGCCGAGCGCGCTCAGAACATGAGCACCGGCTTCGATGATCGCCTCGACGGTTGCTCGCGAACGCGCCTGGCGCGGCTGCTTGCGCATGCGCGAGCGCGGTTTTGCAATGCGAGTAGACATGTCTGCTCCATCAGCCAAGAATATAGACAACATACTCACATTTTTCGCAAAGGATACAGACCATGAGCGCGCTGGATCTGCTTCGCAGTCTCTTCGTCTATCAAGCCCGGGCCAATGGCGAATTGCTGGAAAAGCTCGCGAGCCTCGACCCGCGGATGCATGTGGATCAGCGTCACACTGCGGTCCGTTTGCTCAACCACAACCTCATCGTGTCGAGGATATTCGCCGCGCATCTTTCCGGCACGCATCACGGCTACGCGTCAGACAATACCGAGGACACGCCGACGCTCGATGAGCTCAGCGCAGACGTCGCTGCGATGGACCGCTGGTATCTCGATTATCTGGACGCTGTGCCGACAAAACTTCTGTCGCAGCCTGTGCCCTTTGTCTTCACCGACGGCGACAAGGCGATGATGTCGCGCCAGGAAATGCTGACCCATGTCGTCACGCATGGCGGCTACCATCGTGGCGAGATCGGCCGCATCCTGGTGCAGATTGGTGTCACGCCGCCGTGGGATACGTTTGCCGTTCACCTCCACCAGACCGAGCCTGCGCGCCGGCTGCAGGTGCGTGAGCGGGTTGGAGCTTAGGGCCTACACCCCTTGGTTTCCAAGGGATCGCGGCTTCCCGGGAGGAGGATCGCCCGATCCTTCACCTCTCATTGTCCATTGGGCATCTGCGGCGCCGAAGTTGGCGATCTCCCCTTTCGTCTGGAAGATGTGCAGCACAACAGGGCGTCCCCTCAAATGCTGTCTTTCATAGCTTCGTCAACCGCTTTCAATATACGAGTAAAAAGCTCGCATTTAGTTTGCTGCTGTTTCCGTAACCGCCGGAATGAAGCAAGATCAGCCTCTGCGGTGCAATGATTTTTGCCATCCGATAAGCCGCCGATGACCGCATGAGATCGACGGCGTTTCAAGAGAATGTGAGCTTGACGAGAAGATCGCGTGAGTCGCGATGCTCGAGATTTCTCTCGCAACAGTTCGCCGCGAAGCGAGAAGATTCTTTGCCGATTTCTGTGCCGATCATCGCGATCATGCTCTCAGCGTAACCGAAATTTAATCTACGAAATTCAATGTAATGCTTCGCTGGCTAGATACGAGCGAGTCAGATATGCATTAGCTCGCCGGGTCACTAACGGCCATCGGCACAAACGCAAGGGGCATCGCATGGCAAAGACCACGACGAAGGCGCCGGCGGCGAAAGCGCCGGCAAAGAAAGCGGCACCGAAAGCTGCCGCGAAACCTGCAGTAAAGAAGGCAGCACCGAAGGCAGCGGCAAAGCCGGCAGCCAAGGCAGCGGCGAAGCCGGCAGCTAAGGCAGTGGCAAAACCCGCCGCCAAGGCAGCAGCGAAACCCGCCGCCAAGAAGCCGGCCGCCAAGGCAGCGGCGAAGCCTGCTGCGAAGGCAGCAGCCAAGCCCGCCGCCAAGAAGCCGGCAGCCAAGGCAGCGGCAAAGCCCGCCGCCAAGGCTCCGATGAAGGCCGCCGCCGCCAAGTCGACGGCAGCTGTGAAGAAGGCAGCACCGGCCAAGAAGCCAGCCGCCAAGAAGAAGTAACAGCTGACGACGTTCCATCTCAAAGCTCCCGGGAACTTTGCCGACTGGCAGATTCCCGGGAGCTTTTTTGTTGCGCCTTAGGTCTTGTTTTGATGCATGTCGTTCTCTCGAAATCGACGCCGCTTCTGTGCGACATGCATTGGCGACTTCATTGTCGGCGGATTGGCCGCCTGGTTTTGCCCTTCTGGCAGTTGCTCCCTCAGAGAAGATCGGCCAACACTAAAGCGGTCGCATTCGAGCGGGTTCGGGCGACGCGCTCTAGGCCTTTGTTTTACGCGCGTCGTTCTCTCAAAGACCGGAACCACTTTTTTGAGCGACATACGATGGCCGTCTGCAAACAGGGAACCGATCATGCCGAAGCTGCTCTACGCGTCCTCATCCCCTTACAGCTCCAAGGTACGCATGGCGGCACTCTATGCCGGCATCGCCGTCGACCTGGTGCCGGTCAAGACCGAGGACAAGCCGGCCGAACTGATAGTGGCCAATCCACTAGGCAAGATCCCGGTGCTCGTGCTCGACGACGGCCGCTCGATCCACGACAGCCGTGCCATCACCCAGCATCTCAACCGTGCGTCGAAGAATCTGCTGTTGCCGCGCAATTCCGACAAGCGTCTCGAGGCCGAAGTGCTGGAGGCATTGGCCGACGGCATCTGCGACTGTGCGCTGTCGATGGTCTATGAGCGGCGCACGCGGCCCGAGGAGATGGTCTATCAGCCCTGGCTCGATCGCCAGTGGACGAAGATCACCGCCGCACTCGACCTCCTCAACGCCAATCCGCCGAAACTGCCGAAGAAGATCACGCTCGGCCAGTTGGCGCTGCGCGCCTGCCTTGGCTACCTCTCGCTGCGCTTCGCCGGCAAATGGGAAAAGGGCCGCGGCCGGCTGACCCGTTGGGCAGCGCGTTTCGACGAGAAGTTCCCGGAACTGAAAGGCTGCGTGCCGGGGTGAGAACTGCCGATCTCCCCCTTGTGGGGGAGATGCCTGGCAAGGCAGAGGGGCGCTGTCCCGCCAGCCTGTCATCGAGTGGCAGCCGGAGCCATCACCGAGTTTGTTCGAACAAGCTTCAACGTCGGCGATCCTTCGCGCCCCCCTCTGTCCTGCCGGGAGATTGGCGCCTCACTGCCGCGCTCCACTTTCCATATTGAACCGCCGCTCGGATTCGTGCTTGCTTGGCGCCCGGTAAATCGCACGCAGGCGGTGAACATGGCGAAGTCATCCACCTCAACCGGCAGCGCGGCCGACCCGATGGTCGAGCGCCTGCGCACTGCCCTTGGCAACCGCGCCTTGACCGAGCAGAAGATGTTCGGCGGTACCTGCTTCCTCATCGACGGCAACATGCTGGTCGGCACATCGAAGCGCGGGTTGCTGGTTCGCGTCGGCAAGGCCGCGCACAGCGCCGCCGCTGCCCGTCCGCACGCGCGCCCGATGGAGATGGGCGGACGCACCATGGAAGGCTATGTCCATGTCGCGCCGGAAGGCACCGCGACCGACGCCGACCTTGGCCGCTGGCTCGATCTCGCGCTTGCCTTTGTCGGCACGCTTCCAGCAAAATCGAAATCTGCCAAGGTCGCAAAGAGGCGCGCCTGAGCGCGTGGCGCGGCGCATTCTAAGCTTCGCCGAGTGAGTTTTGCCGAGTTGGGGCGCACGGCGAGGGGAGGGTGCGATGGTCCTTACGGGAATTTGCATGTGCGGAGCGGTTGCCTGGACCTACTCCGGAGACTTGACGCGCAACCTGGTCTGTCACTGCGCCGATTGTCAGCGTGCCACGTCTTCTCCCCTCACGGCCTTCCTGGGGATGAAGCCGGAACAGCTGAGCTGGACCGGCGAGATCGTGCACTATGAGAGCAGCCCCGGGACGTTTCGCGGATTTTGCCCGACTTGCGGCACAAGGCTCTATTTCCGCTCCGACAGATGGCCCACCGAGGTTCATGTCCATGCCGCCACAATGAGCAACCCGGGCGAATACCGGCCGGATGCGCAGGTCTTCATGCCGTCGAAGGCGGGATGGCTCGACCGGCTGCCGTCGATCCCGGCCCATGATGGTTTCCATCAAGAGCCGATGATTCACCCGCCTGCCGAGACAGTTTGAGGTCTGGCGCCTGGACGGCAGCCACGTCGGGGCGCGGGCACGGCGGCCGGCTCGCAGTTTTCGGTGAGTTTGTTGCCTTCTCGTACAAAATTCTCAAAACCGGTAAGCCGGGAAAGGGCGCGCAACGGGTAAAATTGCCTCCCGCCGGGCACAAAAAAAGCCGGGCGCGAGGCCCGGCTTTCTTGTGTCGTGGCTTGAACGACAGTTAGAACTTCATACCGACGCCGAAGGTGACGCGGTTGTCGCTTTCCTTGACCTTGGTGCCGACGCTGTCGAAGCTCTTGGAACCGAAGTCGGTGTAGCGGTACTCGACACGGCCGAACACATTGTCGGTGATCTTGATGTCGGTGCCGACACCGGCCGTCCAGCCGAGCATGGTGCTGCTGTCGCTGTCGCCGGGGACCGAGACCTTCTGGTTCTTCAAGGCGCCACCGCCAGTACCGTAGAGCAGGATCTCCGGGGTCACAGCGTAGCCGAGACGGGCGCGCAGCGAGCCTTCGAAGCCGCCCTTGGAATTGACACCGCCGCTGTCACCCTTGACGCCGTTGTAGCCGAGATCGGCTTCAGCACCGTACACGAAGTTCTCCTGCTGCCACTGGTAGCCGCCGAAAACGCCGCCGACGAAGCCCTTGGTCTTGATGTCGGGGCCGCCGTCGTGGACTTTGGCATGACCGCTGAAACCGTAGCCGGCGCTGATACCGGCATAGGGGCCGGCCCAGGAAGCGACGGGAAGTTCGGCGATCGGGGCAGGCGCCGGGGGCTCTTCCGAGACGACATCGGCAGCAAAGGCGGTACCGCTGAGGGCGAAGAGCCCGAGCGCAACCGCGATTGGCGCGAATTTGAGATTGGCTTGCATTGTTGTTTACTCCTTAAGCCACAAGACACGTAGGCTTGTTTGTCTTGAGCGCCATCAACCCGTCCGGGGGATGAAACGGATCTGGCACTCAACGGTTCCGAATGTCGTGTCAAAATGCGGCGGCAGCGAACCTGAAACTGGGTCATTCCCCGGCGCGAATGAGGCCGAAGCTTGACGTTGCATCTTCGCAACAGCGAAATGTCAGTACGCATGTGATGCTGCACTGCACTCGGCTTGGTGCAAGGAGTCCAGCGTCCTATATTGCGGTCCTGCCGGCCCGAATCCGGGACGGGTCACAGTGCTAAAAAAGCCGTTTCGCCACATTCCTGCCCCAGGTGGAAACGGCATTTAACCCCTGGACGCGTCACAATGTGCCGGCTAGCGGATTTGAGGCGCAGATTGAGGATTGACAGATGATCGAAGCCGCCGGAACGGCGCTGGTGACGGGCGGGGCAAAGCGGATCGGCAAGGCAATCGTCGAGGATCTGGCCGCGCATGGTTTTGCTGTCGCCATCCACGCCAACCGCTCGGGCGCCGAGGCCGACGCGCTGGCCGCGCGCATCAGGGGCGAGGGCGGCCGCGCCGCCGTGGTCGCCGCCGATCTGACCGACATGGCCGCCGTCGGCGATCTCGTCGGCCGCGCCGAGGCTGCGCTCGGCCCGGTCACGCTTCTGGTCAACAATGCCTCGCTGTTCGTCGACGACAGCGTCGAGGACTTCGACTGGGCAGCCTGGGACCGTCACTTCGCCATCCATGTGAAGACGCCGGCGCTGTTGGCGCAAAACTTCGCCCGCGCCTTGCCGCAAGGGCAGAAGGGGCTGATCGTCAACATCATCGACCAGCGCGTCTGGCGGCCGACGCCGCGTTATTTCTCCTACGCGCTGTCGAAGTCGGCCTTGTGGACGCAGACGCAAATGCTGGCGCAGGCGCTCGGTCCGCGCATTCGCGTCAACGCCATCGGTCCCGGTCCGACGCTGAAGAATGCGCGCCAGGAAGATCATGATTTCCAAAAGCAGGTCGATGGCCTGATTTTGAAGCGCGGCCCGCAATTGGCCGAATTCGGCGCCACCATCCGCTATCTCTGGGATGCGCGCTCGGTGACCGGCCAGATGATCGCGCTCGACGGCGGCCAGCATCTTGCATGGCAGACGCCGGATGTGACAGGCATGGTGGAATGAGTCCCGCAGACCAGAAACACAAGCGCGGCGCCGCCGACGATCTGCCGCCCGAAATCGACCTCGAGGATGAGGCAGCCGAGGAGATCGTCGAGCCCGAGGCCGCCGGCCCCGATGTCGCCTTCACCGCGATCGACTGGGCGCCGCATGCCGGCGACGCCGACGGCATGGTCGGCGCCGAGGTTATCCAGACATTGGTCAAGCGGCTGCCCAATGCGCCCGGCGTCTACCGCATGATGAACGCTGCCGGCGACGTGCTTTATGTCGGCAAGGCGCGCAGCCTGAAGAAGCGGGTGACCAACTACGCGCAAGGCCGTTTCCACACCGCCCGCATCGGCCGCATGGTGCGCGAGACGTCGACGATGGAGTTCGTCGTCACCCGCACCGAGATCGAGGCGCTTCTGCTTGAAGCCAATCTTATCAAGCGCTTGCGGCCGCGTTTCAATGTGTTGATGCGGGACGACAAGTCGTTCCCCTACATTCTGTTGACCGGCGATCATGTCTCGCCCGGCATCTACAAGCATCGCGGGGCGCGGTCGCGCAAGGGCGACTATTTCGGCCCGTTTGCCTCTGCCGGCGCGGTCGGCCGCACCATCAATTCGCTGCAGCGCGCCTTCCTGCTCCGGAGCTGCACCAACTCCTTTTACGAAAACCGCACCCGGCCGTGCCTGCTCTACCAGATCAAGCGCTGCGCTGGCCCGTGCACCGGCGAAATCTCGCATAGTGACTATGCCGAACTGGTCACCGAAGCGAAGGATTTTCTGTCGGGCCGCAGCCAGAAGGTGAAAACCGAAATCTCTGAAGCCATGCAGCAGGCGTCGCGGGAGCTCGATTTCGAGCGCGCCGCCATCTATCGCGACCGGCTGGCCGCACTGTCGCATGTGCAGAGCCATCAGGGCATCAACCCGGCGACGGTCGACGAGGCCGATGTCTTCGCCATCCATCAGGAGGGCGGCCAGGTCTGCATCCAGGTGTTCTTCTTCCGCACCGGCCAGAACTGGGGCAATCGCGCCTATTTCCCCAAGGCCGATCCGGCACTGGAGGGGTCGGAGGTGCTGGGCTCGTTCCTGGCGCAGTTCTATGACGACAAGCCGACGCCAAGGAACATTCTTCTGTCGCGAGGGGTCCAGGACCAGGATCTGCTGGCCGAGGCGCTGTCCACCCGCGCCGGCCGCAAAGTGTCGATCTCGGTGCCGCAGCGCGGCGAGAAGAAGGATCTGACCGACAATGCGCTGCAGAACGCGCGTGAGGCGCTGGGCCGGCGGCTGGCTGAAACCTCGACGCAAGGCAGGCTGCTCGCCGGTTTTGCCGAGACCTTCGGCTTGCCGAAGCCGCCCGTGCGCATCGAGGTCTACGACAATTCGCACATCATGGGCACCAACGCCGTCGGCGCCATGGTCGTCGCCGGGCCGGAAGGCTTTGTGAAAAACCAGTACCGGAAATTCAACATCCGCTCGACCGAGATCACCCCCGGCGACGATTTCGGCATGATGCGCGAGGTGATGGAGCGGCGCTTTTCAAGGCTGCTCAAGGAACATGGCGATGTCGCCGTTGCCGACGATGCGGCGGCGGGCGACGACATCGAGGAAGACATCTCCGGCAGTTTCCCGGCCTGGCCCGACGTCATCCTGATCGATGGTGGCCAGGGCCAGATGAGTGCGGTGCGCAAAATTCTCGCCGATCTCGGCATCGAGGACCGCGTCGTGGCGATCGGCATCGCCAAAGGGCAGGACCGCGATGCCGGCCGCGAGCGCTTCTTCGTCAGGGGCAGGGACTCGTTTTCGCTCCCGGTCCGCGATCCCGTGCTCTATTTCGTCCAGCGGCTGCGCGACGAGGTCCATCGCTTCGCCATCGGTTCGCACCGCGCGCGGCGCAAGAAGGAACTAGTCAAGAGCCCGCTCGACGAGATCGCCGGCATCGGTCCCGGCCGCAAGCGCGCCCTGCTGCTGGCCTTCGGCACCGCCAAGGCGGTCAGCCGCGCGGCAGTCGAGGATCTGGTCAAGGTCGACGGCATTTCCGAGCAGGTGGCAAAACTGGTCTACAACCATTTCCACGAGAGCTGACGCATGTCGCCCAAAAGTGTGGAGCGGTTTTGGGACAACGACATGCGTCACCTCTAAGAGAGACAAGGCTATTTTCGTCTGGCCAATCGAATCTCGGCTGTTGACCCCCTACATCCGGTTCTGATTTGAGTACGCAGGCAGAAAGAGTCCCTGAGATATGGCCAAGCGCGCGTTCAACCTGCCCAATATGCTCACCTACGCCCGCATCGTCGCGGTGCCGCTGGTGGTGCTGTGCTTTTTTCTTGAAGGGCATCTGAAATCGAGCGACTTCGCCCGCTGGTCGGCGCTGATCATCTTCCTGCTGGCCTCGATCACCGATTATCTCGACGGCTATCTGGCGCGGGCCTGGCAGCAGACCTCCAACATCGGCAAGATGCTCGATCCGATAGCCGACAAACTGCTGGTCGCCACCTGCCTCTTGCTGCTCGCGGCAGACACCGACCGCCACGCCGGCATTGCCGGCTGGTCGCTATGGGCGGCGATCATCATCCTGTGCCGCGAGATCCTGGTTTCGGGCCTGCGCGAGTATCTGGCGGCACTCAAGGTCTCGGTGCCGGTTACGCAGCTGGCCAAATGGAAGACCGCCATCCAGATGGTCGCCATCGCCTTCCTGCTGGCTGGACCCGCCGGCGACAAGATCTTCCCGCTGACCACGCAGACCGGGCTGGTGCTGCTGTGGATCGCCGCACTGGTCACGCTCTACACCGGCTACGATTATTTCCGCGCCGGCCTCAAGCACATCATGGACGAGTGAGATGACGAAGCTCATCTATTTTGCCTGGGTGCGCGAACGGATCGGAAAGCCGGAAGAGGACGTCGAACTGCCCGCCGGCATCGAGACGGTGGCCGATCTCCTGCGCTGGCTGAAGTCGCGCGGCGAGGAGTACGAGCACGCGCTGCAATATCCCGATGTTATCCGCGTCGCCATCAACCAGGAACATGTCGAGCATCGCGAGAAGATATCCGGCGCGCGCGAGATCGCGCTGTTTCCGCCGATGACCGGGGGCTGACACCATGTCCGGCGGGCCGACGGTGCGCATTCAGCGCGAGGATTTCGACGTCGCCGCCGAGATCGCCAGGCTGACCGAAGGCCGCGCCGATATCGGCGCCGTGGTGTCCTTCTCCGGCCTCTGCCGCGACGAGCAGGGCCAGTTGTCGGCGCTCGAGCTCGAACATTATCCCGGCATGGCCGAAGCCGAAATCGGCCGCATCGCCGCCGAGGCGGTTCAGCGCTGGCCGCTGCAAGGGCTGACCGTTATCCATCGCCACGGCAAGATAACGCCCGGCGAAAACATCGTGCTGGTGGTGGCGGCTTCCGCGCACCGGCAGGCGGCGTTCGAGGCAGCGAATTTCCTGATGGATTTCCTGAAATCACGCGCCCCCTTCTGGAAGAAGGAACACCGCGCCGACGGCACCGATGGCGGCTGGGTCGAGGCCAAGGACGCCGACGACCAGGCTGCGGCTCGCTGGACACAGTCGCCGGCGGACTGATCTGCAGCCGGAATATTGCCATGCAGCCGCCTTCCATTGACCGCAATCCCTTGGCCAAATCGCATTCGGCAAAGGGAGCAAGGGCATGCTGGACAGGATCGCTGAATTCTTCGTCTTCGGTTTTGTGCCGCTGGTCGTTGGCATGCTGGCCGTTCCCGAACTTTCCGTCGCCGCCGAGAGAACCCTGAGGGGCGAGGTGATGTACCGTGAGCGCATAGCGTTGCCGCCCAACGCCGTGCTGTCGGTACAGCTTGCCGATGTGTCGCTGGCCGATGCGCCGGCCGCCATTGTCGGCGAACGCAAGGTGGCGCCGGCCGGCCAGGTGCCGATCAGGTTCGAGATTAGCTTCGATCCGCAGGCGATAAGGCCTGGCATGATCTATGCGTTGCGGGCGCGCATCACCGCCGACGACAGACTGCTGTTCGTCACCGACGTGAGCTATCTCGTCGATCCGCTGAGCGATGCGCCGCAGACCATCGTGCTGAAAATGGTGGCGCCGAGCGACAAGCCGACCTCGGCCTCGCTGTTCGATCAGAGCTGGCTGGTCGAATATATCGACGGCATCGGCGTGATCGCGCAACCGCAGGCGACGTTCCGGGTCAGCGAAGCCGGCAAGGCCGGCGGCAGCGGCCCTTGCAACACCTATTTTGCCACCGCCAGGGTCGACGGCTCGACGATCGCCATCAGCGACATCGGCTCGACCTACAAGGCCTGCGCGCCGGAGGTGATGGCCGAGGAGAAGGCGTTGTTCGAGGCGCTGGCCAAGGCGGCGTCATATCGCGTCGACGGCGGCAAGCTCACCATCGCCGACAAGAACGGCAAGAACATATTGCGCTTCAACGCGGCAAGCTGATGTCGACGGACCGGGCGTAGCGGCGGTGCGGGAATCGTCTTCGCGACGTTCATGCCCGGATTTCGCGACTGCCGGGAATAGTCCGGCCGCGCGAAGCGTTAACTTCCCATATGGCGGGTAGGCAAAAGGGACATGTCCCTTCACTGAAGCCGCCAGACCGAATGCGGGTCGATCTGGCCACTCAAAAAGGAGTCCAGATATGAAAAAGCACGCGCGCATCCTTGCTGCCACAGGCGTATCGCTGATTACCTTCGCCGGCTTTGCCAGGGCCGACGACCATTTGTTCAATGCACTTCAGCATGGTCTCAGTCCTGACAGCCAACCCTTCCAGACCAACAAGGCCGGCCATGGTGGCGACCTCGCGCCTGGGCAGGGCAGTCCGTTTGTCGGCGCCGACACCAAGACACCGGCCACCGACACCGAAGCGGCGAATGATCATGCGAATGTGAAAGAGCGCCAAGCAAAGTGACAAGAAGCCCGCCGCGAGAAGCGGCGGGAATTCTCGTTGTCCGATATGCCGCGCCGCGGGTTGACCGCCCTGGAGAGCATCAGACCTGCGGTGGCGGCGGTGCCGGCGTCAGGCCGAACCGGCGCATCAGGTCCATCAGCCTGGCGCGATCTGGCGGGCCGCCGGTGCTGAAAATGGCGAAGGCCTCGCGAAAATAGTCCGGACCGATCGCCGCCGGCGTCACCACGCACAGCACCTTGGCGGTCTCGGCGGTGTCGTTATCGAAGCGGTGGACCGCGCCACGCGGAATGCACAGCGCCTGGCCGGGTCCGATATCGTGCCGGTGTCCGTCGACGGTCAGCGTCAGCACGCCTTCGATCCCGTACATCGTCTCCTCATAGTGGTCGTGGCTGTGTGCCGGGGCGGGCAGGCGATGCGAGCCGGCGACCGTCAGTTCGAAGGCGGCGATGCTGCCGTTCGATTGGTCGCCGGTCAGCAGGAAGCGCACGGCAAGGCCGCCATGGCTGATTGTCTCTTCGGCGGGACTGACGCGAACCTGGCCGGCTTTGTCTAGCATTCCATCCTCCTATGTGGTAAATCGAATTTACCGATATGGGTAAACTCAATTTACCATGGTGTCAATGCCGCAATTCATCGAAGATCCGCCGAAGAAGCCGCCGCTGATCGGTGCGCTGCTGCGCGTGCCGGCGCTGGCCATTCACCGCAAGCTGATCAGGGAACTCAGGGCATCGGGTTTCGAGGACCTCAGCCCGCCGCATATGGCGGTCATACAATATCCTGGCCCGGATGGCCTTCGGCCGAGCGCGCTTGCCGAGCGCGCGGTGATGAGCAAGCAGGCCATGAACCAGCTGCTCAAGACGTTGGAAGCGATGGGCTACATCACCCGCTCGGCGGCACCTGATGAGAGCGGCGGGACCATCGTCCACTTCACCGATCGGGGCCGCGCCGCCTACCAGAAGATGGCCGACATCCTGCTCGACGTCGAGCGGGAATGGGCCGAGGAGCTTGGCGAGAAGCGCTTCACCGAGCTGAAAACGCTGCTCGGCGACCTCTGGGACACGCCGCTCATTCGTTGAGCTCAAACCGATTTCGCCTTCTCGAACATCGCCCCATAGTGATAAGGCGGCACCTCGACCAGACCAATAAGCTTCAGGCCGCCGGCTTCGGCATCCGCGATGGTCTGTTGCGGTGACAACCTGAGTTCGGTTCGCGGGCCGCGCGGCTCGCCCAGCACTGTCGTCGTCTCGCGCGGCTGCTGGTGCCAGTTGACGATGGCAAAGTGTCCGCCGGGGGCGAGCGCTTCGTGCACCGCACGCGCCAGCCGCGGCCGGTCGGGCACGCCGTGGAAGGCGTTGGCCATGAAGACGAAGTCGACGGGCCGGGACACAAGGTCCGCGAGCTCGTAGGCGTCGCCGGCGACGAATTCGCAATTGGCCACGCCGGCGCCGGTCAGCCGGCGTTGCGCGGCCTCCAGCTGGTCGGCGTCGATGTCGATGGCGATGACATGGCGGGCGACCGTGGCGATCGGCAGCGTGAACCAGCCGTCGCCGCAGCAGAGGTCGACCACCTCCATGCCTGGCTTCAGCCCGGTTGCCGCAAGCACGCCGGCGGGATCCGGCCACAGCGCTTCCCACCAGGTGCTCGACGGCATCTCGGTGCCCTGGAAGAAACCGGGGATGGCGCTGGTCATGGTCGGGTCGGATCCGCTGTGCCTGGTCCGACCCTAGCGCAGGCCGACCTTCGGGGGGAGTGCGGGGAAAGGTCCGATGCCAAAGAAAAAGGCCGGCGAAAGGCCGGCCTTTTGCATGCATTCCGTTCGCGTCGGCTCAGCCGACGATTTCGGTATCCGAGAACCAGTACTTGATCTCTTCGGCGGCGGTCTCCGGCGCGTCGGAGCCGTGCACCGAATTCTCGCCGATCGACAGCGCATGGGCCTTGCGGATGGTGCCTTCGGCGGCGTTGGCCGGGTTGGTGGCGCCCATCACTTCGCGGTTCCGGGCAATGGCGTTTTCGCCTTCCAGAACCTGCACGATGGTCGGCGCCGACGACATGAATTCCACCAGTTCGCCGAAGAACGGGCGATCCTTGTGGACGGCGTAAAAGCCCTCGGCCTCACGGCGGCTCATCCATACACGGCGCGAGGCGATGACGCGCAGGCCGGCCTCTTCCAGCATCCTGGTGATGGCGCCGGTGAGGTTGCGCCGCGTCGCGTCCGGCTTGATCATGGAAAAGGTGCGTTCGATCGCCATTGGTCGTCCTTGTGATGAAGAGAGGAATTGGGTGATGAAGAGTGGAATTGGGAGTGGCGGGCTCTATACAAGCCGCCCGGCCCATTGCCAAGGGGAGGCGCTTGGCCCGCGCTATTGCGCCGCGACCGGAGCCCTGGCGGCGCCGACGTCGCGCAGCGGCGGCAGGCCGTAGAGCCGGCTGTATTCGCGGCTGAACTGCGATGGGCTCTGAAGGCCATTCGCCGGTGCATGCGATGATCGATCGGGATAGTGTGGATTGGAGAGTGGCGCCGGTTCGCCACAGGACCCGTGAGAGGGAGCTTCGCGATGGACGATCATGCAAACCATCGTTGCGGGTGGGCGCAGAGCGATCCACTGATGCGCGCCTATCACGATGCAGAGTGGGGTGTGCCGCAGCGCGACCCCCGCATGCTGTGGGAAATGCTGATGCTGGAAGGGTTCCAGGCAGGATTGGCGTGGATCATCGTGCTCAGAAAGCGCGAGGCCTTTCGCGCCGCCTTCGCCGGCTTCGAGCCGGAGACGGTCGCGCGGTTCGGCGCGGCCGACATCGAGCGGCTGATGGCCGATCCCGGCATCGTCCGCGCCCGTGCCAAGATCGAAGCGACCATCCGCGGCGCCCAGATCTTCTGCGAGATGGCGCAGCGCGGCGAGAATTTCACCGATTTCTGCTGGTCCTTCACCGATGGCAAGGTGGTGAAGAGCGATGGCCACAGCTGGGTCGCGTCGTCGCCTCTGTCCGAGCGGATCTCCAAGGAGATGAAACGGCGCGGCTTCAAGTTCGTCGGTCCGACCATCGTCTATGCCTGGATGCAGGCGGTCGGCATCGTCAACGACCACGCCGCCGGCTGCTTCCGGCGGCCTGAAGTCGAGCGTCTCGCGTCTTAGCGCGCAGCCACCATGGAGGGCGGCGGAACACCCAGTTCCTGGGGCGAAGATGGACGGTTCGCATAGGCGGGGATATTATCTCGGGGAAGTCAGTTGAACGGCGAGCCGGGCGCTGAGGAAGCTTTGACGAGATGAACTGGCACGATCGGAGACCCAGGGATATCAAGGGCATCCTGTTGATGGTTGCCATCTTCGCTGCCGTTGCATTTGTCTTGGCGCTCTTTCCCGGCCTCGGCAAGAACACGAATTTCGGCTTCGGTCCGGAATGGCAATGCACCTCGATGGCGAAGGGCGACCCGATCTGCGTCAAGCTCATTGCCAAGGATGAGACCAAGTAACTTATTGCCAAGAATGTGACTTGTCGCCAGAAAGTGACCGGCACTACCGCTTGATCACCACGGGCCGCCGCCGCTGCTCCCAGCCCTCGCGTTCCAGCGTCGGCACATCATGCTCCTCGCTGGCATAGCCGAGGCAGAAATAGCCGATCAGCGTCCATTCGGGCGGCGTGTCGAGGATTTTAGCCATCTCGGCCGCGTCGAGGATCGACACCCAGCCCATGCCGATGCCTTCCGCCCGCGCCGCCAGCCACAGCGTATGCACCGCCATCACGGCCGAGTAGTCGATGGTCGCCGGCATGGTCTTGCGTCCGAGCCCGTGGCCCTGTTCCGTTGTGCGGTCGGCGAAGACCGCGAACTGACAAGGGGCCTCATTGAGACCGGCAAGCTTCAGCCGGGCATAGAGCGCGGCGCGCTCGCCCGAAAAGCATGCCAGCGCCTCGGCATTGCAGCGCTCGAAAGAGTCTCTCACGGCCGCGCGCCGTTCGGCGCTCTCGACCACGACGAAGCGCCACGGCTGGCTGAGCCCGACCGACGGCGCGATGCACGCAAGCTCCAGCAGCCGCTCCAGCGTGCCCTCCGGCAAAGCCGTCCGCTCGAAGCGCCGCACATCCCGGCGCCAGCGCAGCAGCGCGACCAGCCCGGCGCGAAAATCGTCGGTAAAATCGGGGGGTAGTGGCATGGCGATCGGGAGGCTTTTGTTGGGAATAGGCAGTAGGCAGTAGGGAATACAGCGCGGAGACCCTATTGCCTACTGCCTATTCCCAAATCCCTGGGCGGCTGCCGCCGCCTCCACCGTACGGCCAAGGCCATCATAAAGGTCGAGGCAGCGCTCGAACCATTGCGCAACGAGGTCGCTGTCATCGAGCAAGCGATAGGGCGAGGTAATGCGTGCCCATTGCAGCGCGCCAAAGACGATGTAGTCGGCATAGAGCGGCGAGGGGCCGCCGATAAATGGCTGATAGCCGAGCATCGAACGCAGCGGCTCCAGCGCGGCACGGAAGCCGGCGAGCCCGGCATCGCGGGTGGCTGTCACCGCTCCCAGCGGCTTGCCGAAGCGCTGCTCACGGCTGGCGCGGAAATAGGCGGCATTTTCGTCGTCCTGCATGGCGTGGATGTCGAGCAGTGCGGCCGTGGTGACATAGGGATGAATAGTGAGCTGCGACCAGCGCTCGATGAAACGCGCCATCGCCTTGCCGCCGTCGCCGGCAAACAGCGTCGGCCGCTTGGGATAGGCCTCGTCCAGATAGAGCGCGATGGCGAAGGAATCGGCCACCACACGATCGCCGTCGCGGATCACCGGCACGGTCTTCGAAATGCCGCCTTCGACCTTCGGCACGTCGAGGAAGCGCGTCGGCAGGCTGGATCTGTCCAGCCCTTTGTGCGCAAGCGCCATGGCAATCTTCCAGCAATGCGGGCTGAACGGACGGGACGTGTCGCGTCCGACGAGTTCATAGAACAGAATGGTCATTGGCGGCTGCGTCCTCGCGGTCTAATTAGGCGCCTGCGGTTGAAGCGGAACTCGTCGGCGGGAAGAAAAGATGAAACAGCATTTCATGATGTTTGCGGCCTACAATCAATGGGCCAATGGCCGCATCTACGATGCCGTCGCTGCGCTTGACGAAGAAGAGTTCAACAGGGATGTCGGCGCGTTTTTCGGATCGATGATGGGCACGCTCAATCATCTGCTGGCTACCGACCGCATCTGGATGAAACGCTTCACCGGCGAGGGTGACGCGCCGGCCAAGCTCGACGCCATCCTGCACCGCGCTTTGCCTGGCCTCCGGCTGGCGCGCGAGGCCGAGGACAGGCGGATCGTCGACTGGGTCGGGACCTTGAGCGAAAAGGCCTTGTCCGGCCGTTTCTCCTACATGACCGTTTCCGACATGCGCACCGTCTCGCAGCGGTTGGCGCCGGCCCTGGGCCACGTCTTCAACCACCAGACCCATCACCGCGGCCAGGCGCACACCATCCTGACCATTCTCGGCCGGCCCTCGGTATCGCTCGACCTGGCGTTTTTCCAGCGCACAGACGAAGGCCGCGCCTACGCCTGATCTCCTGGCCGCATTTCGCGTTTGAAGACACTGGAGTGGTTCACCGTTTCACGGAAACGCCGAACCGCTCCCTTCTCTGTTAAACGCAAAAACCGTTTCATATTTTTCCTGGACTGTTCTGGAAAGGCACCGCCCTGTGGGTAGCACTTTGGCGCCGGCCGTCGATGCCCCGGTTGCGAATAACGTCAGGCTGTGAATCCCCAAGCGGGTTGGAAGACCCTATCGCCGCACGCTGCCAGTATCTGGGCTGCGCGGCGGCTGGCTTCTCCCTGTGCCGCTTCGGCGCCCGGCCGGCCGCAGATACAAGCAGCTCCAACTTACAGTGGAGTTTTTTGTTGAGAAAATTCAACAAAGTTCCCGCGAATGCAGGAGGCGGAATTGGCGTCGGTGTCGGCGCTTCTATTGGCGGTGCTGGCGGTATCAATGCCGGTGCTGGCGCCTCTGTCGGCGGCAGTGGTGGCATCAAGGTTGGTGTCGGCGTCGGCATTGGCAATCCGAGCAATCCGAACAACCCCAACAATCCGAACAACCCGCCGGCGGTCGTCGCCAGCATGTCGAGCAGCCAGCTGACACGCATGAAGAAGCGCTGCATCGATGTGCTCAGCAGCGAGGGCACCTACGACAGCGACCTGCGGCAGCTTTGCCTGATGATCTCCCATCGCTGAGACGGGTTTCGCCGGGAGTGTCGAACCAGCTGTGAGGCTTTACGGCACTCTCCTACCGCATGCCCGGGACTTCCCGAGGGACATGCGCTGACGAGAAGCCTCCGGTCAGTCGGAAAGCCCGCCACGCAAGTGGCGGGCTTTTGTGACCGCCGGCATCGTCATGGCGATCACCCGTGCTATCGATGGGCTGTTAACCACATTACAATTGAAGGCAAGGTTTTAGGGTTTCATTTGTGTTCCCACTGCAAAATGGCGGACACGGTGGGAGAATGGCATGCGGATAGATCTGTCGCCCACGAGCTGGGGCAGGGTCATAGCGGTCACAGTTGTCGGCACGGCGATCTGCATCGCGGCTGCTTTCTTTGTCGATTCCTACAATTTTCCGTCGCTGTCGCCTGATGCGTTGCGCTGGGCGAAGCTCACCGACCTTTTGCTGCCGCTTGTGCTGGGTGGGTCGTTCTTCTCTTTCCTGATGTACAAAATGCGTCAGCTGGCGATCGCCCAGAAAGAGCTGAGCATCGTCGCGGCGACCGACAGCCTGACGGCGGTGTTCAACCGCGGGGCGTTTTCAATGCTGGTCGAAGCGTATCTCGACCAGGCGCGCAGCCAAACCGTCGTCAATGCCGGCGCCTTGCTGATCGTCGACGCCGACCATTTCAAGACCATCAACGATCGACTGGGCCACGATTGCGGCGATCAGGCGTTGAAGCTGATCGCCGAGACGATCAAGGCCCAGCTGCGCGGCGCCGACATTGTCGGGCGCATCGGCGGCGAGGAGTTCGCCGTTTTCCTGCCCGGCGCCGACCCGTCGCAGTCCTGGCTGGTCGCCGAGGGGATCCGGCGGCGCATCCGCGAGGTCGATTTTTCCCCGGGTGGACGACCTTGTCCGCTCTCGGTGAGCATCGGCGGCGTCGCCTTCAGCGGACCCACCACCTATGCCGACATGTTCGTGACGGCCGACCGGCACCTCTACAAGGCCAAGTCGAACGGGCGTGACCAGGTCAGTTTTGAGACGACAGGGCCGCGCGGCTTGCTGGCCGGCGACCCGGCAACGTTCCATTGAGACTGGGCAATAGGGTCGGAGCGGGCCTGGTCAGGCGGGTCGCGGTAACGCCGACCTGATACAGCGCAGTGGAGCTACCTTCCACGATGTGGACTGCAGCAGGCATCGTTCCTTGTCGTGAGCGCCTGGATCCGCCGGTTCACGGCGCGGCCGTCAACAATCCGTTCATCCCTTGGCCATTAATCTCCGCCGAACCGATCTTCGGCCTCAAAACGAGGGCAGAGTGTCCGATCTCGTAGACCTCAAGGCGGTGCTGGTCATCGCGCTTATCTTCATTCCGCTGGAGCGGCTGTTGCCGCTGCATGCGGAGCAATCATCGACGCGCCGGCATTGGCTGAACGATGTCGTCTACCTGCTGTTCAACGGCATCATCACCAAGATCGGCCTGCTCCTCGTGATCGGCACAGCCATGCTGGTGCTTGACCAGTTTGTTCCGGCCGGGCTTACGCAGGCGGTGCAGTCGCAACCGGTCTGGCTGCAGGCGGTGGAGGTTCTGGTGCTGGCCGATACCGGCTTCTACCTGGCGCATCGCGCCTTTCACGCCATCCCGTTCCTCTGGCGCTTCCATTCGATCCACCACAGCATCGAGGAGATGGACTGGCTGGCAGCGCACCGTGTTCATCCTGTCGACCAGATCCTGACCAAATCGGCGTCGTTCCTGCCAATCTTCGCCCTCGGCTTTTCGACCACCGCCATACTGATCTTTACTCTGATCTATCAGTGGCAGTCGCTGTTCATCCATTCGAACACGCGTATCAGGGTCGGACCGTTGAAATGGCTGTTGGCGTCACCGCAATTTCATCATTGGCATCACGCCAATGAGCGCGAAGCCTGGGACAAGAATTTCGCCGGGCAGTTGCCATTGCTCGACATGCTGGGAGGCACCTTGTTCATGCCCGACAGGATGCCGCAGAAATACGGCACCGATGACCCGGTCCCGCCGCTCTATCATCAGCAGCTTGCCTACCCGTTTGTCGGCAGCGCGGAACAGCTCGCGCAGCCGGCGAGGCTGGCCGAAGCCTCATCGACGCCGGCCGGCAAGTCCGATTGATCTTTCTCTGGCCAGGCCTGGTCCAGCCGCCGTCTCAGGCGGCATAGCCGCCGTAGCCACGCGCGCGGCATCCACGGCTGCGGCCGGCGGCTATTTCCACATGCCGCGCATGCGGGCGCCGAGGTCGATCCTGACTTCAGGTCTGTGGCGCGGATCGTCCTTTGCGTGGACGCTCACCCACGAGGTCTGCTCGAAGGCGCCGAGGATCGAGGCCGGGATGAAGCGGCTGCGCGAGGCATAGACATTGCGGTCGCCGCGCGCCGGCTGGTTGTGCGGGTAAAAACGCTGCGGCGTCACCAGGTGCAGGCCGTCCTTGGCGCGCGTCATCGCGACGTAAAGCAGCCGGCGTTCTTCCTCGATGTCTTCCTTGGTGCCGACGCCGAGATCGGCCGGGATGCAGCCGTCGACGGTGTTGAGCACGAAGACATTCTTCCACTCCTGGCCCTTGGCCGAATGGATGGTCGACAGGATCAGATAGTCCTCGTCGCGATGTGGCGGCCCGGCCTGGTCGCTGGTCGCATCCGGCGGATCTAGCGTCAGCTCGGTCAGGAAGCGCTCGCGCGAGGCGTAGCCGGAGGCGATCTGCTCGAGCTGCATAAGGTCGGCTCGCCGCGTCGTTGCGTCTTCGTGCATGCGCTCGAGATGCGGCTCGTACCACAGCCTGACCTGTTCGAGGTCGGCTGGCCATTTCCCCGACCGGGCGCGCAGGCCGGAAAATAGCGCGACGAATGCCGGCCAGTCTTCCACCGCGCGCTGCGGCGGCCGGTAGCGGGCCAGCCCCATCGCTTCGTCGAGTGACGTCGCCATGGTCTCGACGACGGCGCTGGCTGCCGAAGGGCCGATGCCGGGCAGGAGCTGCAGCACGCGAAAGCCGGCGACGCGGTCGCGCGGGTTCTCGGCAAAGCGCAGCACCGCCAGCACGTCCTTGACATGGGCGGCGTCGAGGAATTTCAGCCCACCGAACTTGACGAACGGGATGTTGCGACGCGTCAGTTCGATCTCCAATGGCCCGCTGTGGTGCGAGGCGCGAAACAGCACCGCCTGCGATTTCAGCACCGTGCCGGCTTCGCGCTCGGCCAGGATGGCCTGGCAGACGTAGTTCGCCTGTTCGGCCTCATCGCGCACGCTGACCAGTTTCGGCTTTTGCGAGGATTTGCGCTCCGACCATAGGTTCTTGGTGAAGCGCTCAGGCGCCTCGGAAATCACCGCATTGGCCGCCGCCAAAATGGTCTCGGTCGAGCGGTAGTTGCGCTCCAGCATGATGACGTCTGCGGCGCGCGCGAATTGTTGGGGGAAGTCGAGGATGTTGCGCACTTCCGCGGCACGGAACGAATAGATCGACTGCGCGTCGTCGCCGACCACGGTCAGCCCGGCGCCGTCCGGCTTCAGCGCCGAAAGGATCGAGGCCTGCAGCCTGTTGGTGTCCTGGTATTCGTCGACCAGCACATGGTCGAAACGGGAGGAAAGATGCGCGGCGATTTCAGGCTCGGCCGCCATCTGCGCCCAGTAGAGCAGGAGGTCGTCGTAATCGAGAACGTTCTGCGCCTGCTTGGCCTCGACATATCCGGCAAACAGCGTCTTCAGCTGTTCTGCCCACCCCGCGCACCAGGGGAAGGCCGAACCCAACACCTCGCCGAGCGGCGCCTGCGCGTTGACAGTGCGCGAATAGATCGCCAGGCACGTGCCCTTGGTCGGAAACCGGCTTTCGGTCTTCGAAAAGCCGAGCTCGTGGCGGGCGAGGTTCATCAGGTCGGCGGAATCCTCTCGGTCGTGGATGGTAAAGGCGGGGTCGAGACCGATGGTCAGCGCATAGTCACGCAGCAGCCTGGCGCCGATGCCATGAAACGTGCCGGCCCAGCTCAGCGCGTCAGCGATGACGGACGCATCGCGGCCCAGCACCTCGCCGGCAATGCGTTCCACCCGCCGGGCCATTTCGGTGGCGGCGCGGCGCGAGAACGTCATCAGCAGGATGCGCCTCGGATCGGCGCCCTTGACGATCAGATGCGCGACCCGGTGGGCGAGCGTATTGGTCTTGCCGGAGCCTGCGCCCGCGATCACCAGCAACGGCCCGGCGATCTGGCCGTCACCATGCTCGACGGCCAGCCGCTGCTCGGTGTTGAGCTTCGCGAGATAGGCGGGCTGCAAGTTCGAATCATTGATGGCGATGGTCATCGCTCATCAAGCATCGTTTCCGCTTTGTTCGCAACGGGCCAAGGCGGCCCGGCCTCTACCAGGCCTTTATCTCTGTGGGGATGGCTGGCCTATCTTCGCGGAGCCACGCCCATCGCCGCCGATTGGCGCCGCAAGGCGCGTTTGTCGCCGGGCATCGGCAGCGGTTCGAAATCGTCGGGCACCTCGTCGATGACTTTTCTGGCGGCGCGATAGGCGGCATAGGCGACAAGGCCGGTTATGAGCAGACGGATCATGGCGCGCTCTCCTTTGCTCAACCAACCGCAGAGGCGGCGTTTTGTTCCCGCGCCGGCTAGGCATCCCTTGCGGATATGCAACCAAAGTGGAGCCGCCTCGTTGCTTTACAAATGGGGAAGGAGAGCAACGGAGAGGGCGGACGAAGGAGGTAGCCATGAAGAGGCTTCTGATCCTGTTTGCCGTTGGCTTGGCGCTCGCGGCCTGCGACAACAACATCCAGCCGACCAAGGCGCCCGTGGTAGATCAAGTCCCGCAGCCGACGCCGAAGTCGCCCACCGGCGGCGATCAACTGCCACCGGCGCAATAGATCGGGGTCATCGCGGCAAGATGAATCTTTACCGCCCCAGCAGATTTCGGGCGGCGTGAAGCAGGGTGGACCAACGCGATACGGCCTTGTCCAGTTCGAAGACGAGATAGCGCGCGGGTTCGGCGCCGACGGACTTCAGCCCGTGCATTGCACCGGCAGGGTGATAAAGTAGCGCCGGAGCCGAGACCCGCTTGCCCAGCGTCTCAATCGCACCGGAAAACAGGACAATGGCCACGTCATAACGGTCGGCATGGGGCGCGTAGCCGACGCCAGGCATCGCTATCGAGACATGACAGTGCAGTCGATCGAGCCATCTGGTCCTCGCGTTGAGGATGGTTCCCCGATTGCGCTTGCCGAGATCCGCCGCGGCAAACAGCGTGTCTGAGCCCCGCACGAAGGCCAGCTTCGACGCTTCGCCCGGCGCATGGCCTCGCTCGTTGCGCCATTTCAGCATCGTGTAGAGCACTGGTTTGTCGCTGGCATTGACCAGCGTGTGCGGCTGGAAGGCGGGGTAATAGGCGAAATCGCCTGCGTTCATCGTCTCGCGTCGAACGCTCTCAGACCCGACATCGTCGGCGGTTATCAACGCTGCTTGCCCCAAAACGACAATGAGGATCTCTTCTTCCACATGGGCGTGCAGTGGATGTGGCGTGGCGCCGGGCGCCAGTACCGATGAGTGCGCGTCCATGAATTCGATCTTGGCCGTGCGGCCGCGAAAGTGTGGCATCGAGGCGAAATGTGCCACCGGCTTGGCCGGCAGTTCGGGCAGATCGAACGCGGCGTTCGCTATCGCGGCAAGCCGGCGCGCGCCGGGCGGTCTGGCGATCTGGTTGACACCGATCGGCGAGCGGCCGGAAACGACCAGTACCGGCGGCCTTGGCTCCGTCTTGAAACGAAACGGCCATTCGAAGGCTTCAGGAATGAAGACCGGGCGGTCGGCGCGGGCATATTGAAGCAGCAAGGCGACGCGTGTGGTCGGCGATGGATTGTGCGAACCGTGCCAGGCCCTGCCGTCGAAGACCAGCGCGGCACCGTCGGAAACGTCGGGCTGAACGATTGTCGCGTCTTGAGCAAAAGTCCGCGCTGTATCCAGCACAGCCGCATCGGAATTTTCCGACGCATTCATTCCAAGCCTGGCTTTGATCTCCTGAATCGTGGCGCCATAGCGGTGCGAACCCCTGACGAATTTGAGGCCCGACGCGGAATTTGTGTTCTCCAGGCCCAGCCACACGGTCAGGAAGCCGCCATCGGCCGATGACGATTCGACATCGCAGTGAAACGGATGCTCCGTGTCCGGACGCCTGATGACGAGATGCGCGGCCCACAGAATGATGTCTTCGCCGAGGACCGGACGTACCAGCTCGAGGATGCGCGGGTCGCTGGCGATCTTGTAATAGTGACGATTGGCGACAGCGGACGCCTTGCTCCATACCTTCTTTTTCTGGCGTTCCTTGATCAGCCTGGGCAGAAGGCGGCCACGTTCCTTTCGGCTTAGAACCGGAAACGGGCCAGCGAAACCGTCGCGCTCAATGTCGTCGATCATCAATCAGCTCGCTTCAGGTGAACCCAATCGGAACCGATTGCCTGAGCCGAGCGTACGACAGGCGCGCATCTCGAAACAAGAGCGGGGAAGAAGGCCGGCGCCGCTTGGGAGGAAGCTGAAAGCGCCGGCCAAGCGGGAAAACAGGCCCGCCGCGCGACCGAAGATAGCTGAGTCTTTCCTCTGCGTCATGAGGTGGGCCGCATCGACTGCTTCATGACGGCGCTCCTGCACAAAATTCAACAGAAAAACCCTGAAATCCTGCAGCATCTAGCCACGACTGGTCCGCTCTGCACGGGTACTTCCGAAAGATGAAAACGGTTCTGTTCGGTGCCCTCATATTCGCCTCGATCACAATCGCGGCGCTGGCCAAATGGACTGTGGCCTACAATTATCGGGAACGACTGAGCGACCGTCAGCTCACCGCGATAGCGGTTGGTAGGCAATTATGGTGAAGTGCCAGAGATCGCAGCGCTGAGGACAGAGCCCTCGGCGGGAACGACCTCAGGCCATTGCCTGCCGCAGCACCGGGCCGCTGGCGATCTCGGCGTCCAGTTGGCACTGCGTCAGCGCTGCCTCGGCCATGATCCACTGCTTGAACAGGTCCACCTTGCGCGCGTAGAGCGCGGTGACCGGGCTGACGAAATACCAGCCGGCGGTGTTGGTGTGATGCACCGCGAACGGCGCCACCAGCCGCTCGGCGCGGATGTCGCTCGCCATATAGGCGCGGTTGGCAACTGCAAAGCCCATGCCGGCATTGGCCGCCTCGTAGGACATCATGCAGGAATCGAAATAGATGCTCTTGGCCTCGCCGAGCACCGAACTCGCACCGGCGAAACCCAGCCACGACTGCCAGTTCTGCGTGCAGGTGTCGGAATGCAGCAGCGTGAAATACCTGAGGTCGTCCGGCGTCACCTTTGACAGCGGCTTGTCGCCGAGAATCTCGTGGAACAGCTTCCTGCTGCAGACCGGCGTCAAATCCTCCTTGAACAACAGGTGTGCCGCCAGGTCTGGAAAACTGCCGTCTCCGTAGCGGATCTCCAGGTCGAACTCGGAGGTGGCGAACTCATTGGTGGCGTAGGAGGTCGAGACCCGCATCTCGATTTCGGGATATTGCCGCTGGAACAGCGGCAGGCGCGGAAACAGCCAGCGCGCGGCGAAAGTCGGCAGCACCGAAATCTTCAGCACGTGCGCCTGCGACTGTCCGGTCGCTTCCATGCTGGCTGCCACGATCCGCTCCAGCGCCTCGCGAACGCGCGACACATAGGTCTCGCCCTCGGGCGTCAGCGAAACCGCATTGCCGCCACGCTGGAAGATCTTGAAACGCAGCTGGTCCTCGAGGCTTTTGACACGCTGGCTGACCGCGGAAGCAGTAATGAACTGCTCTTCGCCGGCGCGCGTAAAGTTACGGTGCCGGGCGGCACTTTCCACAATCTTCAGCGAATTGAGGTTGACCTGACTGAGCAGACGCACGGGTTTCGACCTTAAGCTGGGCTTACACTAGCACCAGCATTCCTAATTTTACAGGGGTGGGGAAATTAATCGACTGTTTACCAAGTGATGCCCCCACCCTGGAGAAGTAGAATGAACGCCCATACCATTCCCGATTTGCGCTGTGCGATGAGCCGTGAAGCCATTATCGGTCACGAGACAGCCTGGAAAGTGTCGAGTTTTGGCGTTGCGCAGTATCTGCACGGCTACGACCCGGCGTTGCTGGCGGCGATCGAGGAGGCGGCTTTGAAGCTCAAGTCCAGCCACGCCGTGCACAAGCATCTCGATCTGACCTTCATCACCGGCGCCGATCGCTTCATTCCGGAGATCAAGGAACTGCTGCATGACAAGCTGCGCCTGGAACGTCTGTCCGACATGATGGGCACCAAGCTCGAGCCGTACCCGCTGTCGATCGTCGGTTCGACCGTCACCTTCATGAATCCCAAGGACGGCGCCGTCGATTGGCATTGCGACGGCGTTCCGGTCACCGAACTCATTCCGCTGTCGATCAGCAATCCGCTTGTCGGCGGCCATCTCGAAATCTACTGCGACGATTCCGAGACCGGCCGCGCTATTCTCGAATCCGGCCGCGAGATCCCGCGCAACCGCATCATGCGCATCGACCACAAGATGAACTACGCGACGCTCGGGCAGTTTCTTGGCGTTCTGCACCGGACGGCACCGATCCAGTTCGGTGAGCGCGTCACGCTGGTGCTCAACCAGCGCTCGGTGGCCAAGCCCTATGTCGATGACAACCGCATGTTTTATCTCGCAGCCGACAATGATCATGACCGCGAATGGGTCAACGAGTTGGCCGAAGACGTGTGGACAAACCAGCTGCCGGCCTATCGCCGCTTCGAGGAAGAGCGTCCGGTTGCGGCGGCTGCCGATGCGCCGTTCCCGGGCGGATCAAGGGAATCATGGTAGCCAGAGCATAGAAGTGGACACCGGTTTGACCGTCGGTTCGGAAGAAATCATGGTCGGCAATGGAGACAGGGCACCATCCCGGCGGTTCCGGGATGGGTCGGGCTCGCCATCGGCGCTGATCTTCGCCGCCGGCGCGGTCGCCCTGTGGTCGACCAACGCGCTGGTCGGTAAGTCCCTGCTGGCCAGCCACCCGGTGTCGCTGGTGCAGTTGCTGCAGTTTTGCGGAGCGGCACTGGTGTTCGCCGTCATCCATCTGGCGAGCCGCAAGAACGCGACGCCGGAAAACGCAGCCACGGGCGCCCGGGCGATTGCGGTCGGCATCATCGGCCTGGTCGGCACCATGGTGCTGCAATACATCGCCTTTGCCTCAATGCCGGTGATCGAGGCCAATCTCGTCGCCTACACCTGGCCGCTGATGGTCGCGGCGGCGGTCATCGTGCTGGGCAAGCCGCAACGCCCCGTGCTTCTCGGCTTGACTGCCGTACTCGGCTTTGTCGGCGTGGCGCTGGTGATCTCGGGTGGCCGCGGCCAGCCTTTTCTCCAGGGCAGCATCGTCGGCTATCTCGCCGCCTTCGGCTCAGCATTGTGCATGGCGTTCTATTCGATCGCGGTCGCTCGCCTGGCCACACCGTCGGAGCGTTTGCTTTTGCCTTCGGCACTGGTTGGCGTCGGCCTGACCTTGCTCTGGTGTGTTCACGACGGCGCGACCTGGCCAGCTGGCGCCGACCTCCTGCTTGGCCTCTATCTCGGCGCCGGTCCGATGGGTCTGGGCTATTATTTCTGGTCGCGCGCCTTGAAGCTCGAAGGCGGCGGCAAGGTTGCGGTTGTCGCCTATCTGACGCCGATCGCCTCGACGCTGCTGCTGACGATGTCCGGTGAAACGCTGACGCTGACCGCGATTGCCGGTGCGGTACTCGTCATCGGTAGTTGCATTGCGGTGGGCATAGAACGCTCGGAGGCTGAAAACCATGCTTGACGACGATGAACGCCTCGCCAGACAGGAAGCATTCTGGCTGCTCAAGGAGTTCGGCGCCGAGGCGCCGCTCTATGCCGCCATGAAGGCGGAGAAGGCGATAGAGCAGAAGGATTTCGGGCGGTGCGCCCGCTGGAAACGTATTCTAGAGATATTGGCCGACTCCAGACCCGTTAGCTCCGCAAGGGCGAAATCGGCCGCTTCGAAGTATTAGATTTTCTAATTTGCAACGTTGCAACCTTATGTGGAAACATCCTCCTGCACCGATTCTTGATGATTTACTGACGCTTAACGACCCACTGGGGAGGTGCTGTTAAGTGGATACATCGGGAACACTCTTCAAAAAAAGCCGGCAACTGCATCACCGGCGGGAGAAAAACAAATTGCAAACTCTCGACAACAAGACTGCTATTGAACTGACCGCCGACATTGTATCTGCCTATGTCGGTAACAATCCACTGCCAGCTTCTAGTCTACCGGATTTGATCGCAAGCGTCAGCGCATCGGTTCGCAAGTTGGGCAATGCTGCTGCCGTGGAGAGCCCTGTGCTTAACCCGGCCGTCAATCCGAAGCGTTCGGTGTTTCCCGACCACATCATCTGCCTCGAGGATGGCAAGAAATTCAAGTCGCTGAAGCGCCACTTGATGACCGACCATGGTCTCAGCCCGGACGAGTATCGCACCAAATGGAGCCTGCCGTCGGATTATCCGATGGTGGCGCCGAACTATTCCGCGACCCGTTCGGCATTGGCCAAATCCTCCGGCCTCGGCCGCAAGCCGGCCGTTCCGGCCGCCGCAGCCAAGGTGGCGAAGCGCAAGCCAAAGGCCTGACCGCAGGGGCGGTTCCACCGAGGGACCGGCCATTGATCCCTGGCGAAAATGCTTCCGCAACCCTTCCTGCGCGCCATCATCTTGTCGCGCTCGGCTGGTTGCGGGAGCGAGTTCTCGGCCAGACCGTTGTTGACCCGCGCCAGGGCGTCGAGGCACGCCACGCCCTGTTGTCCCTGAAGCACGATTGCGAACAAAGGGGGCAGGCTTTCACAAAAGGTCCCGCTCGGTCCAATGTGATACAGTTTCATCCCGGTTCAACCGGGATAGGACAGGTTCCAGGCAGGCTGGACGCCATAATCTTGGCTGCGCTCGACATGTTGAATGTCTTCGAGCGCGCAATCGTCGAAAGCCACGACCGGCTCACCGTCGAAGCGCTTCGGCTCAACTGTCTGGACGCGCTCGACCGCCTTCTGCAACACGTTCAACCGGATCACTCCGGCGGCGTCTGACTTTCCGCCCGTCCTGCATCCTGCTCGGCGGCCAGATTGTCGGCTTCGATGGCCGTCATTTCCAGAAAATAGACCAACATGTGATAACGCGTCTGCGAAAGCATCCTCGCCAATTTCCGCGTAATTTCGGCGACATATCTTAGGACGCGTAGATCGTTTTCGACCCTTTCCATCGTGAACTCCTGACCGTCAAATTGTTTTTGGCGCCCCTCAAAGTCGACTCACGGCGCGATTACATGTTCACAGCATTGATAAGAAAATTGAAGTCAATTTTCTGACAGCGTGATGCTTGGACTAAGCGATATAACGCATTGTTTATGCCTCCGCCGGGACCCTCCTTCGGCTACGCTGCCGGATCGGCGCGAAAGAGCGCTGTCCGTGCCCGCACTATAGCCTGCGATGGTGCGCCACCTCGTGCGGTTTTCGCGTCAGATCGTGCCAGCCGACCCCCCAAGCCCTTGCGAAGCGCCGGTGTCCCGTGCAAAAGCGCGGCCATGCTTATCATCAACGATCTTTCGCTCCGCATGGCCGGACGCTTGCTTCTCGATCATGCCTCGCTGACCTTGCCAGCCGGCACCAAGGCCGGCCTCGTCGGCCGCAACGGCACCGGCAAGACGACCTTGTTCAAGGCAATCACCGGCGATTTCCCCTCCGAGACCGGCTCGATCAGCCTGCCCAAGAACACCCGCATCGGCCAGGTGGCGCAGGAAGCGCCGGGCACCGAGGAGCCGCTGATCGAGATCGTGCTCAAGGCCGACCTCGAGCGAACCGCGCTGCTTGAAGAGGAAAAGACCGCCACCGACGCGCACCGCATCGCCGACATCCACATGCGGCTGGCCGACATCGACGCGCACTCGGCCGAGTCGCGCGCGGCCACCATCCTTGCCGGCCTTGGCTTTGACGACGCCGCGCAGCGCCGCCCGGCCTCGTCGTTTTCCGGCGGCTGGCGCATGCGTGTGGCGCTCGCCGCCGTGCTGTTTTCCGAGCCCGACCTTCTGCTGCTCGACGAGCCGACCAACTATCTCGATCTTGAAGGCACACTGTGGCTGGAGAACTATGTATCGAAATACCCGCACACCGTGCTTCTGATCTCGCACGATCGCGACCTGCTCAACCGCGCCGTCAATTCCATCGTCCATCTCGACCAGAAGAAGCTGACCTTCTGGCGCGGCGGCTATGACCAGTTCGAGCGCCAGTATACCGAGCAGAAGGAGTTGCAGGAGAAGGGTCGCGTCAAGCAGGAAGCCGCGCGCAAGCATATGGAATCCTTCGTCGAGCGCTTCCGCGCCAAGGCCTCGAAGGCGAGGCAGGCGCAGTCGCGCATCAAGGCGCTGGAGAAGATGAAGCCGATCGCCGCGATCGTGAATGACACGGTGCGGCCGTTCTCTTTCCCGGAGCCGGTGAAGACCGTGGCCTCGCCGATTGTGGCGCTCAATAACGTCAATGTCGGCTACACCGAGGGCCAGCCGATCCTGAAGAAGATGACGCTGCGCATCGATGCCGACGACCGCATCGCGCTGCTTGGCGCCAACGGCAATGGCAAGTCGACCTTCGCCAAGCTTTTGTCGGGCCGGCTGAAGCAGGAGACCGGCACCATGACGGTGGCGCCGGGCCTGAAAGTGGCGATCTTCGCCCAGCACCAGCTGGATGATCTGAGGCCGGACGAAAACGCCTACGAGCATGTCCGCCGGCTGATGCCGGAAGCGCCGGAATCCAAGGTGCGCGGCCGCGTTGCCCAGTTTGGTCTCACCACCGAAAAAATGAACACCGCCGCCAAGGACCTGTCCGGTGGCGAGAAGGCGAGGCTTTTGATGGGGCTGTCGGCCTTCGAAGGACCGAACCTGTTCATCCTCGACGAACCGACCAACCATCTCGACATCGACAGCCGCGAATCCCTGATCCACGCGCTGAACGAGTTTCCCGGCGCCGTCATCCTGATCTCGCACGACCGCCATCTTCTGGAGGCGACCGCCGACCGGCTGTGGCTGGTGAAGGACGGTGCGGTCAACCCGTATGACGGCGACCTGGAGGACTACAAGACGCTGGTCACCGGCGTGTCGGGCGACCGCCGCGGCAAGCGCGAGGCCGAGAAGGCATCAAAGGCCGATCGCCGCCGCGATGCGGCCGCGCGCCGCGCCGCCTTCGAACCGCTGGCCAAGGAAATCCGCGCCACCGAGGCGCTGATGGACCGCATCCGCAAGCGCATCGACCTGATCGAGGACGAACTCGCCAATCCGGCCGTCTACGAGAAGGATCCATCGACGGCGACGAGGCTCGCCAAGGAGCGCTCGCAACTGGCACAGCAACTCGCCGGCCACGAGGAAAAGTGGCTGACCATGTCGGCCGAGTATGAGGAAGGCACGGCGGAGTGAGCGTAATCTCCCCCCTCGTGGGGGAGATGCCCGGCAGGGCAGAGGGGGCGCTGTCCCGCCAACCTGTCGGCCATTCGCAGCCGGGCGGCCCGCGTCAGTCGTTCGTTCCAACGAGTTGCTACATAGGGCTAGCGATCCTTCGCGCCCCCCTCTGTCCTGCCGGACATCTCCCCCACTTGGGGGGAGATCGGCTAATCATCTGGCCCTACACGCGCCCTTTGAAACCCGCTAAACACGCCCCATGAACCAGCACGCCAAGCTCCGCATCGGCCATTCGGCCTGTCCGCATGATTGCCCGTCGACCTGCGCGCTCGAGGTCGAGCTGCTCGACGGCAACCGCATCGGCCGCGTCCATGGCGCCAAGGCCAACACCTACACATCGGGCGTCGTCTGCGCCAAGGTCGCGCGCTACGCCGACCGCGTCCAGCACCCCGACCGGCTGCTGAAGCCAATGGTCCGGGCAGGTGCCAAGGGCGACGGCATCTGGAAGGAATCCAGCTGGGAAGCGGCGCTCGATCTCGTCGCCGAAAAATTCATCGCCGCTGAGGAAAAATACGGCTCGGAGACCGTCTGGCCTTACTACTACGCCGGCACGATGGGGCTGGTGCAGCGCGACGGTATCGACCGGCTGCGCCATGCGAAAAAATACTCCGGCTTCTTCGGTTCGATCTGCACCAATCTGGCCTGGACCGGTTGGATGATGGGGGCGGGCGCCTTGCGCGGTCCCGATCCGCGCGAAATGGCCAAGTCCGACTGCGTGGTGATCTGGGGCACCAATGCCGTGGTCACGCAGGTCAATGTCATGACCCACGCCATCAAGGCGCGAAAGGAGCGCGGGGCGAAGATCGTCGTCATCGATGTCTATGAGAACGCGACGATGAAGCAGGCCGATATGGGCCTGGTGCTGAAGCCCGGCACCGATGGCGCGCTGGCCTGCGCGGTCATGCATGTTTTGTTCAGGGAAGGCATGGCAGACCGCGCCTATCTCGAAAAATACACTGACGACCCGAAGGGGCTGGAGGCTCATCTTGAGACGCGCACGCCGGAATGGGCCTCCGCCATCACCGGCCTTGCCGTTGCCGAGATCGAGGCCTTCGCACGATTGGTTGGCACGACGAAGAAAACCTATTTCCGCCTCGGCTATGGCTTTGCCCGCCAGCGCAACGGATCGGTCAACATGCATGCGGCGTCCTGCATCGCCGCCGTCACCGGCGCCTGGCAATATGAGGGCGGCGGCGCCTTCCATTCCAATTCCGGCATCTTCAAGCTCAATCAGGATGTGCTCGAAGGCACGGCGATGCGCGATCCCAATATCCGCTACCTCGACCAGTCTCGCACCGGTCCGGTGCTGACAGGTGCGGCGGACGCGCTCTATGGCGGCCCGCCGGTGACGGCGATGCTGATCCAGAACACCAACCCGGTAAATGTCGCGCCCGAACAGCGGCTGGTGAAACAGGGTTTCCTGCGCGACGACCTGTTCACCTGCGTGCACGAGCAGTTCATGACCGACACTGCAAAGCTCGCCGATGTCGTGCTGCCGGCGACAATGTTCCTCGAGCATGACGACGTCTACAAGGGCGGCGGCAACCAGCACATCACGCTTGGTCCCAAGCTGATCGAACCACCGGAAGGGCCGCGCACCAACCATGTCGTCATCGAGGAGCTGGCCGAGCGTCTTGGTGTCGCCGACCGGCCAGGCTTCGGCCTGACCGAGCAGCAGCATATCGACATCATCCTCGGCAAGCGCGGTCTGGGCAGCTTCGCCAGCCTGAAGGAAGACAAATGGGTCGACCTACAGCCGGATTTCGAGGCGGCACATTTCGTCAATGGCTTCGGCCATGCCGACAAGAAATTCCACTTCCGCGCCAACTGGAGCGGGCAGCCGGCGCCCAACCGGCCGCCGAAAAGCATGGGCCTGTTCGGGCCGGTGGCGGATCTGCCGGAATTCCCCGACCATGTCGACCTGATCGAGGTTGCCGACGCCGAGCATCCGTTCCGGCTGACGACATCGCCGGCGCGCAACTTCCTCAATTCGACATTCTCGGAAACGCCGGTGTCGAAGGCCAAGGAGGGCCGCCCTGAACTTCTCCTGCATCCTGACGATGCCGCAGCCCTCGGGCTCTCCGACGGCGACCGCATCGAGGTCGGCAACCGGCGCGGCGAGGTGGTGCTGCACGCAAAACTGTTCGATGGCCTCAAGCGCGGCGTGGTGATCGCCGAGGGCATCTGGCCAAACAGCGCCCATGAGCGCGGCGAAGGCATCAATGTGCTGACCGGCGCCGACGCGCCAGCACCGTATGGCGGTGCGGCCTTTCACGACAACAAGGTCTGGCTGCGACCAGCGGGCTGACCTATCCGGGCAAAGGCACCGTCAGGCCGACCTTGACGCGGTCCATGGCAACGAAGGTGCGGAATTTTCTGACATTCTTGCTGTCGAAGAACAGTTTGCGCGTCAGCGCCTCATAGGCGCCCATGTCGGCCACGGTGATGACCAGGATGAAGTCGGCCTCGCCGGTGACGTAGTAGCATTGTTGCACTTCGGGCGCCGCCGAGAATTGCCGCTTGGCCGCGTCGATCAGGTCTGAGCGTTCGCTCTCCAGTTCCACCTCGACGAAGATGGTGATGGGCTGGCCGACCGCCGCCGGCTCGACGACAGCGACATTGCCGGCAATGACGCCGGACTGTTCCATGCGCTTGATGCGCCGCTGCACCGCTGGCGCCGACAGGTTGACGGCTTCGCCGATCAGTCGCTGCGGCGTCGTGTTGTCCCGTTGCAGGATGGCAAGGATGGCGAGGTCGAAACTGTCGAGTGAGGGCGATTGAGGCAAAGCGCTATCCCGGCGAAACAAACGTGCATTCCGAAGGTGCAATTACAGCGCTCTTTGCGTCTCCGCTGCAATATGATTTCGTCACACCCAAGGAGGCCGCCCGTGTTCCTGCTCAACAGCAATGTCTTGCACCGCCAGCCGCTCGATCCGGCCGATGCCGAAACGCTTGGGATTGCCGGCGCTGATACGGTTGAGCGTTTTCTGGCGCAGCGCGACAATCACCTGGCAACCCCGCTGCATGGGTTGCCGGCGCTGGCCGGCGAACTCGGCCTCGGCGCCATCCACATCAAGGATGAAGGCTTTCGCCTCGGCCTCGGCAGCTTCAAGGCGCTGGGCGGCGCCTATGCCGTCTTCCACCTGGTGCTGGAGGAGGCGAGTAAGTCGCTCGGCCGGCCCGTCGATGTGGCCGATCTCGACCAGCCCGACGTCCGGGCGGTCGCTGCCGGCATGACGGTGGCTTGCGCCACCGACGGCAATCACGGCCGCTCGGTTGCCCAAGGGGCGCAGCTTGTCGGCGCCAAGGCGGCGATCTTCGTTCACGCCGGCGTCAGCGAGGAGCGCATCGCAGCCATCGCCCGCTATGGCGCCGAGATGATCCGCGTCGACGGCAATTATGACGACTCGGTGAGGCAAGCTGCCGAAGTGTCCGCCGAGAAGGGCTGGACCGTGGTGTCCGACACCTCCTGGCCGGGTTATGAGCGCATCCCCGGTCTGGTGATGCAGGGCTACACAGCGATCGTGCGCGAAGCGCTGCGTCAGTTGCCGCAGCCGCCAACCCACGTCTTCGTCCAGGCCGGTGTCGGCGGCATCGCCGCCGCGCTGGCCGGCCATTTGGCCATCGTGCTCGGCGAGGACAGGCCGACATTCATCGTGGTCGAGCCGGCCCGCGCCGCCTGCGTTGTCGCGGCCGCCCAGGCCGGCCGCGTAGTCAAGGTCGCGCACGACCAGCCGACGGTCATGGCCATGCTCGAATGCTATGAGGCATCGCCAGTCGCCTGGCGCGTGCTGGCGCGGGCTGCCGATGCCTTCATGACGGTAGACGAGGACGAGGCCGTCGCGGTGATGCGGCGGCTTGCCCGGCCGGCCGGCGGTGACCCGGTGATCGTCGCCGGCGAGAGCGGCGGTGTCGGCCTTGCCGGACTGATCCGCGCCGTGACCGACAACAAAGCCGAGCTTGGCCTCGACGGAAAATCGCGCGTGCTGCTGATCAACACCGAAGGCGCGACCGACCCGCATCGCTATGCCGAACTGGTTGGGCAAAGCTCCTCCGATGTGCTGGCTGGCAAGGTGCTGGCCGAGGTGGCCTCATGATCGCGGTCGACGCGCAACGCCTGCTTGGTCGCATCCGTGAACTCGGCGCTGTCGGTCGCGACGGGGAGGGCAGGCTGATCCGGCTCGCCGCCTCCGACACTGACAGGCAGGGCCGCGATCTCTTCGTCGGATGGCTGCGGCATGCGGGGCTCGATGTCGCCATCGACCGGGTCGGCAATATTTTCGGCATCTGGCAAAGCCCTGACAATGCCGGGCAGGCGCCGCTGCTGATCGGCTCGCACATCGACACCGTCATCGATGCCGGCATCTATGACGGCTGCTATGGCGTGCTTGCCGGGCTGGAGGTGATCGAGACTCTGAAGGCCTCGGGCTTTTCGCCATCGCGTCCGGTCGCGGTTGCCGCGTTCACCAATGAGGAAGGCGTGCGCTACACGCCTGACATGATGGGGTCGCTGATCCATGCCGGTGGCGCGGACGCGGACGCGATGTTGGCCGCCATCGGCACGGATGGCAGCGTGCTTGGCCAGGAACTCGCCCGCATCGGTTATGCCGGTGACCGCGAACCCGGCTTCCTCAAGCCGCACGCCTATCTCGAACTGCATATCGAGCAGGGGCCGGTGCTGGAGCGCGAAGGTGTGCCGATCGGCGCGGTCGAGAATCTGCAAGGCATTTCCTGGCAGCGCATCATCATCGACGGCGCCGCCAACCATGCAGGCACCACGCCGATGTCGATGCGCAGCGATGCCGGCCACGCCGCCGCCCGCATCATCACCTTCATGCACGACCGGGCCACGGCTTCCAACGGGCCGACCGTGGTTACTGTCGGCACGATGCGCTTCGAGCCGAATGCCATCAACGTCATCCCTTCGCGCGCTATCTTCACCATCGATTTGCGCGATCCCGACGAACAGCGCTTGCAGGCGCATGAGGCAGCCCTTGCCGCCTATCTCGAAGACCTTGCCGTTTCGGAGAACGTATCGATCTCGGTCGAAGGGCTGGCGCGGTTCGAGCCGGTGCTGTTCGACATCGGCATCGTCGAGCGGATCGAGGCGGCAGCTAAAAACCGTGGTCTCGCTGTGAGGCGCATGACCTCCGGCGCCGGCCATGATGCGCAGATGATGGCCCGCATCACGCCGGCGGCGATGATCTTCGTGCCCAGCGCCGGCGGCATCAGCCACAGCCCGCGCGAACATACCGACGACGCCGAGCTTGTCGCCGGCGCCAACATCCTGCTTGATATCGCCACCCAGCTTGCAAAATAGGTCGGGGGAGAAAATGGCTGAGTTCGATCGCGATGCGCTGAGGCGGGAGATGACCGGCTGGCGGCGCGATTTGCACGCGCATCCCGAGTTCGGTTTCGAGGAAAAGCGCACGGCGGCCTTCGTTGCTGCCAAGTTGCGCGAATTCGGGCTGGACGATGTCACCGAAGGCGTCGGCGGCACCGGTGTGGTCGGCTCGCTAAAGCGCGGCAGCGGCAACCGGGCGATTGCGCTCAGGGCCGACATGGACGCGCTGCGCATCACCGAGCAGTCGACGGCGGCCTATCGCTCGCAGAATCCCGGCATCATGCATGCCTGTGGCCATGATGGCCACACCACCATGCTGCTCGGCGCGGCAAAGCTGCTGGCCGCCGAGGGCGGTTTCGACGGCACTGTGCGCTTCATCTTCCAGCCGGCCGAGGAGTGGGGCAAGGGCGCACTGGCCATGCTCGACGACGGGCTGATGCAGCGCTTTCCGTTCGACGAGATTTTCGGCCTGCACAACATGCCGGGGCTACCCATCGGCCATTTCGAAACCCGTGCCGGCCCGTTCATGTCGGCCGAGGACAACTTCGAGATCGTGCTCAAGGGGATCGGCGGCCACGCGGCGCGGCCGCATTCTGGAAGTGAAACGCTGGTCGCCGCCTGCGCGCTGGTCACCAATCTGCAGACCATCGTCTCGCGCCGGCTGAGTCCGGCCGATATATCAGTGGTTTCGGTGACCGAGCTGATCACCGATGGCACCCGCAACGCACTGCCTGGTCTCGCCCGCATCCTCGGCGATGCCCGCAGTTTCCGCCCCGAAGTCAGCGCCGAGATCGAGCGCCAGATGCGCATCATCGCGCAAGGCACGGCCGCCGCCTACAATGTCGCCGTCGAGGTCACCTACACCAGGGAGTTCGTGCCGCTGCAAAATGATGCCGACCTGGTCGATGAGGCCTTTGCTGCGGCAAGACACGTGCTGACCAATGACGCAGTCGGTGTGGCGGCGGAGCCGATGACCGCCTCGGAGGATTTCGCCCGCTTCCTCGATCACGTGCCGGGCTGCTTTGTCTTCCTCGGCAATGGCGAGGCGTCAGTGCCGCTGCACAATTCCAGCTACGACTTCAACGATGACGGGCTTTTGCACGGCACGAATTTCCACGCCGCGATCGTCAGGCAAAGGCTTGGCGGTGCGGCCAGGAAATGACCCCGGCCTGACCGCGCTGCTGGCCCAAGCGGCGGCGCTATCGCCAGCCAGCTCCCGGGTTTAGGGAGATTGCCTGTTGCCGGAGATCGCACGCCGATGGCCAGGGTTTCGCTTCTGGGAATACCGCATGACGAGAACTCGTCCTATCTCAAAGGCGCGGCTGCAGCGCCGGCCCTGATCCGGCGCGAGCTCAAAAGCGACGCCCACAGCTCCTGGAGTGAGACAGGCTTCGATGTGGCGGACAGTTTTCTCGACCATGGCGACATCGACTTTTCAGGCGCCGGCGACCCGTGGGAGCGGATCGAGGTCGAGGTCGGTCAAGCGCTGGATGCAGGCCATCCGCTGATCAGCCTCGGCGGCGACCACGCCATCGCCTGGCCGGTTCTTCGCGCGGTGCGCCGCCGCCACCCCAGGCTGACGATCGTCCAGATCGACGCCCACCCCGATGTCTACGATGCCTATCAGGGCAACAAGCGCTCGCACACCTCGTCCTTCGCGCGTGTCCTGGAGGAGGGACTGGCCGACCGGCTGATCCAGATCGGTTTGCGTACCCTGAACGACGAGCTTCGCGATCAGCTCGGGCGCTTCGGCGTCGAGGTGATCGAGGCGCGCCATTTCAGCGAGGATCTGCGGCTCGACCTCAAGACGCCGGTCTACCTCTCGGTCGATCTCGACGGTCTCGATCCGGCCTGTGCGCCCGGCGTGTCGCACCGCGAACCCGGTGGTCATACAACCCGGCAAGTGATCGGCCTGATTCAGCGGATCGACCAGCCCATCGTCGCAGCCGATGTCGTCGAGTACAATCCGAACCAGGATGTCTCCAATCTGACCGCGCTTGTCGCCGCCAAGCTGGTGAAAGAGATCGCCGGCATGATGCTGAAGACGCATGGCGCAGCTTGAATCAATCTGGCAAGGGGGCATGCTAGACGATTGTTCGGACTCTGATTTCTGACGAAACCGCCATGCCGCATCCATTGAAGATAGCCATAGCCGGGGCGCTCGGTCGCATGGGCAGGGAGATGGTGCTGGTCGTCGAGGCCGATCCCAGGTTGGCGCTCGTCGCCCGCTTTCACAGGCCGGGCAGCGCCGGTGAGGGTCTGGTCGATCGTGACAAGGCGCTGGCGCTTGCCGATGTCGTCATCGACTTCACCACGCCTTCGGCCTCCGTCGAACTGGCAAAGGCTTGCGCCGCGCGCGGCGGCCCGGCGCTGGTCATCGGCTCGACCGGCTTCGAGCCGGCCGAATTCGCCGCCATCGCTACTGCTTCGAAGTCCGTCGCCATTGTGCGCTCGGGCAGCTACTCGCTCGGCCTCAACATGCTGGCTGGGCTGGTCGAACAGGCGGCGCGTGCGCTTGGTCCCGACGCCGATATCGAAATCCTGGAAGCGCATCACCGCATGAAGGTCGACGCACCGTCGGGCACGGCGCTGATGCTGGGCGAGGCGGCCGCTCGCGGACACGGTATCAGCCTCGACGATGTGGCAAAGCGCACCCGCGACGGCGTCACCGGTCCGCGCCCTGCCGGTGAGATCGGCTTTGCCGTGCTGCGCGGCGGTAGCATCGTCGGCGAGCACAGTGCGAGCTTCCTCAGCGAAGGCGAGACACTCACGCTTTCCCATTCAGCCGGCGACCGCTCGATGTTCGCGCGCGGCGCCATTGCGGCGGCACTTTGGGTCGCGGGGAGGCCGCCCGGCGAGTACGACATGCGCGACGTGCTCGGGCTTGGCGCAAGGTAAGCGGCAGGCCATGCCAGCTTACCAATCCGTAAGGTCTGCGGTGATTTTCCGGGTTGCTTTGAAAGGTGGATGAAAGCTTGGTGCCCTAACTGTTGAGGAGCGCCCCCACATTGTCGCGCAAAGCGATGGGAGAGAGTGGGGCGCGGGAAACGAACAAAGGGAAGAGGCCATGTCGCTCGCGCGAATTCTGCTTGATTCAGCCGCCACAACCGCACTTGTCGCCACCATGGCCTTGTCCGCGCCGTCCGCTCGCGCCGACGACAAAGTCTCCATCATGGTCGGCGGTTACGAGAAACAGATCTATCTGCCCGCCAAGCTTGCCGAGGCGCTCGGCTATTTCAAGGATGAGGGCCTCGACGTCGAATTGCTCAACGAGCCGGCCGGCGTCGATGCCGAAAACGAGATGCTGGCGGGCGCCGTGCAGGGCGTGGTCGGCTTTTACGATCATTGCATCGACCTCCAGGCCAAGGGCAAGTTCGTCGAATCCGTCGTCCAGTTCAGCCAGGCACCGGGCGAGGTCGAACTTGTTTCGAGCAAGCATCCCGAGATCAAGTCGCCCGTCGATTTCAAGGGCATGAGCCTTGGGGTGACTGGCCTCGGCTCCTCGACGAACTTCCTGACCGAGTACCTCGCGGTGAAGAACGGCTTGAAGCTTGGCGAGTTCACCTCGGTGCCGGTCGGCGCCGGCAACACCTTCATCGCCGCCATGCAGCAGGACAAGATCCAGGCAGGCATGACGACAGAGCCGACGATCACCCGGCTGCTGAAGACCGGCGAGGCGTCCGTTCTCATCGACATGCGAACGATGGAAGGCACCAAGGCGGCGCTCGGCGGCACCTATCCGGCAGCCTCGCTCTATATGCAGACCGAATGGGTCGAGGCACACAAGGACACTGCGCAGAAACTCACCAACGCTTTCGTCAAGACGCTGAAGTTCATCAGCACGCACAGCGGCGCCGAAATCGCCGAAAAGATGCCGAAGGACTACTATGTCGGCGACAAGGAGGGCTATGTGAAGGCGCTCGACGCTGGCAAGGCGATGTTCACCCCCGATGGCGTGATGCCCCAGGGCGGACCGGAAACGGTTTTGACCGTGCTGTCGGCCTTCAAGAAGGAACTGCAAGGCAAGCAGATCGACCTTTCCAAGACCTACACCACGGAATTCGTCAAGAACGCCAAGTAGCCGACCCTGCCGGCGTGATGAAGGTATCGCGCCGGCGCTAGTCAGTTCTCGACGTCCGGCGGCCCTGGCCGCCGGCAGGCGTCCGCTCGAACCCGGAGTTCACCATGATCCATGACAAGACCACCCCAGCGATCGAGCTGATCAATGTCAGCCGTCGCTTCCTCTCGCCCACTGGCAAATCACTGACGGCGCTGCGCGATTTCACCATGACCGTCGAGCGAGGCGAATTCGTCGCCGTGGTTGGCCCGACCGGCTGTGGAAAATCCACCACGCTCAATTTGGTCACGGGGCTGGCAAGCCCAAGCGCCGGCGAGGTTCGCGTCATGGGCGCTCCGGTCAAGGGCATCGATCCGCGCATCGGCTTTGTTTTCCAGAGCGATGCCTTGTTTCCCTGGAAAACCGTGATCGACAACGTGATGGCGGGTCCGCTGTTTCGCGGCAAGGCGAAGGCGAATGCCACGGTCGCGGCGCGCGACTGGCTGGCGCGCGTCGGGCTGTCGCGCTTCGAGCACCATTATCCGCACCAGCTTTCAGGCGGCATGCGCAAGCGTGTGGCGCTCGCCCAGACCTTCATCAACGGACCGGAAATCCTGCTCATGGATGAACCGTTTTCCGCCCTCGATGTCCAGACGCGCGTGTTGATGCATGAGGAATTGTTGCGCCTGTGGTCGCAGACCAAGGCCTCGGTGGTGTTCGTTACGCATGATCTGGAAGAGGCGATTGCGCTCGCTGACAAGGTCTATGTCCTGACCGCCGGGCCGGCGACGGTGAAGTCGGTCTACACCATCGATCTGCCGCGCCCGCGCGTCGTCGCCGACATCCGCTACGAACAGAGTTTCATCGACTATTCGCGCACCATCTGGGCCGACCTCAAGGAAGAGGTCGAGACCAGCTATGCGCGCGCGGCAGCCTGAGGAGGAACGCCATGACCGATGCGGCCATCGACATCAGAGCAGGGGCTTTCAAGCCTGGCACTTCCGACGCGGAAATCGAAGCGGCCGCGGCGAAGGCTTCTCAACATCGCCGCCGCGCCGTGATGTTTTGGCGATTCGGCATCCTCATTGCCTTTCTCGGCCTTTGGGAGGTCGCCGCGCGCCTGGCCTGGATCGATCCGTTCTTCTACGCAATGCCGAGCGCGATCGCGCAGCGGCTTTACGAATGGACGACGGAAGGAACGTCCGAAGGGCCGCTCTGGTACCATCTCTACGTCACCATGGAGGAGTCCGTCATCGGCTTCGTCACGGGTTCCGTTGCCGGCATCATCATCGGCGTCGCGCTCGGCCGCAACCGCATGGCTGCCGATATCTTCTCGATCTACATCAAGGTGATCAATTCCATTCCGCGCGTGGTTCTGGCGCCGATCTTCATCATGATCCTCGGTCTCGGCCTCGCCTCGAAAGTGGCGCTTGCCTTCGTGATGGTTTTCTTCGTCGTCTTCCACAACGCCTTCCAGGGCGTGCGGGAAGCCGACAGGGCAATGATCGCCAACGCCCGCATCCTCGGCGCGTCCAACTGGCAGTTGACGCGTTCGGTGATCGTCCCCTCGGCCATGAGCTGGATCTTCGCCAGCCTCCATGTCAGCTTCGGCTTTGCCATCATCGGCGCGATCGTCGGTGAATTCGTCGGTTCGCGCTACGGCATCGGCCTGCTGATCAACATCGCCAAGGGATCCTTCGATGCCGCCGGCATGTATGCCGCGATCGTCATCGTCATGGTGGTTGCGCTCGGCGCCGAGTACCTGATGACCATGGTCGAGAACCGCCTGGCAAAATGGCGCCCCCAGCCTTTGCATGAGACGCAGTGAGCGGCGTCAGCCGCCGGCCAGCGGCAGCCGCACCTCGACGACCAGACCGCCGGCCGCGCCGTCCCCAAGGCTGACGCGGCCGCCGGCATTTTCGACGACCTCGCGCACGATGGCGAGCCCCAGTCCGCTGCCGCCCTCGATGGAGCCGGCAATGCGGTAGAAGCGCTCGAACACATGCTCGCGCTCGTCCACGGGGATGCCTGGGCCGCCGTCGGCAACCGTCAGCACGGCGTCTCCATCGGATGCCGCCAGCTTTACCGTGACGCAGCCACCAGCCGTCGAATAGCGCAGCGCGTTGTCGACTAGGTTAACGATCATCTCGCGCAACATCGTGCCGTCGCCAATGACCGGCACGGGCCCGGTCTCCTCGAGGCCGAGATCAATGTTGCGATCGATCGCCGCCGGCGCCTGTGTCTCCAGCACCCGTCGCGCCGCTTCGGTCAGGTCGATACAGTCTGCGCGCGGCCGCCGGCTGCCCGGCTCGGCACGCGACAGCGTCAAGAGCTGTTCGGCCAACCGGGCCAGCTTTCCGGCGCTCGCCTGCAGCGCCACCAGCGCTTCCCGGCGCGCATCGACGGCGCTTTCGCGCAACGCATAGCTTGCCTGCGTCGAGAGCAGAGCCAGCGGCGTCCGCAGCTGATGCGCGGCATTGGCGATGAAGCGGCGCTGCGCCGCCATTTGTGCGCGCACGCGCTCCATATAGGCATTGAGCGCATCGATCAACGGGCGGATCTCGCTTTGCGCGCCCGCTACGTCGACCGGGTCGAGGTCGCTGCGGCTCGGCGAACGCACTGCGTCGCGCAGCCGGATCAGCGGCGCCAGACCGCGATGCAGGCCGAGCAGCACGAACACGCTGGCGATGGCAACCAGCGCCAGCTGCTGGGCAAAAGCACTGAACCACAGGCGTTTCACCATTGCATCGTGCCCGCCAAGCGTGACGCCGACAGTGACTGTAATGGGTGAATCCGCGCCGGCGCCGATCACCGCGTGGCTGAAGGTAAGCAGGCGCAGCCGATGGTCACGAAAATTTGCCTCGGTGCCGGGTGGGCTCGGTGGCTCAGGCAGGTCGGGATAGCCGGTCAGCAGCCGGCCCCCGGCAGCCTTGACATGATAATAGACGCTGTCGCGATCGCCGGTATCGAACATCTCGATAGCCGCAGGCGGTATGGTGGCATCGAGCACGCCGTCCTTCATGGCCACCTGCTCGGCAATGGTCCGCGCCGAGCCCAACAGCATCCTGTCGGTAACAAGATCGGCGGTGGCAAGCGCGTTGCCGTGGCTGGTCCACAAATTGATGGTGGCAAGCCCGGCCAGCGGCAGCACCACCCAGGCTAGAAGCTGCAGGCGGAGGCTTCTAATCCTCATGGCGCCTAATCCTCATGGCGCCTAATCTTCATGGCGTAGGAGATAGCCGAGGCCGCGCAGGGTGACGATGCGAACCCGCGACCCTTCCAGTTTCTTGCGCACGCGGTGCACATAAATCTCGATGGCGCTTGGGTCGGCATCGGTCTCGAAATCGTAGATCGCCGCCGACAGCGCCGCCTTGCTCACCGTGCGCCCGGCCTTGACCGTCAATTGTTCGAGCACCGCATGCTCGCGCGGCGTTAGCGCCAGCGTTTCGCCGGCAAGAGAAAACAGCCGCGTGTTGGTGTCGAAGCTCAGATCGCCACAGGCAACGACAGGCGCGGTACGGTCATTGGCGCGGCGTAGCTGCACGCGGATGCGAGCCTCGAGCTCCTCGATCTGGAAAGGCTTGGCTAGGTAATCGTCGGCGCCTTCATTGAGACCCTTGACGCGGCCGTCGAGGCTGGCGTTGGCCGTCAACACGATTACCGGCACACGATTGCCGCGCGCCCTGAGCTTGCGCAGCACCTCCATCCCGCCCATGCCCGGCAGCGCTAGGTCGAGAATGATGAGCGCGTGGTCGCCTGCCGCCAGCGCGTGCTCGACATCCTCGCCGTCATGGACCACATCCACGACATAGCTCGCCTGGCGCAAGGTCTTGCTCAGCCAATCGGCCAGTTCGCGATTGTCTTCGACTAGCAGCAGCCGCATTCTTTTATTGCTGTCTTTGGATGCGGGTCACCCGGAATTCCGTCCGTTTCTCCGACCGGCTGGTCGCGCCTGATTGGCGATCGTCCAAGTGATAATCTCGAACCAATCGCAAGGCAAATAAGCGTGCCGAGTTCCCGTCCGGAGCCAGACTCCGGTAGATGTGGTCAGCCAAATTGGGACCGTACGGCTGGCTTCTCAAAATAACCGAACCGTTCGGTTCGATTTACATTGACGGACTGTATCACAGTCAGTGAACACCGAATCGATGGCAAGTCATCCATATAGCTGGCGCTAGAGTATAACTATCTGAATTTATTATATAAAAATAAATACCGATGTCGGGTTTCTATCTTTCAAGATCGAACCGAACGGTTCGGTTCACAAATTTTCGTGATTGGTAATGGCCACAAGGCAGACCCATCTCGGGGTGGTCCGAGCGACGCGAATTCCTCCCAAGGGCACGCCACTTGACGGACAGAACTGAAAATCTGGATTACCCAAAATGACCAAGATCGCTCTTACCGCTGCTGCCATCCTCGTTGCCACCGGCACCGCTTTCGCAGGCAGCGACCATTATGGTTCCGACAACGCCAATCAGCCCGCCGTGACCGCGCCTGCCGGCAACATCGACCACAGCTATACGGCCTCGATCCGCAAGCCGGCCACCTTCGGCGGCTTCACGATCAAGCCGGACTCGAACCAGCCGCAATCCGGCCAGGGCATCTGGGGCCGTTGATTTCCTTAGAAATCGTCGACGACAAAGAGCGGTGGGCTTGGCCCGCCGCTCTTGTTTTTTGCACAGCCGGCTTGCGTTCCGCGAGGTCTGAATCAATTCGGCAGCAATCTATTCCATCTTCTTGTTTGCACGTCATCTTTTTAGGCCAAGCTTCGCGATTTTCGTTCGCGACCGGCCCGATCGGTCTCCTGAAATTCGAGGAAAAATCGCGACGTCCGGGAATAAAGCCTCGCCGCTGGAGGTTTGTGGCGGGAGCGGGGCCATCCTCCCAAGGCACCGTTTGACCGACAGACAAGGAACAATGACATGAGCGAGATCACTCTCGCGGCCGTTGCCCTCCTGATGGCGACAGGCGCAGCCTTTGCCGGCAGCGACCACTACGACGGTGGCGGCAGCAACCACTATGGTTCGGACGATTGGCAGCAGCCGGTTGTCAAATCCACGACGACCACGGCGTCGATCCAGAAGCCGGTCCAACCGGTTCAGCCGGTTCAGGAACCGGTCAGGCCGGGAAGTGACCGGCACCGCTTCGGCAACCGCTGAGCGCGTTCTCCAAACCAACGAGCGGCGATCTTGGCCGCCGCCTTTCCTTTGCGCAGCAGCGACGGCATTGACCGCGAGGATTCCGTTTCGCCCGGGAATAAAACTTGGCCTTTCCGGGTCTTGTTGACAGCGGGACCATCCTCCCAAGGCGCGCCCGCGCGATGAAACGACAGACAAGGAACACTGAAATGACCAGGATTGCATTCGTCGCGGCCGCGATGCTCGTCGCTGCCATGGGCGGCGCCTCTGCCGGCAGCGACCACTATGGCGCCGACAACGCCAACCAGCCGACCGCTGGCGTCGATCGCGGCTTCACCGCCTCGATCCGCAAGCACGGGATGACCAAGCCCGCGCCCAACGTCGACACGACGGCAACCGGGCTGAGCCCGCCGCTTTTTTGGGCAGCGTCACTGTCAGCCCAAATCCTTCGGCCTGATGCAATGCGTCAGCCGGGCTGTGCCGAAGGCGAGATCTGCCCAGTTGCCGTCGATGACAAAACAGGCAAGGGCGCCGGTCGGGAATTTCTCTTCAAGCTTCCTCAGAGCTCCGGCATCCGATCGCGGACCGGCGAGCCGGCGCGCAAGATCCTCCAGGCCGGGATTGTGGCCAAGCACCAGGAGACAGCCAGCCGACGCGATTGCCTGTTGCACCTCGGCGAGAATGCCTGCGGCCGTGGCTTCGAAGAGCGCCTCGGCGAACTCCACCGGCACTCTCGCCGGCAGTTCGGCCGCGACCAGCCGCCATGTCTCGCGCGTGCGCTGCGCTGGGGACACCAGCGCCAGGTCCGGCAGCCAGTCGCGCCTGGCCAATTCGCGGCCCATCAATGGTGCGGCCTTCAGCCCGCGCGGGGCAAGCGGCCGGTCGAAATCGGCAAGCGCCGGATCGTCCCAGCTCGACTTGGCGTGGCGCAGCAGGAGCAGCTGTTTCATCGGTTCCGCCTCAAGCGATCTGCTTGTCGGCCGCCTCACGCAAGACCTCTTCTCCCCACTGGTTCAGGCTCTTGCCCGCGACTTCCGCAGCCAGCGCGACTTTCGAATGAACTGACGGATCGACGCGCAGCATGAGATTTCCGGAATAAGGTTTTTGCGGCGATTTGCCGATTTTTGCGCAGGTTTCGACATAGTCGTCCACAGCTTCATGGAAGGCTGCTTGCAGCCCGGCGACGGTTTCCGAATGGAACGATACACCGTCGCGAATTCCAGCAATCCGGCCGAAAAAAATCTCGTCGTCATCGTCATAGTCGACACGGGCGGAATAGCCCTTGTAGGTCATCGCATTCATGGTTTCACTCCGATCCTCGACAGGAATTGGCCGATCGAAATCGGCGAGCCGATTTGCATGAAGCAGCAGGAGCAACTGCCTCATCAGTCTCAATTCACGACCACGGGATGTCAGGCTGGAAGTCTGTGCCGTATGGGCCACCATACTTCGTACCAGTTGCCGTGTCGAAGGCTGCCCAGAGCATGCCGAAGATGAAAACGCCTGCACGCCTTCCGTCCCTATCCCATCTCACCGCTATGTCGTTCGCGGTGATGGCCCAGACGCCCGATCGAATGTGAATTGCATCAATCACCGCATCTGCATGTCCGTCTTGGATTCGGTAAAGGTAGAAATACGCCGTGGCATTTTGCGGGTCACCTGCCTCGTCATACTCGAACACGCCGGCCAGATCGCCTGTTGTCCGGATTGCGCTATCGAAAACGTCCATGGCTATGTTTTCTACCACGCGCAACGATATATTGGTGACCCTGGAGCGGCCTCAGGGCGTGATCCGCGCCAGATGTTCGAGATCGCGTTCCTCGCGCAGCGGGTCGGGCGCCATCACCACCGAAGTTCCGTTTTCGGCGTCGTCGGCGAAATGTGCCAGCACGGTGCGGCCGCCTTCCATGCGCGCCTTGCCGTCGGCGACCAGCCCGAGCGCCAGTGCATAGAGCCGGTGCTCGGCCTTCAGCACGCGGGCGGCCAGCGTGTCCTCATTGTCGCCGACCATCACCGGCACCGCGGCCTGTGCGATAATCGGGCCGTCATCCATCTCTGGCGTGACGAAATGCACCGTGCAGCCATGGATGCGCATGCCGGCGCGCAGGGCGCGTGCGTGTGTGTCCAGCCCTTTGAAGGCGGGCAGCAGGGCAGGGTGGATGTTGAGCATGCGCCCCTGCCATTTCTCGACCAGGCCGCGCGAAAGGATGCGCAGATAACCGGCCAGCGCCACGATCTCGGCGTTGAACGCAATCAGCGCGGCGTCGATCGCCGCGTCGTGAGCTTCCTTGCTGGCATGGTCGGCGCGCACGATGACCTTGGTCGGGATGCCACGCGCGGCTGCGATGCCGAGGCCGGCAGCGTTCACCCGGTCGGAAATGACGCCGACGATCTCGGCGGGATAGGCCGGATCGCTGGCCGCCGCGATCAGCGCCGTCATGTTGGAGCCGCGTCCCGAAATCAAGACAACCGTGCGTTTCCTGCTCATAGACCGATCGAGCCCCGATAGATGACGCCGGCATCACGGCGCGGCACGATGCGGCCGATCGGCGTCACCGTCTCGCCGGCTTCCTGCAGCACGGCGGCGACCTGCGCGGCTTGGCCCGAGGCAACGACGAGGATCATGCCAATGCCGCAGTTGAAGGTGCGCATCATTTCTTCCGGCGCCACGCCGCCGGTCTTCGCCAGCCAGGAAAAGACGGCCGGCACGTCGATCGCCTCGAGGTCGAGCTCGGCGGAAAAGTCCTTCGGCAAGACGCGCGGGATGTTTTCGGGAAAGCCGCCGCCAGTAATGTGGGCGAGCGCCTTGATGCCATGCGTGTTGCGGATCGCCTTCAGGATCGACTTCACGTAGATGCGCGTCGGTTCCAGCAGCGCCTCGGCCAGCGTCGCCTCGTCGTTGAACGGCGCCGGATCGCTCCAGGCAAGCCCGCTGACGCCAACGATGCGGCGCACCAGCGAAAAGCCGTTGGAATGCAGGCCCGAGGAAGCCAGACCCAGCAGCACGTCGCCCTCGACGATATCGTCGGTCGGCAGCAACTGGCCGCGTTCGGCCGCACCGACGGCAAAACCGGCAAGGTCATAGTCCTTGTCGTGATACATGCCGGGCATTTCGGCCGTCTCGCCGCCGATCAGGGCGCAGCCGGCCTGACGGCAGCCCATCGCGATGCCGCCGACGATTGCCGCCCCCTGGTCGGGGTCGAGCTTGCCGGTGGCGAAATAGTCGAGGAAGAACAGCGGCTCGGCGCCTTGGACGACGATGTCGTTGACGCACATGGCGACGAGGTCGATGCCGATCGTGTCATGCTTGCCGGCATCGATGGCGATCTTCAGCTTGGTGCCGACGCCATCATTGGCGGCAACCAGTACCGGGTCGGTGAAGCCCGCCGCCTTGAGATCGAACAGGCCGCCAAAACCGCCGATCTCGCCATCGGCGCCCGGCCGGCGCGTTGCGCGCACCAGCGGCTTGATCTTCTCGACCATCAGGTTACCGGCATCGATGTCGACACCCGCCTCGGCATAGGTGAGCCCGTTCTTGCGCTTGCTCATACTCTTTCCCTGCTTTCCCGGGCTCTTCGCATGAACGGCTGCGCCTCGCAAGGATAAGGGCTGGGATGATTGGCTTTTCCGCTCGACAAAACCGTGGACAGCGCCTTTCATCTGCGGTCGCGCGTCCTTTGCGCAGCCTCTCTGGAGAGGCAAAACCCGTGCCTCCATCTTCGCCTTCACCCCTTTGCATCCTTGTGTCCTGCCGCTGTTGGTGCTCAGTTGCCACGCATCAGGCATCCGGGGACAAGCCATGCTCAATCCGTCGCAACAGATCATGAGGCTAGGACTTGGATTTGCCGTGTCACAGGCGCTGCGCGTCATTGTCGAACTCGGCATCCCCGATCTCCTCGCCGTCGGCGAGCAATCGGTGGATGAGCTGGCGGCTGCCACTCAGTCGGATGCTGACGCGCTCTATCGTGTAATGCGACTTCTCGCGCCTGAGGGTGTCTTCAGGGAAGTACTGCCCCGTCATTTCGAGTTGACGGAGGTTGGCGCCGTGCTGCGCTCCGATCGGCCGGGTCCGGGCGACTTCGTCCGAATGATCAACAGCGAGGCCTATCTTGCCTTCGGGCAGCTCCCGTATTCTGTCCGCACCGGGAAGCCAGCCTTCGACAAGGTGTTCGGGAGCCCAAGGTTTGACTGGCTGTCGGAACATCCGGAGCAGGCTGCCTTGTTTCAGCGTGCCATGGTCGCCTTGGGCCAAGGCGCCAACGAGGCCATTGCCGAAGCTTATGACTTCAAGCCGTTCACACGGATCGTCGACGTTGGCGGCGGACATGGTCAGCTTCTCTCGGCAATCCTGGCCCACAACCCTCATTTGAGCGGCGTGCTTTTCGACCTGCCTTCGGGCGTCGCGGCAGCACGCCAGGGTGCCGGAGGCGACCTGCCGCGCACCGAATTTGTCGCCGGTGATTTCTTTGAGAGCGTTCCCGCTGGTGACGTGTATGTCATCAAGAAGGTCATTCACGACTGGGATGATGCGCCTGCCGCGACGATCCTGCGGAATTGCCGCAAGGCAATGCCGCCGAACGGGAAGGTTCTTGTGGCCGAGACGCTTGTGCCGCCGGGTGACGAACCGAACCAGATCAAGGGTATCGACGTGGTCATGCTCGCAGTCACCGGCGGCCATGAGAGAACGCAGGCCCAATATGCAGGCTTGTTCGACGCCGCTGGTCTACACCTTGAACGAGTGATTCAGACCCGGGGACCCATTTCCATGATTGAGGCGTCTGCGGCCTAACCAACGAAGCTCTCGCAGTGAGCCAGGTCGCGGTAACTTCGTCTTGCAAGACCTGGCCCTTCGCTGTCGCTCCGGGTGTTCGTCGGACGGAAAGCCAATTGCTTGGCTTTCCGTCCGCTACGCGTCTAACCCTTGCACCCGCCCTCCGTCTCCATCATGTATCAACAAGACATAAAGCGACGGGACATGCGGTTGACCATTCCCAACCTGATCACCATCATGCGCTTTCTGCTGGTGCCGGCCGTGGTGCTGGCGATGCTGAACATGCGCTGGGACTGGGCCTTTGCCGGCTTTCTTGTTGCCGGCATCTCCGATGGCGTCGACGGCTTCATCGCCCGCCGTTTCAACCAGCAATCCAGGCTCGGCGCCTATCTCGATCCGATGGCCGACAAGGTGCTTCTGGTCTCGGTGTTCGTGGTCATGGGCTTCATCGGGCAATTGCCGTTGTGGCTGGTGGTCACCATGGTCTCGCGCGATGCGCTGATCATCTGCGCCGTGCTTTTGTCCACCGTCATGGCGCATCCGGTCGAGATGAAGCCGCTCTATGTGTCGAAGGCCAACACCGCCGTCCAGATCGTGCTGGCAGCGGTGGTGCTGGGCGAACTTGCCCTTGGCCTCCACCTCGACCCGTTGCGGCCCGCGCTCATATTGCTGTCCGGGGTCTTGACCGTGGCTTCGGCCGCGGCCTATCTCGTGGGCTGGCTGAGGCATATGAGCGGCTATGGCGAAGGCTCCACACCGGGCACCTGACCAAGGATCCATCGAAGCGGCGGCCGAGGCCGCGGCGGCAGGCGAAGCTGCGTCCGTGGCATTCCGACGCCAGATCTTCTTCTGGCTGGGCACGGCCGTCTTCCTGGCGCTGTTCCTCTACATCTTCTCCAGCATCCTGCTGCCGTTTGTCGCCGGCATGGTGCTGGCCTATTTCCTCGACCCGGTCGCAGACCGGTTGCAGCGCCTCGGCCTCTCCCGGTTGATGGCGACGGTGGTCATCCTCATTGCCTTCATCATCCTGCTGGTGCTGGCCTTCGTCATCCTGGTTCCGGTGCTGGCGACGCAGATGGCTGATTTCGCCGGCAAGTTGCCGGAATATCTGACCCGGCTGCAGTCGCTGATCACCAGCTTCGACCCGAAATGGCTGGAGCAGAAATTCGGCGTCAACGCCAATGGCCTGCGCGACGGTCTGAATTCGCTGCTCACCTCCGGCTTCGGTCTGCTGAGCACCGTTTTCACCTCGATCTGGAGTTCCGGCGTTGCGCTAGTCTCGGTGGTCAGCCTGTTCGTGGTCACCCCGGTCGTTGCCTTCTACATGCTGCTCGACTGGGATCGCATGGTGGCCGTCGTCGACAGCTGGGTTCCGCGCGATTATGTCGGGACGGTCAGGGCGATCTCCAGGGACATCAACACGGCGACCGCCGGGTTCGTGCGTGGCCAGGGTACGCTGTGCCTGGTGCTCGGCGCCATGTACGCCACCGGTCTGACGCTGACCGGTTTGAATTTCGCGATCCTCATCGGCCTGTTCGCCGGGCTGATCTCCTTCATTCCCTATGTCGGTTCGCTGACCGGCCTGGTGCTGGCCGTCGGCGTTGCCTTCGTCCAGTTCTGGCCGGATTGGACCATGGTGGCGGCGGTCGCCGGCGTGTTCTTCATCGGCCAGTTCATCGAAGGCAACATCCTGCAACCCAGGCTGGTCGGCAAGAGCGTCGGCCTGCATCCGGTCTGGCTGATGTTTGCGCTGTTTGCCTTCGGCGCCCTGTTCGGCTTCGTCGGCCTGCTGATCGCCGTTCCTGCTTCGGCGGCGGTTGCCGTGCTGGTGCGCTTTGCCATTGCGCGCTATCTCGAATCGCCGCTCTACAAGGGCCACTCCACCGAGCCCGTCCCGCCGCTCCCCGCCGATCGCGGCGGCAGCCACCGCTCGCCGCGCGGCTGAACGTGGCGGATCAAAAGACCGAACCGCCGCGCCAACTGCCGCTCGATCTCGGCCACGGCACCGGCTATTCGCGCGACGAGCTGGTGGTGTCGGCCACCAACCGCGAGGCGGCGGCCCTTGTCGACCGCTGGCCGGACTGGCCATCGCCGGTGATCGTGCTGGCCGGCCCGGCCGGTTCCGGCAAGACACATCTGGGGTCGATCTGGCAGGCGCGGGCCAACGCTGTGGCGGTCGATGCCCAGCGCATCGGCAATGCCATCACCGGGCTTGGCGGCAGGCCGGCGCTGATCGACGATGTCGACAAGACAGCCATCGACGAGGCGGGCCTGTTCCATCTCATCAATGAAGTGCGCGGAGCCGGGTCCACCTTGCTGTTGACGGCGCGGCGCTTCCCCGCCGCCTGGGGGGTGACGTTGCCCGATCTCGCCTCGCGGCTGAAGGCGGCGGCAACCGTCGAGATCCACGAACCGGACGACCTGCTTCTGGCCGGCGTCATCACCAAACTGTTCGCCGACCGCCAGGTCGAGGTCGAGCCGCACGTCGTGCAATATCTGGTGCGCCGCATCGAACGTTCGCTTGCCACCGCCATGCGTGTGGTCGAACGGCTCGACCGCACCGCGCTCGAGCGCAAGACGCCGATCACTCGCGCGCTCGCCGCCGAGATCGTCAGCGCCATGGATGAAGGGCAGGGCGAATTCGAGGTTTAGGTCGTGGGGGAGACTCCGGTGCTGTCCCATTTCGGGAAACATATGCTGGCATCCATCTTGCAACACTGCGCCTGCCGGCTGACCCCGGTCCTGATCGCGTTCCTGATCGGGTTGTAGGCTCGCCGGGAGTGATGTTGGGGTTCTCGCCCGGCGAGCTTACCTTCAGGCAGAATGGCGGCCAGAGTGCCCAGTAGAAGGGTGCGTCCCTGTCACGCCCACAACGGGGCCAGATAGCGGACCAGCAGGTAGACCGCCGTATGCGCAGCCACGTAGCAGGCGGCGACGACGACAAAGAACGCCAGGCTGGCGGGCCACGACCGGGGTGGGCCCTGCCTCTTGCTCGGCCGGTTGTTCCAGATCCACAGGGCAGCACAAATAATGGCCCAGACGACCACGAACGGGATCGCGATGCCGAGATAAGCGAAGTAGGCAGGGCCTATCAGCGACAGCCATGCCTCGAGACCAAGCATCCGGAATCTCCCCTCTCACCCCAAAGTCTAGACTGTCGACACAGGTGCAGGCGAGGGAATTATCCGAGCGGAGCGCTTTGCGTCAAATCTTCAGCACCACCCGGCCGAACGGGCGCTCCTCGATGAGATACCGCAGGCCGTCGGCGGCATCCTCCAGCGCAAAGACCTTCGCCACGACCGGCTTGACCTTGCCCGATACAAGCAGGTCCGAAATGATCGACCAGGCTGCTTGCCAGGCCGACGCGCTTTCGGTGAGCAGCAAAAACCCCTTGATGCTTGCAGCTTTCCAGATCAGGTCTGTGACGTTGATCGTGCTTTCGCGTCCAGCGGAATAACCGAGCGTAATCACCGATGCGCCCGGCGCCAGGGCCGGCAGTGCGGCGCTCAGGATCTTGCCGCCGATGCCGTCGATGACGATGTCGGCGCCGTGGCCTTCGCTGAGGCGGTTGACGCCGTCGGCCAGGTCTTCGCTGGTGAGATCGATGACTTCGGAAAAGCCGAGCGCCTTCGCCTCTTCGGCTTTGGCGTGGCTGGTGGTTGAGGAAATGGCGTGTTTGGCGCCGAGCGCACGCGCCAGCTGCGTCACGGCGTTGCCGACAGAACCACCGATGGCCGGCGCCAGCACGACCTTGCCGGCGGCGAAGCCGGCATTCATCAGCGCGATATAGGCCGTGAGATAGGCCACCGGCAGGCTTGCGGCCGTGGTGTCGTCGATCGCATCGGGGACGCGAAGCAGCAAGTCCTTGGGAACGGCGACATAGTCCGAATAGGTGCCGTTCTCGAACACGCCGAAGGGGCCGAGGAATGCCACCCGCGTGCCATCGGGAAAATCGGCGTCGCCGCCCTCGATGATGCCGGCGCCTTCATTGCCGAGCACCAGCGGCGCCGTCGAGCGTGGGAACTGCCCGCTCAGGATCGTATGATCGAGCGGCGTTACGCCGGCGGCCCGCATCCGCACCAGCAGCCGCCCTTCGGGGATCGGCTTGGGGACGTCGGCCAGTTTCAGATCATGGTAACCGCTAAAGCGGTCAGCTCTCATTGCACGCATGATTGTATTCCTTCCGTGTTGAATAGGGCATCGGCTTGGCCGCAAATCGCCGTCGCCAGCCTGGCAGGCCGGCCTTCTGTTGATTTGAGGTAGAGTGTTGGTGCTCAGGCCTTCGGATCGGCGGCGGCCTTCTCCATGGCCTCGGCCTGCGGTCCCGTCAGATAGAGATCGCCAAATTCGTCGCCGACCTGTTCCCACATCAGGCGCGAGAACAGCAAAGCGGCGTCGAGCGGGCGGTGATTGATGACGATCGAATCCGCTTCTCCGTCGGCATTCTTATGCACCAGCACCGAGCATTCGATCGGCGTGCCGCGAACCTCGGCCCGGTAGGATTCCATGAAGAAGTCGCTGCCGAAGTCGCCGCGATAGGTGAAGTCCCGGAAGTCGTAGAGCGGTGCGGCATGCTTCAGCAGCGCCAGTATGGTCTGCTTTCCCTGAATCGGCCGCCTCAGCACGGTGGCCTCGAGCGTGGCGTCCTCGGCAAGAATGGCCAGCCATGGCGGCGGACCGCTGTGTTTGGGAAGAAGGGGACCTGTGTCGTTGAATTTCATGATCGATGCTCCTTGCGGGAAGGGGTAGGGTTGGTTGCTCAATATGACCAGTCATCTTGAGCTTGAGCAAAAAAATAGAGGCCTATGTCAGCAGGGTACCGAACGCGACGGTCTCGAACGCCGTCAGCGCCGTAGCGTCCTTGTCGACCTTGGCGCGCATCATCGCACCTTCCCAGGAGTTGAGCAGGAAGGCCGCGATCGTCCTGGCATCCATGTCGCGCCGCAACGCGCCGTCGGCCTGTGCTTCCTTGACGCAGGATTCGATCGCTCGGCTCCACGCCGCCAGCAGCATAGCCAGGCGTTCCCGTACCGGGCGGCTTTGGTCCGGCATTTCCGCGCTCATATTGCCGATCATGCAGCCGGTCCGGTAGTCCCCTTCGCGGGCGACCTCGTTGAGATACTGAAAATACCGGCGCAGCCGGTCGACGGCAGGCGTCTTCTCATCGCCGAGCCCGCTCAACCCATTGAGCACCTTTTGCCAGTAGCGCTCCAGGGCTTCGACGGCGAGGAGCTCCTTGCTTTCAAAATGGTTGTAGAACGATCCCTTCGGCACCTGCGCCGCTTCGGTGATGTCCTGAACGCTGGTGCCGTTGAACCCCTTCCGATGCAGGGTGTCCACGGCGGCGGCGATGATCTGTTCTCTGGTGCTCGGTCTAGCCATGAGCTGAATATGACCGGTCGTCTTAAATGAGTCAATACTGATTTTCGATTGCCTCAGCCAAGGTCGTTCTTCACCACGAGACTGGGCGATATAGGCGCCCCTTCGTTCTCAAGGCATGAGAAACCGTCTACCGGTACGGCTAAACGAAGGCTGGATCGCGTTGCCTGGCAAAGGGCGGGCGGACGGTCAAGGGCGCGCCACCAGCCTGGCGGAGGTGGGCGGGTGCCTAGGTCAGCCTGGTGCTCCGGCCGGTAACCCCGGCCGGAGCATGTCTGCAACGATCAGATCAACCGCAGACCCTGACCTCTTCGACGACCCTGTGGTGATGGCGCCAATGCTTGACCAGTTCGATATGGCAGCGGTGATGGCGGTGGTGTCGGCGCCACTGGCCGTCATTGTCCTGGTTGTCGCTATATTCATCGTCGTCGTAGATTCTTTGGCGATCGTGATGACGGCGGATCTGTATATCGCCATCGTCGGACGAATATTGGTCGCCGTCATCGGACTGGATGATCAGACTGGCGGCTTGTGTCGGCGCGATAAAGGCTGCCGTTCCGGCGAACGCGATCATGGAGGCGATGAGCAGCGTTTTCATTATTGGCTCCCTGGGTTGAATAATACTCAACTCGCAGGACGGGTTCGCGTTCCAATACAAATACAGCGTTCAGCCGAAGCATCGCCATACGCCAGCGGCAGGGAAGCCGTGGCGACGTTGGGCAAGACGAATTTTGCGGGTGAAGAAAAATGGTCGGAGTGGAGAGATTCGAAAACGCCTCTCAGCTTCCGTATGTCCCTCTAACGTACTGATATCGTTAGCATTAGTAAAAAGGCCGCCCGCAATCTCTTAGCAATATTTCTAAGCAGTTTCAACCGGGGCGGCCTTACCGGGCATACCAAGATGCACGCGTGGCCGAGGGCGGCGCGATCTACCCGATGTGTGATGAGGCTCCAGCGGCCTTGATCAGTTCGTCCTTGTCCCTCACCCCATGTCGGTAAGCTGCAACGATTTCCTCCGCTACGATTTGCGCCTCCAACGAATGGTCGTCTACCAGACGTTGACGACATGCCATGTCGAACGCACCACTCAATAGAGCCAACTCCTTGGCGCTCAGGATGCCGAATTTTAAAGCTTGGTCGGTAACGGACATCGCTCAGTCCTCCACAACCTAGGCTGAGGACGGCCAGCCCTGTCCTCAAGGCCCGGCTCGGAGGGCCAGTAGGAGGAGCGTCGCGGAGGGGAGGGCGACGGACAGGCCCGCACGGGGGGGGCGTACGGTAAGCCTACTCCTCCTACCTGTTGCCGAGCCTGAGCTAAACAACACCTAATTATACTCCTATCTCGCGGTTGCGCCAGAATTGTTTCATAGTGTTGTAATTGGTGAACGGCGGAAGGCAGGCTCATGTGGTGGGGGCTCGATGTCCGCCTACACGCCGCCTATCCGTCCGCTCCTGCCTTTCCGGCCCGCTCGCTATGTCAGTTCATTAGGGTATAGCCCTTGGCGGAGCCCTTGATGCTCCTCCCCGTCACGTAATCCTGAGACCGCTCCGAGTCCCAATCCATAATCAGCGCCACTTCCTGCCCGCCATTTTCTTAGCACCTTTTCTAAGCAGTCCACCAGATGGAAGCCTATGAAAACGCTAAGATATTGACGCCAAAGGGATGTGGAATGGTCGGAGTGGAGAGATTCGAACTCCCGACCCTCTGGTCCCAAACCAGATGCGCTACCAGGCTGCGCTACACTCCGAGGCCCTGCGGCGTATAAGGTTCCGGGCCCTGCCGCGCAACCCCTAAAACGTCAAACCGGACTTGGCGGTCTGCGCTCCCCCGCAATCCTGGCAGCGATCGCCTCGGCCTGGATGCGGGCGTTGGCGAAGCAGCCGCGGATGCTCGGCCGCATGCCGGTGAACCATAGGCCCGGCAGTTTCGGGTCGTGGTCGGCGCCGTTGAACAGCGGCACGCCCTTTTCGTCGAGCACGCCGAGCTTGCCTAACATGGTCTCGAGCCCGGTGCGGTAGCCGGTCGCCGCGATGACGATATCGGTCTGGATCGTCATGCCATTGTCGAAAATGACCGTGTCGCGGGTGAGTTCCCGCACGGTCGGCACCACGATGATCCGGCCGCCCTTGATGGCGTCGACGGCGCCGTCATCGGTGGCGATAGCGGTGTAATCCGACGCCAGCCGGCTTGCCCCGCCCGAAGGCGTCGGCGGCAGGCCGAAGGCGGCGAGGTCACCGAACACCAGCCGCTGCGTCGCCGCCATCACCGCATCGGCGAGCCTGAACGGCAGCCGCGCCAGCATCGGCGAAAACCGGTGGACAGCGATCTGGCCGATGCGCTTGGGCAGCAGCGCCGGGCCGTTGCGCGCCGACAGCCAGATCTGCCCAGTGTCGGCCCGCACCAGATGGTTGAGCGCGTCGAAGCCGGAATTGCCAGCGCCCACGACCAGTATTTTTCGGCCGGCATAGTCGTTGGCGTCACCGAACTCGGCCGAGTGGATGATCCGCCCGGCAAAGGTCTTCATGCCCTTCCAGGCTGGAATGAAGGGCTGACGGTCGCGTCCTGTAGCGATGACGACATGGCGCGCCAATCGCGGTCCGGCGCTTGTACGCACCAGCCAGTGGTCGCCGTCGAAGGCGATCTCGTCGACCGCGACGCCGAACTCGACCGGCAGCCGGTGTCTGGCGCTGAATTCGTTCAGATGGCGAATGACGGCACTTCGATGCGGAAAGGCAGGGGTGCCGGGCGGAAAGCTGACGCCCGGAAGTACCGAGAGATCGCGATGCGTGTTGAGATGAAGCTGTGCGTGGCGCCGGTGCCATGGCTCGGCCAGCCGGGCTTCCTTTTCCAACACCATCACTTGTACGCCGGCCTTGAGCAGCGCATGGGCTGTGGTCAGCCCGGCCCCGCCGGCGCCGATGACGATCACGCCGTCGAAAATCTCTTGTTGGCCGGCCTCAGCGTGCAAAATCCCTGCGTCCATGCCTCTCTGTGTCGCCATGATGACCATGACTTTTGATGCCACGCCAGTGTATCGGGCCTATGCCGCTCGCCAAGCGGCCCGGTTGCAGGCCGCTTCGGCCTTGCCGTCGGCAGTGTTGCACAGTATTGACTGAAATAAGGCGGCGCTGCCGCCAACGCAGCCACGAGGTGCCCATGTCCGCGCGTATTTTCAGCCCAGCCAAAACCGCGATGCAGTCCGGCAAGGCCAAGACCGGCTATTGGGTGCTGGAATTCGATCCCGCGCAGCGCAAGAAGATCGACCCGCTGATGGGCTACACCACATCGGGCGACATGCTGAGCCAGATCCGGCTCACCTTCGACACCAGGGAAGAGGCGGTGGCCTATGCCGAAAAGCAGGGGCTGGCCTTCCGCGTCGAGGAGCCGAAGGAGACCAAGCGCCGGCAGATTTCCTATGCGGAAAATTTCCGCTATGACCGCAGGATACCCTGGACGCATTGACCGGCGGGCAGCGTCCGTCGCAAAGACATCAGCCGGCCAAGATATCAAACGGCCAAGATATCAAACGGCTTGGCCGGCCAGCGGTCCCGTAGCTCAGCTGGATAGAGCACCGGCCTTCTAAGCCGATGGTCACAGGTTCGAATCCTGTCGGGATCGCCAATAATTCAATGGTTTAGCTCAGGCGCCGCTCTAAAAGTTCCAACATCTCGCCCTGTTTTCGCGGAGCGCGAAGTAGACGTCAGCGCCATCCCTGCATGCTGCCTGAAAAGCAGGTCGCCGGCATATATCGTTATGGTCTTGTAGAATGAGCGCATCGCTGGTAGGCTTTGGTCTGACATTGGCTAAGACTTTAGTCCGACGATTCTGACTGGATTTTTGGCTTATGCCAGCTGGAACTTGGCGCTGGTTTTCGCCGTAGGTCGCCTCGGTTGAGTGGGCGAGACGCGAGGAAAGTCATCGCAACGGTGCATCCACAGGTCTGCTGGCGCCATTGCCCCTGGCGCCGGATGAACGTGAAAGTATGTGGAATCGATGATTTCGAAAAAACTTGCCGTCAATGTCGAAACCGCCGCCGCCTTTCTCAACTTGATGGGAAATGAGAAGCGGCTTTTGATCATGAACCACTTGGCCGGCGGCGAACTTTCGGTCGGTGTTCTTGCCGAGAAAGTTCTGCTCAGCCAATCGGCCCTGTCGCAGCATCTTGCCAAACTCCGCGCCTTCGGCCTTGTCGACACCCGTCGCGACGGCCAGATGGTCTACTATTTCTGCTCGTCCGGTGCGGCGCGCGAACTGCTTGCCATGCTGGATGGCTTCCTGGTGACCGAAAGACCGCTCACGGGGCCGGGGCCGCATTACGTCGCCGAAAGACTGCGCCGGGCACGAGCAGCCTGAGAACAGGCATCGGCCTGGATTGGTTGACCCTTATGGCCGGGCTTCATTGCCGCTAACGCGCGAAGTCGATGGCGGCGCCATCCCGGCGCTGATCGCCAGTATTTTCGACATTTTCGACGATTTTGCGCCCTCCAGCGTTGGGTCGTCCATGCCGGCCAGACCGCACGTCGTTGGGCGCCAACATGGGCGCAGCGCCGGTCCGCGCCAAACTTGCGCGATTTCTAATATAAGAGCACAGTTCGAAGCGTTGGGGGAGAACGGCTCACAAACAAAAATCGGGAGGAAACCATGAACAGCATGAGCCTCACCACGCTTGAACGCGGCAAGACGACCGTCGACGCTGCGGTCCTTGAAGCGCTTTCGGCACAATTGCGCGGCACACTGCTTCAGGCGGGCGACGCCGCCTACGACGAAGCACGCACCGTCTGGAATGCGACGGTTGACAGGCGCCCCGGTCTCATTGTGTGTTGCGTCGGCGCCTCCGACGTCATCAGTGCCGTGAATTTCGCCCGGGAAAACAGGCTTCTCGTCTCCGTGCGCGGCGGCGGCCACAACATTGCTGGCAGTGCCGTCTGCGATGGCGGCCTGATGATCAATCTGTCGGCGATGAAGTCGGTGCGGGTCGATGTCGTGGCGCGACGGGCATGGGTCGGGCCCGGCGCCACGCTCGTCAATGTCGACCGGGAAACGCAGGCTTTTGGCCTGGTGGTGCCGACGGGAATCAACTCGACCACCGGCATATCAGGCTTGACGCTGGGTGGCGGCTTCGGCTGGATCACCCGCAAATTCGGCTTGACCATCGACAATCTTGTTTCAGCCGATGTGGTCACCGCCGATGGCAAGTTGCTGCGCGCCAGCCAGAAGGACAATCCGGACCTGTTCTGGGCGCTGCGTGGCGGCGGCGGTAATTTCGGCGTCGTCACGGCGTTCGAGTTCCAACTCCACCAGATGGGTCCGCAGGTTCTGTCGGGGCTCGTCGTCCATCCCTTCGCCGATGCCGAAACGGTGCTGCGGGACTATCGCAAGGCGCTCGAAACCGCGCCCGACGAACTGACCTGCTGGGTGGTTATGCGGCAGGCACCGCCGCTACCGTTCCTGCCGACCGAATGGCATGGCAAGGAGGTGCTGGTTTTGGCCATGTGCTATTGCGGCGACATCCAGGCGGGCGAAAAGGCGACGCAGAAGCTTCGTGCCATCGGCACGCCGATTGCCGATGTCGTCGGCCCCAACCCGTTCACCGGCTGGCAGCAGGCCTTCGACCCGCTGCTGACGCCCGGCGCCCGCAACTATTGGAAGAGCCATGACCTGACCGAGCTTTCGGACGGCGCGATTGGGGCCACCACTGCGGCGATTACCAGGCTTCCAGGCCCCGAATGTGAAATTTTCATCGGTCATGTCGGTGGCGTGGCGGGCCGTGTGGCGGCGGATGCAACGGCGTTTCCGCAGCGCAACTCGCATTTCGTCATGAATGTCCACGCCCGTTGGCGCGAACCGACAATGGACAAGGCCTGCATCGATTGGGCTCGTGGTATCTACGAGGCGACCAAGCCCTATGCCGCCGGCACGGCTTACGTGAACTTCATGCCGGAGGACGAGGTCGACCGGGTCGAAGCGGCCTATGGCGGCAACTATCGCCGGCTTCTGGAAATCAAGCAGCGCTACGACCCGCTGAACCTGTTCCGCATGAACCAGAATCTGCGGCCGAAAGAAAACCAGCGCGCCGCTTGAGGCGGCAGAGCGTGATCCCGAACCGAAGATTCGTGCGTGCGAATATCGGAATCGATTTTGCTGCATTGACCTTCGGTTCGGAGCGGGTTGAGGCCGGCATCGGATAGTCCACTCGCACCCTCTGGCCGTGGCTTCTGGTTGTCGCCTATGATTGGCATATGAGGCGACCATCGTTCGCGCGAACTGCTTGCCATGCTGGATGACTTCCTGGCGACCGAAAGACCGCTCACGGGGCCGGGCCTGCATTACATCGCCGAAAAGCTGCGCCGGGCGCGAGCAGCCTGACAATGGGCACCGATTGGCGCCGGTCTGGCCGGGTGGCCGGCCTCAAGGCCCGGGTCTCAATGCCCCTGAAGCGCCAAGTCGACGTCAGTGCCATCCCGACGCTGCACGCTGCCTAAAGCGCTGCGATAAATTGTCGGCCTGTTCAGGCAACAGGCCAACGGTCCGGTAGCAGATTAGAGCGCTGGCCTTCCTGTCGGGATCGCCAATAATTTCAAAGCGGTAGTATGGAGGCCTGAGTGGGAATTGAACCCACTACGTCGGTTTTGCAGACCGATGCGTCACCGTCCCGCCCTCAGACCATGACGCCTCCTGCATGGACCGCGACACATAGTCAACTTGGCCGGCCCCCGCTCGCAGGTTTCGAATCGGATCCGGCTGCCGCCGCCGGATGTTCGGAACGCGGCTCACCTTCAGGTGTTTATGGGAGATGGCAGCGAAAACCCCGACCATCGCGCGTATCTGGCGCGGCAAGACCTTGCCCGACAAGGCCGACGCATATGAGCGCTACAACTACGAGGCCGGCATCAAGCCGTTGATCGAGAAAGCGCTTGGCGTGCAGACCTTTCGCGACGACACGCCGACGCATTCGGAATTCATCACCATCTCCTATTGGGAGAGCGTCGCGGCGATGGCGGCCTTCACCGGCGGCGATCCTAAAAGCATCCACCATCTCGACCGCGACAAGGAGTTCCTGATCGAATTGCAGAAGAGCGTTCAGGTGCTGCGCATCCGTTCCAGCCACGGTATGGTCGGCGGCGACAGCCATGGCACGATCGGGCCGCAGGACTGAGGGGCACTGGATGTTGGCCGGTTTTAACGCCAGAATCGTGCAAGCGGAGAGACATCGGCAAGGCGCTGCGGGCCGCCACTAGCGCTTCTTCAGCTTCGGATATCCTTAGTCTGGACCTTGTCCCCGCTAGATGCCAACATGGCCAAATTGTTCAATCCCGATATGAGCCGCGTATGGTCGAGCAGGTAATTCTTCGAAGGTGGTGTGGGACGGTGCGCACTCAGATGGCTGCCGAATACTCGCGTTACGTGGCAGGGACTGGTGGCGACGAGCTTAGCACGACCAAGGGCAATCTCGGTCACCAGATCACGCTGCGCGACCTTGGCGACGGCGTTACGGAGATTTGCGCTCTGAGTTGGTGGACCGATATGGAAGCGGTAAAGGCGTATGCGGGCGAACAACCTGAGCGGGCCCACTACTATCCCGAGGACGATCACTACCTGATCAACAAGCCGGAATTCGTCGAGCATCACGTCGTCGTCTATGGCGACCTCGCCAGCGCGTAGGAGTTCGGTCGCCGGCCTACTGCCCGCCGCGCACCTTGACCACCACGCTCCTCACCGCCAGCACCAGCACGGTGATGATGATCAGGATCACCGAAAGGGCTGCGATCGCCGGGTCGATGTTGTCGCGCAGGCCCATCCACATCAGCCGGGGCAGCGTGATGGCGTTGACCGAGGTGATGAACAGCGTGACGCCGATCTCTTCCCAGGACAGCACGAAGGACAGCAGCGCAGCTGTGACGATGCCGAACTTGATGTTGGGCATGATGATGCGCGTCGCGCGCTCCCACACGCTGGCTCCTAAGCCGCGCGCGGCCAAATCGATGCGGCGGTCGAGCTGGCTGAGCGAGACCAGGATCAGCACCGTGGCGAAAGGCACCGTCATCACAGAATGCGCCATGGCGACGCCGAGCCAGGTGTCATAGCCGAAGAACGAGCTCATGCCGGAGATCGACGTCAGCAGGAAGTAGAGCGTGATCGCCGAGACCACCGGCGGCACCACCATCGGCAACAGCACGAAGCCGACCAAGGCTGCGGTAAAGCGCGGCTGGAACATCCACACACCCAGGCTGAAGCAGAGCGACAGCACGGTGGAGATGACGCTGCTGACGATGCCGATGCGGATCGACAGCAGGATGGCGTCGAGCCAGCGCGGATCCTCGATCAGCGAGCGGTAGTGGCGCAGCGACAATTCGCCCGTCGGCATCGCCAGCATGCGACTCGGCGTCAGCGATACCGGAATGACGGCCAGCAGCGGCAAGAGCAGGAACAGCGCCACCAGCACGGCGAGGATCAGCGAGACGGGACCGGGGCGATAGGTCGGCATCAGATCAGCTGCTTCGGTCTGACATAGCGGAACAGCAGCGCCATCAGCGCGCCGACGAACAACACCAGCACGACGCTGATCGCCGCACCCAATCCCCAGTCGGGGCTCTGGAAGATCCTGAGATAGATCAGCTCGGCGATCATCACGCTGCGGCCGCCGCCGAGGATCGCCGGGGTGACGAAGAAGCCGAGCGAAAAGACAAAGACGATCATCGCCGAGCCGATGATGCCGGAGCGCGTCATCGGCACTAACACGGTCCAGAAGGTGCGCATGCGGCTGGAGCCGAGCCCGCGCGCCGCCAGCAGCACGCGCTCGTCAAGGCTGCGCATGGCCGATGCCAGCGGAAACACCGCGAAGGGAATGAGGAAATGCGTCATGCCGACGATGACGCCGAATTCGTTGCGCACCAGCGCCAGCGGCTCGGAGATGAAGCCTATCGATTGCAGCCAGGTGTTGATCAAGCCGCGGTTGGAGAGCAGGGCCACCCAGCCGAAGGCGCGGGTCAGCACCGAGATCCAGAACGGGACGAGAATGCAGAACTCAGCGATTATGCGCTGCGCCGGGCTGCCGCGCACCCATACCATGGTGATCGCGTAGGCTGCCGCCACCGAAACCACGGTGACGATCAGCGCAATGCGCAGCGTGCGAATGAACACCGACTGCACCAGCGCGTCGGTGGCGAGGGCGCCATACTGGCTGAGCCCAGGCGTCGGCAGCGTGACGCTCCATTTGACGACGCCGAGGAACGGCCAAGCGTACGCCAGCACAAGAAACAGGAGCAGCGGCGCCATCAACAGCGCCGCGCCCATCCTGTCGGAGAGGGTGCCTCTCATCGAAGCGTCGCACTCGGCCTGGTCAGGCCGAGATGATCTTGGTGTATTCGTCGAGCGCCGGCCCGTAATTCTTGGCGTACCAGTCCATATCGAGCGCGATTTGCTTCTTCATGTTTTCAGGATCGACCGGGTTGATGCGCTTCTTGTCGGCGGGGATCAGCGCGTCGGTGGCCGGATTGGCCGGACCCTGTCCCAGCTTGTCGAACATCACCAGCTGCTTTTGCGGATCCTGGGCGCTGGCGATGAACTTCATCGCTGCGTCCTTGCCGCCGGGGTTGCCTTTGAGCACGGCCAGCGCGCCGGGCGAGATCAGGCCCTGGTCCCAGATGAACTTGATCTTGCCGCCGGAGTCCTGCTCGATCAGCGAGGCGCGTGTCGACCAGACGATGGCCATCGAGGCTTCGCCGTTGAGCAGCACGCTCTGGCTCTCGGCGCCGCCGCCCCAATAGGCCACGACGTTTTCCTTGAAGGCGGCGATCTTGTCATGCGCGCGCTTGAGGTCGAGCGGGTAGAGCGAGGCCGGCGCGATGCCATCGGCGAGAAGTGCGGCTTCCCAGCTCGACACGCCCCATTTGTAGAGCGAGCGCTTGCCCGGAAATTTCTTCACGTCGAAGAAATCGGCCATGCCGGTCGGCGCGTCCTTGCCGTATTTCTCCGAGTCATAGGCGATGACATAGGAGAAGAAATAGGTCGAGGCGGCGTACTCCCAGCCAAAACCTTCGCGCATCTTCTTCTTGTCGACGATGGTGTAGTCGATCGGCTCGAGCGCGCCCTGGGCGCCGAGCGTGATGGCGGAGAACGGGTCGACGTCGACGAGATCCCAGGTCGGCGCGCCGCTCTTGAACTGCGCGGCAATCGCGCCTTCGGTCGGGCCCGAGCCGTCCATCTTGACGGTGATGCCGGTGTCCTTGGTGAAGGCCTGGCCGTAGGCGGCGTCATAAGCGGTGAGGGCATCGCCGCCCCAGTTGACCAGCACCAGCTCCTTGGCCTGCGCAAAGGCCCCGGTCGAGCGCAGCAGCATCGGCGTGCCGGCCAGCAGAAGGGCGGCAAGCTGCGTGAATTGCCGGCGCGAAATCTCGCCGCGCGCTGTCCTGGCGTACAGACCGTCCATGGCTTGTTTTTTGGTTTCGTTTTTCATGTCAGTTCCCCTTTTTTCGTTGGTCGTTCAGGTGGTTGTGGCGCGCTCCAGATTCTTTGCTGGAAGACTTCGCCGGTTTGGTCGTCATCCTCCGTCCGGAAGGAGGAAACCTTTTTCCGCCGGCCAGGTCAGCCAGACGGAATTGCCTTTGCTCAGCGCCGCGGCCGCAACCTCGTTCGGCACCGATACGGTAACCTTGGCGCCTTGGCGCGTCGTCAGGTCGAGCTTGGTCGCCGCTCCCAGATAGGTCGAGCCGACGGCCGTTGCGGCAATGCCGTTCTCGCCGGCGGCTGCCTCGCGCGCGATCGACATATGCTCGGGGCGGATCGCCAATATGGCATTGCCGTTGACCGCTTCGGCATTGCCGCGCAGCGTGATCGCGCGGTCCTCGCAGAGCGCGGTGGAGCCATTGTCGACGCGCTTCACACCCTTCAGCGGCAGCATGTTGATCTCGCCCAAAAACTCGGCGACGAAGCGGTTGGCGGGGCGGTCGTAGACCTCGTCCGGCGCACCGACCTGCAGCAATTTGCCATGGTTGAAGATGGCGACGCGCGACGACAGCGCCAGCGCCTCGCTCTGATCGTGGGTGACGAAGACGAAAGTGGTGCCGGTCTCCTGGTGCAGCCGCTTCATCTCGGCCTGCATCTGGCCGCGCAGGCTCTTGTCCAGCGCCGAGAACGGCTCGTCGAGAAGCAGCACGCCTGGCTCGAACACCAGCGCGCGGGCCAGCGCCACGCGCTGCTGCTGGCCGCCGGAAAGCTGCGCCGGCAGCTTGGTCTCATGGCCCTTCAGGCCGACGCGCTCGATCATCTCGGCGACGCGGCGCTTGACCTCGGCTGCGGACTTTTTGCGAACCTTGAGCGGGAAGGCGATGTTGGCTTCGACCGACATGTGCGGAAACAGCGCATAGCCCTGGAACACCATGCCGGCGGCGCGCTGCTCCGCCGGCCGCTCGGTGACGTCGACGCCGTCGCTGAAAAGCTTGCCGACAGTCGGCTGCACGAAGCCGGCCAGGATCATCAGGAAGGTGGTTTTGCCCGAGCCGGAGGGACCGAGCAGCGTCAAAAACTCACCGCGGCCGATATTGAGCGACAGATCGTCCAGCGCACGGAACGAGCCGAAGCTCTTGCCGATCCCGATTGCCTTGATCTCTGCGGCCCGGCCGGGTTGCTGCATCCTGCCTCTTCCTTTGATCGTGGCCTGAGCGTAGGGCAGGGCGCCGGCTCACCGCAACCGAATAGTTTTCGCCGGATCGGCAAATTTGATTCACGGGTGGCGCCTGATCTCCCTCAAGGGGGAGATTAGCTAACTTCCGACAGTTTCGCTCTTAGCCACCCCGCAAACGCCTCCAGCACTGGATGGCTCGCCTTGGCATGCTCGGACACCAGGAAATACGAACGCGGCGAGGGGATCGCGATGTCGAAGGGGCGCACCAGACGGCCTTCGCTCAGTGCCCGGCGGCTGGTCAGTTCGTCGCCCAGGGCAATGCCCTGGCCGGCGATCGCCGCCGAGAAGACGAGGTTCATGTCCGAGAAGAAGATGCCGCCTTCGGTGTCGGGGTTTTCCACCTTGGACAGCGCCAGCCAGCGCGCCCAGTCCTCGGTATCGCCGAGGTGCAGAAGGTTGGCGCGCAGCACGTCGGACGGTTTGGAAAAGCCGCCGACCTTGTTGAGCAAGGTCGGACTGCAGAGCGGCGTGAACGAGATTTCGCACAGCAAATCGACCGCCCGGTTCGGCCAGTTGCCGACGCCAAAGGCGATGAAGGCGTCGGCGTCCGGATTGCTGACATCGTCCAGGCGCCTCGGTGTCAGGATCGACAGCGCCACATCCGGATACATCTGCCGGAACTCGCCAATATGCGTGCACAAAAACAGCGAGGCGAAGCCCGGCGTGCAGGAGACGGCGAACGAGCCGCCAACGCCGGTGCCGGCCTGCCGCGTTACCGCGTCGCCAAGCACGGTCAGCGCCTTCCTCACATCGGCCGCATAACGCTGGCCGCGCGGGGTGAGCGCCACGCCCTTGCCAATGCGCTCAAGCAGATCGAAGCCGAGATCGCGTTCAAGCAGCCGCAGCTGATGGCTGACGGCGCTGCGGGTGAGGTGCAGTTCGTCGGCGGCGCGCCAGACGCTGCCGTGGCGGGCAAAGCTATCAAGGGCGCGCAGCGCCTGTGTGGAGGGTATTCGCAAGAAGCCTCAGGTGAACCGAATTTGCACGAACCGGGAAAACATATCACTTTTTGGAAAGCCGCTTCACTGCTTTCTTGGGCCGCATGGAGAAACCGGTGACGACCTCGGCACAAGCCACCGCGCTTGCCTGTCTCGATGGCATCCAGCCGTCGCTGTCGGCGTGGACGCGCACCATTTTCGATTTCGGCGAGACCGCATGGCGCGAATACCAGTCGGCGGCCTGGTATGTCGCGCGGCTGAAGCATGAGGGTTTTTCCGTCGAAGAAGGCTCGGCCGGCATGCCGACCGCCTTCTGCGCCCACTGGACGAACGGTCCCGGTCCGACCATCGGCATGTACGCCGAATATGACGCCGTGCCCGGCAACTGCCAGGATGCGGCGACGGTGAGGCGGCCGCGCCCGGGCCTCGGCAGCGAGGCCGGCGGCCACACCGATCCGCATTCCGGACTTGGCGTCGCCAGCCTCGGCGGGCTTCTGGCCACCAAGGCGGCGATGCAGCGCCACGGTATCGAGGGCACGTTGCGCTTCACCGGCGAGCCGGCGGAGAAGGTGCGGGGCTCGAAGCCGATCCACGCGGCAAAAGGCTACTATGACGGCCTTGCCGGCATGATCTCCTTCCATCCCTTCTACATGCTGCCGCTCTGCAACACCGTGCGCTGGGACACGCATTGCGGCGCGGCCTATGCAATGATCTACCGCTTTGTCTGCGACGAACCCGAACATTGGGTGCGCGCCGGCGATGGCGCGCCGATCCCGCAGGCGCATTCGGCGGTGCGCGCGCCCGGCGCCAACGATGCACTGATGACCATGTACATGGCCTCCAAGGCGCTGCGCGATTCCATGCTGCCGCACCAAGGCGGCTGGTCGATCAGTGAGGCGATCCTGACGGCAGGGCAGGCGACCGCCGACAATCTGCCGGCGGGGCTCTCCGAGATCCAGTACATGATCCGCGTGCCAACCATTGCCATGGCCGAGCAGGTCACATCAGTGCTCGACCGCAATGCGGCCGCGGCCGCCGCGATCAGCGGCTGCCGCTACGAGCGCCATTGGGTGTCGAAGTCGCGGCCGGGTCTCGCTAACCACGCCATGGCAGGGATTACTTTTGAAGCGCTGTCCGCGGTCGGCCCGCCGCACTGGGATGAGGCGGCGAAGGCGATCGCCCGCGAAGTCCAGGTCAATGCCGGCGGCACCGCCACCGAAAACCCGTTCATCGACGAGATGGAGCGGCTGATCGCGCCGCAAGAGGCCGAGGCGATCCTGCGCCGCGACCTGCCGCCGTCGCAGATCAACTCGACCTCCGACGACTATACCGATATGAGCTGGCACGCCCCGACGGCGCGCTTCTATGTCGCCCGCCCGGCGCTGCGTTCCGCGAACGGCCACGCCTATCCGTCCTGGGCGATGAATGCGCTGGGTGGCATCTCGGCCACCATCGATCCGATGGTCATTTGTGCTGCCAAGACGGTAGCGCTGGCGGCACTCCGCCTGCTCGACGACAAGACCGTGCGCGATGCGGCGATGGACGAATTCGTCACCCGCACCGGCGGCGGCATCGGCGGCTCGAAGTGGATCGCGCCGCTTTGCGATTATGACCCGCCGATCAATTTCCGCTGGCCGGAATATGTCACCACAGCGCGCGGGCGCGACTGGTGGATTCCGAGCAGTCAATCCAATCAAGCTGCATAGTCAAATCGAGGAGAACCCCATGACCGTCCATGACCGCATCGTCGCCGAGCCGTTTTCACTGCAGCGCCGCAATCCCGCCGGCGGCACCAAGCCGCTGACATCATGGGGTTTTGCCAACGAGACCGACGTGCTGACCGACGTGCTGCTCGGTTCGCCCAACTTCCTGCGCCACCTTTCGACCAGCTCGCTGTCGCGCAAGCACCTGCGCGAGGCGCCCTGCAACGTCCAGATCGCGCAGGCGCAGCACAAGGACCTCGTCGCCGCCTACGAGCATTTCGGTGTCAACATCCACTGGCATGAGCCGACGCCGGAACTGCCGATGCAGGTCTATTCCCGCGATTCCAGCGTCATGACGCCCTATGGCGCCTTCATCACCGCCATGGCCAACTGGTGGCGGCGCGGGGAAAACTATGCCGCCATCCGCACCTATGAAAAGCTCGGCATCCCGATCTACGACATGGTCACCGCAGGTACCTTCGAGGGCGGCGACTTCAACGTCATCGAGGAGGGGGTGGTGCTGATCGGCTGCGGCGGCGCCCGCACCCAGGAAGAGGGCGCCCGCCAGGTGCAGGCCTGGTTCGACAAGGAGGGCTGGGAAACCCGCATCGCCTTCATCGACGAATACTATGTCCATATCGACCTGATGGTGGTGCCGATCGCCGAAAAGCTCACCGCCGTCTGCCTTGCCTGCACCGAGCCCGGCATTGTCGACTGGCTGAAGGGCAAGGGCCACGAGATCATCGACGTACCCTTCCAGGATACGATGGCGCTCGGCTGCAACTTCATGTCGCTCGGCAAGGACAGGGTCATCGCGCCGACCTCGAGCCAGTCGTTGATCGGCCAGCTCAAGGCGCGCGGTTTCGAGGTCGCGGCCGTCGACATGAGCGAGATCTCCAAGACCGGCGGCGGCATCCACTGCATGGCGCAAGCGCTCAAGCGCGAGCCGGCGTAAGGGCACGGGTTGTCGCATTTGACAAAACAGGCCTGAGAGGGGAAATTGATTCGATCAATAGAGGGGGATTCTGTGAAGAAATCTTATGAAAAGCCGAGCCTGGCCAAGGCAGGCAAGCTCGGATCGGTGGTCGCTTCAATCTCGTCGAAGCCCGCTCCCTGAGCGTCTGCGGCCGTTGCAGGCCGAAATTAGGCTGTCCTGGCTAGCGACAACCGGATCGAATTGCATGATTTGATGTCAGCCCGCCGGCTTTTGAGCGGCGGGTTTTTTGCGTTGGACCAGAGCGCTGTCGCGTGAGCCACTCGCCGCGTATCAACTGGCTAGTCCGGTCTGTCCGAACCTGAATTGAATTTGCGTCTGGCGTTTTCCAGATGCGCGCGCATCGCTTGCCCGGCGGCTTCCGGGTCATGGCGCTCGATCGCCTCGAACACCGCCTGGTGGCCGGCGAAACTCTTGCGATTCTCGATTTCGGTGTTGGCCATGTGGATGCGCTGATTGATCAGCCATTCGACCAGCGCCTCATGCGCGGCGAGGAAGATCGGATTGCCGGGGATGACGGTCAAGGCGCGGTGAAACGCGACGTCGGTGACAGCGAAGGCCCGCGCCCGGGCGATGGCACGCTCGTTTTCGGCCAGCGCGGCGGCCAGCGCGTCGATCTGTTCGCGTGTCGCCACCTCGGCGGCATGGCGCGCGATTGAGACCTCGAGAAACAGCCGCAATTGCTCGAAATGGCCAATGCCGTCGGGCTGATCCATCAAAAGATGCGCCGTTCCGGTCAGTTGCTCCAGCATGTTTTTGGGCGTCGGCCGCGTCACTTTCGGCCGCTCGCCGCTGTTGATGCGCACCAGCCCCATCTTTTCCAACGCAAACAACGCCTCGCGCACCGAGGGGCGGCCGACGTCGAACATCGACATCAGGTCGCGCTCGGACGGCAGCGAGGCGCCGACCGGATAGACCTCGTCGCGGATCATCGCCTCCAGGCGAAGGCGAACTTCATCCGACAATTTTTTTCGAACTGGCATATTGTGCATGGTCTACCTTTTAAGCTATTAGACCAGTCGCCGCAAGCGAGGATCTTGCGCAATCGAAGGGATGGAGGTCGCCGTTTTGCCGATGGGCGCGGCGGTCGCGCGACAGACGAGGATCTGGCGCGAAATCGGCCTGGAGCAGGGGCATGGCCTCGATTTCGGCCGGCGAAAGCAACGGGAGGAAAATTCCATGAGAAGACTGTTGATGAGCTTTCTGTCGGCGCTGGCGCTGACGTTTGCTGTCGGCGCCGCGAAGGCCACGGATGGCGGCACGTTCCGCTCGGCGATGCGCACCGGCTGCATCGAGATGGGCACGCTGCACACCACGTGCGGCCACAGGCTCGACGAGACGGTTCTGCAGGGTCTCGTCCACATCAAATGGACGGGCGACGGCGTGCAGCCGATGCTGGCCGAGGCCTGGAAGACGCCCGACGGCGGCAAGACTTACATCTTCAACTTGCGCCACGGCGTCAAATGGCATGACGGCACGCCCTTCACCGCCAAGGACGTGGTGTTCAGCCTCAACCTCTACGCCAACCCCAAGGTCGGCTCGCCCTGGGCGCAGAAGCTTGGCGCGGTCGCAGGATACAAGGCTTTCCAGGATGGCTCGGCCTCCTCGCTTGCCGGAGTGAAAGCACTCGATGACATGACCGTCCAGATCGAGCTCGACAGCGCCAAGCCGCTCTGGGTCGAGCTGCAGCTTATCGCCATCAGCATCTTTCCCGAACACATTCTCGGCAAGGTCGCACCCGCCGACATCAAGGGCAACGCCTTCTGGGTCAACCGCGTCGGCACCGGCCCGTTCATCTGGAAGAAATACGAGAGCGACCAATATGTCGAGGTCGACCGCAACCCCGACTATTTCCTCGGCGCGCCGAAGCTCGACCGCATCATTTACCAGATCTACAAGGACGTGCCGCCGATCATCGCAGCACTGGAGACGCAGGAAGTCGACGCCATGTCCTATGAAGGCGGCGGCGTGCCGATCTCCGAACTGCCGCGCCTGCAGAAGCTCGACTATCTGACGGTGCTGCCGAAATTCTCCGCCGGCCTGCCGACCTATTTGCAGTTCAACCTGGAGAACAAGCGCTTCGCCGATGTGCGTGTGCGCCAGGCGATGCTCTACGCCATCGACCGCAAGGCCATCATCGAGACGGTCAAGCAGGGCGCCGGTGAACTGTTGAACACGCTGTTCCCGCAAGACTGGGCGCGCGCCAAGGACCTCGAACCCTACGACTACAATCCCGACAAGGCCAAGCAACTGCTGACCGACGCCGGCTGGGACGCCAGCCAGCCGGTCGATTTCATCTACTACTATTCCGATCAGATGAACGTCGACACCGTCACCGCCATCCAGAGCTATCTGGCCGCCGTCGGTGTCAACATCCAGCCGCGCCTGCTCGATCCGGCGGCGATCAACCAGGTCTACGCCGACGGCAGCTTCCAGATGGGCTTTTTCGCCAACGGCATGGGGCTCGATCCCTCGCTCGGCTCGCCGCTGGTGGTCTGTGGCGCCAAGCCGCTTGCCATGGGCTACTGCAACCCGAAGGTCGACGAACTCTTCAACAAGGGACTGGAATCCAACGACCGCGCGGTGCGCGCCGCGAGCTATCAGGAGGCCTCGCGCATCCTCAACCAGGACCTGCCAAAAGCCTGGCTGTGGAACGAGGTGCGGCCGCTGGCCTTCAACAACCGCATCGTCGGCCTTGCCCAGCACTTCAAGGAGCAGCCGCTCGTGATCTTCAATCACCCGGTCTACAACGAAGTCGAGAAGTGGGAAGTGGCGAAATAGCCACTGCCGATACCCTTGCCGGTCGTGGGGCTCCGCTGGAGCCTCACGATCCGATGTCTCAGAGCCGCCTTCAGCCATAGGAGAGGCCGGTGCTCAGCTATCTCCTGCGAAAACTGCTGTTCAGCATTCCGGTGCTGTTCGGCGTTACCGTGATCGTCTTCGCCATCGCCCATGCCATGCCTGGCGACGCGGTGCTGGCGATGATTACGGCGGAGGCGCCGTCGAGCGAAGAGCTGATCGCCATGCGGCGCGGCGAGCTCGGCCTCGACCAGCCGCTCTACATCCAGTACCTCAACTGGATCGGCCAGATCCTGCACGGCAATCTCGGCCGCTCCTTCGTCAATGGCCGCGGCGTCGGCGACATTATCGCCGAGCGGCTACCGATGACTCTGGAGCTGATGGGCGTGGCGCTGCTTGCTGCCTTCATCATCGGCACCGCGCTCGGCGTGATCTCGGCGCTGCGGCAATACAAGCTCACCGACTATTCGCTGACACTCTCTGGTTTTGTCGGCGTTTCGATCCCGGATTTCTTCATGGGCCTGCTGCTGGTCTATGTCTTTGCGCTGGAGCTGCGCTGGCTGCCGTCGTCGGGCATCTCGACCGCCGGCGACAGTTTTTCGCTGCTCGACAATCTCAAGCACCTGATCCTGCCCGCGGCGGCGCTCGCTTTGTTCCGCGCCGCCATCTTCATGCGCTATGCCCGCGCCGGCATGCTCGAAGTGCTGAACCAGAGCTATATGCGCACCGCCAAGGCCAAGGGCCTGCGCCCCAGCACGATCACGCTGCGCCATGGCCTGCGCAATGCGCTGATCCCGCTGGTCACGGTCTTCGGCCTCGCACTGCCGACTTTGTTCGGCGGCTCGGTGGTGATCGAGACCATCTTCCAGTGGCCGGGCATCGGCCTGATGTTCATCGATTCCGTCGTGAACCGGGATAGCCCCGTCATCATGGGCTATGTGCTGATCACCGCCATCATCGTCATGCTGGCCAACCTTGCTACCGACCTTGCCTACAGCGTGCTCGACCCCAGGGTGAGCTATGACTGACGCCACCGCCGCCGACATGACGATTGCCGCCGGCGCCTCGCGCGGCCTGTGGGGCGAGGCAGCGCGCCGCTTCCTGCAGCACCGGCTGGCGACGCTTGGCCTGATCATGCTCGCCATCATCGTGCTCGCCTGCGTTTTGGCGCCGCTGATTGCGCAGTACGGGCCGAACGATATCGATCTCAGAGGCCGCAACCAGCCGCCTGGCAGCATGCATTGGCTGGGCACCGACGGCACCGGCCGCGACATCTTTGCCCGTATCCTCTATGGCGGCCGCATCTCGCTGACCGTCGGCTTCGTTGCCGTGGCGATCTCGGCGGCGATCGGCATCTTCATCGGCTGCGTTGCCGGCTATTTCGGCGGCAAGGTCGACCTTCTGCTGATGGGCCTCATCGACATGGTGCTGACCTTTCCGCGCCTGGTCATCATCATCGCTTTCGTCGCCGTCGTCGGACCCAGCATCTTCAACACCATGGTGGTGATCGGCCTGCTCAGCTGGCCGTCCATCGCGCGGCTGACGCGTGGCGAGATCCTGGCGCTGCGCAACCAGGAATTCATCCATGCGGCGCGTTCGCTCGGCACCTCGCCATCGGTCATCATCCTTGAACACATCCTGCCCAATGTGCTGAGCCCGATCCTGGTCGCGATCACGCTCGACGTGGCCACCGTCATTCTGCTTGAGGCGTCGCTCTCCTTCCTTGGCCTCGGCGCGCAGGCGCCGGCTGCCAGTTGGGGCAACATGCTGCGCGATGCCCGCACGCTGTCGATCCTGGAGAGCCAGCCGTGGATGTGGATCCCGCCCGGCGCTATGATCGCCATGGCCGTGCTCAGCATCAACTTCGTCGGCGACGGCCTGCGCGATGCGCTTGACCCGCAGCACATTATGGGCGGCAAATGATGCGGCCGGACACGCTCGCCCATGATCAACCTGCCGAACTGCCGGGGCAGGCACCGGTGCTTTCCGTGCAAGGACTGAGCGTCGAGTTCGGTCCGCGTGGCAATTCCGTCTATGCCGTCAACGACGTCTCCTTCGAACTTGCCGAAGGCGAGTCGCTGGCCATTGTCGGCGAGAGTGGCTCGGGAAAATCGGTCACCGTGCAGACGCTGATGGGCCTGATCCGCAAACCGCCCGGCCGCGTCACCGCTGGCCGGGCGCTGTTTCGCGGCCGCGACCTCCTGGCCATGCCCGACGGCGAACTGCGCCAGATACGCGGCCGCGACATCGCCATGATCTTCCAGGACCCGATGTCGTCGCTGAACCCGGTGCTGACCATCGGCCTGCAACTGACCGAGGCGCTGCGCGAGCACCAGGGCTTGAGCGAAGCCGAGGCCGAACGCCAGGCGCTCGACATGCTGGAACTGGTTGGCATCGCCAACGGGCCGCAGCGCATGCGCGCCTTTCCGCACCAATTTTCGGGCGGCCAGTTGCAGCGCATCGGCATCGCCATGGCGCTGGTCTGCAAGCCGTCGATCCTGATCGCCGACGAACCGACGACGGCGCTCGACGTCACCATCCAGGCGCAGATCGTAGAACTGGTCGGCAGCCTGCAGAAGCAGCTCGGCATGGCGATCATCTGGATCAGCCATGACCTCAGCCTGGTCGCCGGCTTCGTCGACCGCGTCGCGGTGATGTATGCCGGCTCGATCGTCGAAAGCGCGCCGGTCGATGCGTTGTTTTCGGCAACGACGCACCCCTACACGATCGGCCTGTTGAACTCGATCCCGTCGCTGACGGCTGACAACACCAGGCTGGTGCCGATCAAGGGCGCGCCGCCCAACGTCACCTTGCCGCCGACCTTCTGCGCCTTCGCGCCGCGCTGCGATTACGCCGAGGCGCGCTGCCGTGAGGCGAAGCCGCCGCTGGAAGCGGTTGGCGCCGGCCACACCACCGCTTGCTGGCGCTGGCGGGAGGTCGACCATTTGCCACGCTCGCCGGCCGCGGCATCGGCAGCGAAGCCGCCTGGTGCGGCCGGGCAGGAGGCGCTGCTCACTGTCACCGATCTCAAAGTGCATTTCCCGATCCGGCGCGGCGTTTTGCGGCGGCAGGTCGGCGCGGTGCATGCCGTCGACGGCGTCAGCTTCGAGGTGCTGCGCGGCGAAACACTGGCGCTGGTCGGCGAAAGCGGCTGCGGCAAGTCGACGACCGGCCGCGCCGTGCTTGGCCTGGAGCGGCCGAGCGCCGGCAGCATTGTGTTCGAGGGCAGGGACTATGCCGGCGCAACCGGCGAAGAGCTGAACCAGCGCCGCCGGGACATGCAGATGGTGTTCCAGAACCCGTTCGGCTCGCTCAATCCGCGCATGACCGTCGGCCGCATTATCGGCGAAGGCCTACGCGCCCAGAAGATCGGCACCCGCGCCACACGCGATATCAGGGTCAGCGAGTTGCTGGCGCTGGTCGGCTTGAGGGAAGCGCTGCGCAACCGCTACCCGTTCGAGCTTTCCGGCGGCCAGCGCCAGCGCGTGGGCATTGCCCGCGCGATTGCCACCAATCCGAAATTCATCATTGCCGACGAGCCGATCTCGGCGCTCGACGTCTCGATCCAGGCGCAGATCGTCAACCTGCTTGATGACCTGAAGACACGCCTCGGCCTGACCTATCTGTTCGTCGGCCACGATCTGTCGATGATCCGCTACCTCAGCGACCGCGTCGCGGTAATGTATCTCGGCCGCATCGTCGAGATCGGCGCCACGGCGGCGGTGTTCGGCACCCCGCTGCATCCCTATACGCGGGCGCTGCTGTCGGCCATTCCCGTGCCCGACCCGAAGGCCGGCGGCACGCGCCGGCGCATCGTGCTCGGCGGCGGCGTGCCCGACCCGTCGAAGCCGCCCCCCGGCTGTCATTTCCATCCCCGCTGCCCGAAGGCGACCGACATCTGTGGCAAGGTCGATCCGCAATCGCGCGATTTCGGCTCGTCCGCTTCGGGCCAGCACCTCGTTGCCTGTCACCATGCCGGGGAGGTCTGACCGATGCCTCCGATTTCCAGCCGGCTACCGAAAAAGATGCCGAAACAAAGCCATAGCGCCGGAACCGGAATCACTGGTTCAGGCACCGATTTCCCCGAGACAATCCTGACAGCACCGAAGGCTTAAGCAATGACCAGAGAACTAGCGGGCATGTATGCCGCCTTGATGACCGGCCTCAGCGATGCCGGCGAGTTCGACCCCGAGCGCCAGCGCAACATCAACGACTACGTGTTGCGCCAGGGCCTGGCCGGACTCTATGTCGGCGGCAGCAGCGGCGAGTCCGGCCTGCTGACGGTGGACGAATTGTTGGCGCAGCAGGAGGTGGTGTTCGCCGGTGCTGCGGGGTCGGGCGTCAATCTGATCGCCCATGTCGGCATGCCGAACCTGCGTGATTCCATCCGCCTCGCGCGGCAGGCGAAAAAGCTTGGCTATCACGCGCTGTCGGCGCTGCCGCCGCATTCCTATCCGTTCTCCGACGAGGAGGTATTCGGCTATTACCAGGCGCTCGCGGCGGCGACCGACCTGCCGCTGATCGTCTACGAAATCCCCTTGCGCACCGGCCGCCCCTTGCCGCTTCCCCTGTTGGTCAGGCTCCTCGATCTCGGCAATGTCGTCGGCATCAAATACACCTCCACCGACCTGTTCAAATATTCGCTGCTGCGCAAGCGGCAGCCGCAAAAACTGTTCTTCTACGGCTTCGACGAGATCTACGCCGCCGCCGGCATGCTCGGCACCGAGGGCGGCATCGGCACGACCTACAATCTGCTCGGTCGGCTCTATGTCGCGATCGACCAGGCGGTCCGTGCCGGGGACTTGGCCCGGGCGAAAACCCTGCAGATGGTGTCGCAGGATTTCGTCGAAGTGCTGCTGGAAACCGGCGTGCTGCCGGGCATGAAAGCGGCCTTCCGGGTCATCGGCGTCGATTGCGGCCCGACCCGTGCGCCGATGGCGCCTGCTGTCGCCGATGCCGAGGATCGGATGCGCACCGTTCTCGCCAGCCCGGCGATCAAGGCGTGGCTGGCGTGACAGGCAGCCTCACTCGGTCCTCTGCCTGAACTTCGAATGACAGTTCGAGCAATCCTGCAAGATGAGATGCAGGATATGCTCCGCCGGCAGTTTGGCCGGATCGGCTTCTGCCGGGACCAGGCGCTTGCCGAGCAGGCTGCCGCCGCCCATTGCCAGACCGGTGCCCATGCGCATGTCGTCGGTAATGCTGCTGTCAGGCGCGTGCTCGGCCTTGGCGGCCAGCGTACCGGCCAGCGTCCCGATGTGATTTGCCAGCGCCTCGAACTCAGCTCGCGCCGGATCGATCTCCAGCCTGGCCTGCGAAGGTGGCCCCAGCGATGCGCTCGGAAATTCGGCAATCAGCGCAGGGCCGGTGCGTGTGCGAAGGGTCTGCGCCGCCGCCTTGAAGGTCGCGGCGTCATAGGCTTGCCTGCCGTCGAACATGCCGGCGATGGTTTTAGCCGCCGCCGCCATCTCCTTCATCGATGCCTGCCGTGCCGTCACGATCGGTCCGTCGCCGGCAGAGGCGGCCACTGCGAAGGCACAGACCAGCAACAGCAGCGCCGCTCCCGCCGTCCATCTCACGGCGCCACGTCCATGCCGGCCAATCCGTCGATGAGCAGGCAGCGGGACGTCGCCGGCAGGTCGGATTCTTCGGTCGCGATGCCGCTGCTCATGGGGCCGATGTCCATCATTGAAGCTGTTTACTTTGCAACGCGTAGGCCTTCCAGCCACCGGAAGGTCAACGGAATAAAGCAGCCGATCAACGGGCAGTCGGCTTGGGCTTGCAGCAAGCTGACGCAGCGTTTCCTTGACTTGGATCGCAAAAACGGGCAGCAAGGCGAGGGTGAGGGAGAGCATTTCTACCGTGGCGCAGACCATGGAGGGCTCTTTTTTCGTATCGGGCACCGTATAATCGGTGGCTGATGGAGGGATTGGTTAACCAACTTTGTCCATCTTTTGATTCAATCGGCAACAGACGCGAAAGGTGCAGGGGGCACCAGCGAACTGTGGATGTCACGGATGCGAGGGTCGCAAGCCTGCATGCCGATTGAGAGTGGTTGTATGGCGTTTTTGCGTTTGAAAGACCGGGGCGACAATCCTGAACGGGATTTGACTTCGAAGAGATCCGGCCAGCGCTGGGTCGTGGTGCCGGTTGTCGGCGCGGCCCTTGCGCTGTGGTCGGTGGCGACCATGGCCGGCCTCTATTCGCTGGGGACTTCGCTCACCGCCGCTTCCAACACCTTGCCGCAAAGCCTGCTTCTGCCACGCACCATCACGCTTGCCGATTCGCGCCGCAGCCTTGCCAATTCATGGGCGCCGCGGCTTTCGGCGCAAAAATCACAGGCCTCGCTGCTCAGCCAATGCGACGCCGGCTGCGCGCATGCCGCCGCGAGCTTCGCGCATGACGGCAAGATGGCGCGGCTGAAGCCGGCCGCGCATTCCATCGCACCGAACGCAGTCGCCGCAAACACTCATGCTGGGCCCAACACCAGCATTGCACTTGTCACCCCGCGCGATGCGCGCTTCGACGGCGTGGTGGCCAAGGCAAAGCTGTCGCCGCAAAAGCTGGCTGCCGCCTTCGCCAAGGCCTCGAATGCGCCCTTCATGCTTGCCAGCCTTCCGGCCGCTGCCCGTTTTGCTGAAGTCCGCATGCCCGACCAGCATGGCCCGGCCTCGGAGCGCTTTGGGCCGGAAGTGGCTGAGATCGAACGCTCGTCCCGCCTAGCGCTGGCGCTGGCCAACACCTTGCCGGATCAGGGCGCAGACATGCTGGCGCCGCCGCCGGCTGTCGCGGCAATTGTCGGAGCGCAAAATCCTGAGCAGGCCGAGGTTCAGGTCGCCTCGCTGCCGCCGCAGGATGATCTGCCCGACAACATTGCACTGCCGGGTCGGCGTCCGCGCGCCGAAACCGCTCAGCCTGCCGAGGCGCCCAGCAAGCCCAAGGCGCAAGCGGCCAAGCCACAGACAGACAGGGCGGCCGAGACCGTCGCACCCCAGTCGCCGGGCATTGTGTCGCCGCGCTCGCCGCGCAGTAGTTCGGACGTCGCCGCACTGCCGGGCGTGCCAGGCAGCCAGACCATCCGCACCAAGCCGGGCAGGCGGACCAAGGCGCAAGCCGGCGAGATGATGGCCTACGCCAAGCCGGATGTCCCAGCTGGCGGTGTCGGCCGGGCCTTCAAGGATCTGTTCGCCACGCCCGGAATGGGCGGCGGCGTCGCCGTTTACGATATCTCGGCCAAGACCGTCTACATGCCGGATGGTTCGCGGCTCGAGGCGCATTCGGGGCTGGGCTCGATGGTCGATCAGCCGCGCTTCGTCCACAAGAAGAATGTCGGCCCGACGCCGCCCGACACCTATGATCTGAGGCTGCGCGAATCCCGCTTCCACGGCGTCGAGGCGATCCGTCTCACCCCGGTCAGCGGCAGCAACAAATATGGCCGCGACGGCCTGCTCGCGCATACCTACATGCTGCGCGGCGGCCGTGCGGAATCCAATGGCTGCGTCGTCTTCAAGGACTACGCCCGCTTCCTCGCCGCCTACAAGAAGGGCAAGATCAAGCGCCTCGTCGTCGTGCCGCGACTCTCGAAGCCGCTGACGCAGGTCGCCCAGGATGGGCGGGGAGCGTAGGGCAGTAGGCAGTAGGCAGTAGGCAGTAGGCAGTAGGCAGTAGGCAGTAGGCAGTAGGCAGTAGGCAGTAGGGGCTGGAAGCCTCATCTGCCTTGTTCCTTGTTTCTGCCCCTATTGCCTATTCCCCACTGCCTATTCCCTTTCCCCCCTCGGGCAGCCTATGACTGAGACGGGCGGTCGGCTCTGAATTCACCACGAGGACATCATGACAATACGCGCTGTCGTTTGGGGCGAGAACATCCATGAGCGGACCAATGAGGTGGTCGCCACCCTCTATCCCGAGGGCATGCACACGACCATCGCCAAGGCGCTGAACACCGACAAGGCGATCTCCGCGTCGACCGCCACACTGGAACAGCCGGAGCATGGCCTGTCGGCCGACCGTCTGGCCGAAACCGACGTGCTGGTCTGGTGGGGCCACAAGGACCATGGCGCCGTTGCCGACGAAGTCGTCGAGCGCGTCGCTCGCCGCGTCTTTGAAGGCATGGGGCTGATCGTTCTGCATTCGGGCCATTTCTCGAAAATCTTCAAGCGGCTGATGGGCACGCCCTGCACGCTGAAATGGCGCGAGGCAGGCGAGCGCGAGCGGCTCTGGGTGACCAGCCCCAGCCATCCGATCGCCGAAGGCATCAGTGAGTTTTTCGAGCTCGAGAACGAAGAAATGTATGGCGAGCAGTTCGCTGTGCCGGAGCCGCTGGAGACGGTGTTCATCTCCTGGTTCCAGGGCGGCGAGGTGTTCCGCTCCGGGCTGACCTATCGGCGCGGCGCCGGCAACGTCTTCTACTTCCGCCCGGGCCATGAAACCTATCCGACCTATCACGACGCCAATGTGCACAAGGTGCTGCGCAATGCGGTGAAGTGGGCGCACAACCCGCAAGGCACGAAGTCAGCCATTCTTGATGCGCCGAATGTGCCGGTCGACAAGGCGTTGGAGCCGATCGTCGAGCGCGGCGGCAAGTTGCACGCCTCGGGCGAGGCGGGTTTCCGCTAAAACAAAATCCAAGAAAAAGGCGTGGCGGCTTCCCCACGGAGTCGCCTAGACCGCATTCGTCCCATATGGTTGAATCGAACCAATTTCGCTCGGAGTGCAGAAAATGCGGCTTTTGATATTGGGTACCGGCTGGATGGCGCAGGAGCATGCCCGCCGCTTTGGCGCCATTGATGGCGTTGAGATCGTTGGCGCTGTCGATGTCGATGAAAAGCGCGTTGCCGAATTCGCCGACGGCTTCAAGATCCCGAAGCGCTTCACATCGCTGGAGGCAGCGCTCGACTGGGGCGGCTTCGATGCGGTGGCCAACGTCACGCCCGACCGTATCCACCATCCGACGACCATGGCGCTGATTGCGGCGGGCAAGCCGGTGCTGTGCGAAAAGCCGCTGGCCGAAAACTTCGGCAAGGCGAGCGAGATGGCTGACGCGGCGCAAGCCGCTGGCATCGTCAACATGGTCAACCTTACCTATCGCAACGTCGCTCCCCTGCAGAAGGCACGGCAGATGGTGCTGGCGGGCGAAATCGGCACCGTGCGCCATGTCGAGGCGTCCTATCTGCAGAGCTGGCTGGTGTCGAAATTCTGGGGCGACTGGCGCACCGATCCGAAATGGCTGTGGCGGCTGTCGCGCGGCCACGGCTCCAACGGCGTGCTCGGCGATGTCGGCGTCCACATCCTCGATTTCGCCAGCTATGGTGCGGCCCTCGACATCGACCATGTGTTCTGCCGGCTGCGCGCCTTCGACAAGGCGCCGGGCAATCGCATCGGCGAGTATGACCTCGACGCCAATGACAGTTTCGCCATGACGATGGATTTTTCCAACGGCGCTTTTGGCGTGGTGCATGCCAGCCGCTGGGCGACGGGCCACATGAACGAACTGCGCCTGCGTATCTATGGCGACAAGGGCGGCATTGAGGTCGTGCACAATCTCGAAGGCTCGGAGCTGAAGGCGTGCCTGGGCGAGAACATCGAAACCGCCAAATGGCAGGCGATCGACGCCGGCACGGTACCGACCAACTACCAGCGCTTCGTCGATGCGGTCGCAAGCGGCGTGCAGGCCGAACCGTCGTTCCACCATGCCGCCGAGCTGCAAAAGGTCCTGGATCTGGCTGTCGTGTCGGACGAGAAGCGTACCGAGTTGAGGGCCAGCGCCGACACGCAGTAACGTGTCTCGAAAGGGGAGGAGCCCGTTATGGTCACGCGCCGCGCGCAATGTCTCTGCGGCCAGCTGTCAGCCGTCTGTTCGGGCGAGCCGGTGCGCATCTCGGTATGCCATTGCCTGGACTGCAAACGGCGCACCGGCAGTGCCTTCAGCTACAATGTCCGGTTTGCGGAAGGCGATGTGTCGATCGAAGGACGGGAGGCGCATTTCACCCGTATTGGCGACCAGGGCGGCCGCGTCGCCTACAGTTTCTGCCCGGATTGTGGCGCCAGCGTTCACTACCGGATCGACACGCAGCCTGGAGTGATCGCCATTCCCGTCGGCGCCTTCGCCGACCCGTCCTTCCCGCCGCCCTTCCAATCCTTCTACCACGACAGCCGGCGCTGCGAGTGGGTCGAGATCAAAGCCGAGCCCCTGGCGACGTTCGGCTGACCGCTGCGGTTTTTACGGGCGATCCGCCAAATCAAGCAGGCTTCCGCCGCTGCGGCGCGGCGTATTGGCTGCCGGCAAGGCGATTTCTTGCCGGGCTGGTTTGAGCCACTTTCGAAGCAAGTAACCAACAAGTTTGGACAGTGCAAAGCCGGAGGTACCGACGATGATCGCCTTCGTCAGCACCTTCATGAAGTCGCTTGCGAAAATCCGCAATTCTTCCAGATAGGGCGGGCTGTCGAGCAGGCCGGCCAACAAGGCCAGGGGGATTGCCAGGAAAAGTGTCGACCACGGATAGCCGCGGTAGGCCAGCACGTTGAACAATCCAAGGACGACAATCATCAACACGAGACGGCTTTCCTTTGCGCGCGGCTCCGCAGCCGCATGCATAGACGGCGCCGTTTGCAAAACCGTTAGCGACTTCAAGCGAATTGTCGGAAAGAGTGCCGGAGCAGGGCGCGGCTGCGGTCTTCGGCCGCGCAAAGAATCATCCGGCATGCCGCTTTCGACATGAATCGGAACCGTCCGCACGTTCCGCGCATTTCGGAGCATGAACAAGATGATTTCCGACAACGACCAGGGCGTGTCAGGCTGGACGATCAAGCGCGGAGACGGTCCTATCGTCGGGACAGCCATCCACAGCGGCACCGATGTGGACAGCGCTTGCCAGGCGCACATGTGCCTCTCCGACCCCGACCGGCGTCGAGAAGAGGACCCGTTTACCGAGCGCTTCATCGCCGATTTTCCGATCCAAATCATCGTTCATCGATCGCGCTTCCAGGTCGATCTGAACCGTGCGCGCGACGCTGCGATCTACCTGTCCCCGGATCAGTCCTGGGGTCTGAAAGTTTGGCGAGAGCAGCCGGGAGAGGCCATCGTGGAGGGGTCTCTCGCCTTTCACGACGCTTTCTACAGCGAGTTGAAGCGTGTCCTTGCCGATATCGAGAAGCGCTACGGCAGGTTCGTTCTGATCGACGTCCACAGCTACAATCACCGGCGCGACGGACCGCAGGCTGTGCCGACATCCAGCGACGCTGCGCCCGACATCAACATAGGGACGTCTTCGATGGACCGCGAGCGCTGGGCGCCGGTCGTCGACGCGTTCATCGAGACGCTTCGCGGCCACCATCTCAACGGCGAGCCGATCGATGTGCGCGAAAACGTGTCCTTCCAGGGCAAGGGAGAACAGACGCGTTTCGTCCACACCAATTTTCCAGAGACCGGCTGTGCGATCGCGGTGGAGTTCAAGAAGATTTTCATGGACGAATGGAGCGGCGAACCCGACTGGGCAGCAATCGAGCAGCTGCGCGCCGCTCTGGCGTCGACGGTGCCCGTCCTGGTCGAGGCGCTGCGGGCCATGCGATGAAGCCGAAGCTCGTCGAGCCCACGTCTCCACTGGTGCAAATCGAAGCGGACCTTGACGCGCTTTTCCACGACGGCAAGCCGATCCGCCGCGAGTTCGGCAACGGCAACCGTTTGCACATCGATCGGCCGCTGCCCTTTCTGTGCGTCCATGTCGGGTCGCATCAGGATGCGGCATTCCATGCCGTCTCCGCCAACGCGTCCTATTTGATCGCCGCCGACATTGGCCTCGCCGGCGAGGTCGCGCGGCTGGTAGCGCGCCGGCTACACGATTGCTGCGGCGCATTCCTCCTGCTGGACATTGGCGAGTTGGCCGAAGACCGGTTCCTGACGGAGGATGTTCCGTTCCTGCCGCCTTTCGAGATTGCGCTGGCCTGCGGCAACACCGCGGCGGAGAAGGTGGCACTCAAGCGCTTCGCTGATGCTGCATCCGCGCGCGAAGCCAAATACCGCACGCCCCGCGTCGACGAGCTCAGTCCCACCATACGTGCCGAAGCACGGCTCTGGGATGATCCCGCTGATGTGGCATGCCTGACGGTACGCTTCGCACCGATCTACAGGGTGCCGGGCACCAAGCGCGTCTACCCCGAACTCCACGACCTCGTCGTCGCCAACATGGTCGATTCCGCCCTGCAGTCCGTCAGCGCCTTCTTGAAGGCATCGAGCCTGGAACAACCGGCGACCCATCGTTCGCTGGGCCGTCGCGCCTATATCGACGCTGTCGTGCGCGCCGACCGTGCGATCGACAATGTCGCGTCGACTTTCGATTTTCTGCTTGCCGTCACACCGATCAATGCCGAGCCCGCATGGCAGGAATTCCAGGCCGGCGCTTTCGACCGTGTGCCCGTACTGCTTTACCGGCCGCTCGAGCTTGAGGTCGCCGACCAGAAACGCAAGCTCTATTCGATCTCGCTCGATCATCTGGAAGATACGCTGCTGACCAGGCTGCTTTCCGAAAAGCAGCAGGAACTCGATCTCCAGCTGTCGATGCTCGCAGCCCGCGAAACGCCCCGCTTCGTCGAACTCGGACGAGCCCTTTATGGCAGCGTCGAACCGAGCCTGGCGGCGAGGGCGCGCACTATTCTCGAAAGGCTGCCGCGTGTTGCCTCAGCCACCCGTCAGACGGGCCTGGATGCCAACGCCGTTGCTGCAGCCGCGCGAGACATGATCGCCGGATACCGGGCCGCCTATCCCGATTTCGACGCTTCCGTCGAGATTCGCGGCGACCTGCCGGCCGGCCTGCTGGTCTCGCGAAACCGGCTGCTGGTGTCGCGCGATACCAACCTTCCACCGGAACGTCTGACGGCGCTGCTCAGCCACGAGATCGGTGTTCACCTGCTGACCTATTTCAATGGTGCCGCGCAGGGGCTCGGCATCTTTTGCAGCGGGCTCGCCGGTTATGAAGGCATGCAGGAGGGACTGGCCGTGCTGGCGGAATATCTGGTCGGCGGCATGACCACGGCGCGTTTGCGGCTGATCGCGGCGAGAGTGATCGCCTGTCAGGCGATGCTCGACGGCGCAAATTTCGGGGAAGCCTTCCGCATTCTTCGCAGGGATCTCGATGATCGCGAGGCCTTCAACGTCGTTCTGCGCGTTTACAGAGGCGGCGGCCTTGCCAAAGACGCCATCTATCTGCGCGGCCTGTTGCAGATCCTCGATCATCTGAGGAATGGCGGCAGCCTGACACCGTTCTGGATCGGCAAGATCTCCGCCGCGCATTTCGGCGCGATCCAGGAACTCAACGCGCGCGGCCTGCTGCGGGCGCCGCGCCTCGAACCTGCATTTCTCTCTTCCGACGCGGCGCGTCCGCGCCTCAGGAAAGCGATGGCGGGAATCGATCCGATCGATATGGCTGAAAGCTGAGGGGGCTCTAAAATGCGCATTGCGTTCTTCGTCAATTCCATTGAAACCGAGACGCCGGGCTACACGACGACAGCGTTGGCGCTGGCTGCCGTCCAGCGCGGCCATTCTGTCGTCTATGTCGAGCCGGGCGATTTCATCCTGCGTCCGGACGACGGTCTGGCTGTCAGCGTCGCGGTTTTGCCCGATGCTCCCTACAAGACATCAGGCAAGCTGCATGCTGCCCTGCAGGATGCCGCGAAGCAGAAGAAGACTGTTGCCATGAGCGACATGGACATTCTGTTTCTGCGCAACGACCCGTCGCTGGATGGCACCGGTCGGCCATGGGCGGCCAATGCAGGCATCATGTTCGGCCGGCTCGCAGCCGACCGCGGCACGATCGTCGTCAACGATCCGGACGGTCTGGCGCAGGCCCAGAGCAAGCTCTATTTGCAGTCTTTTCCCGAGGCGGTCAGGCCGGCGAGCCTGATATCGCGCAGCATTGCCGAGATCCGCGCATTTATCGACAAACAGCCGAAGGGCTGCATCGTCAAACCCCTGCAAGGGTCGGGCGGCAAGAACGTCTTTCATATTGCCAAGCCCACCGATTCCAACCTCAACCAGATCTTCGAGGCGGCCAGCGGTGACGGCTATCTCATCGCGCAGGTCTACCTGCCGGAAGCCAAGGCCGGTGATGTGCGCCTGTTCCTGATGAACGGCCTGCCGCTGGTGCGCGACGGCAAATACGCAGCCTTCCGTCGCGTGCCAGCCAAGGGCGACGTCCGCTCCAACATCCATGCCGCCGGAACGGCCCGCAAGGTCAAGGTAACGGCCACGATGCTGGGCATCGCCGAGATGGTCCGCCCCAAATTGATCGGCGACGGCATGTTCATGGTCGGCCTCGACATCGTCGGCGACAAACTTCTGGAGATCAACGTCTTCACGCCGGGCGGGCTGACCCGGCTCGCCGACATGTACACGACAGACTTTGCCGCAAGCGTCATCGCTGCCCTGGAGGAGAAGCAAACGCTGCGGCACGCCTATGGAAAGGCCATGACCAATTCGCGGTTGGCGACGCTTTGAGGAGTGGTGGCAGCCGGGATCTGAGCCGAAGCAGACATCCACAGGTGAAGGCGTGCATGACTGCTTTGCGCCGGTGGGTTCAATAGGTCGCCGCAACACTCTTAATCTGAGAGGATGAGGAGGTGTTGCATGGTGACGTCACGGATCCGGGAAACATTCCTTTATCCAACCCGTGGAAGGCACGAGACGCGACCCCGAGTGGGAACGGCTCAGCCCATACCAAGACGCAATGATTTAGGTTACCTTTCTGGGACTGAGCTGTCGCGACCTATGGTCGGGTCGCATCACGTGGGAGACCTTCCTCCAATCTCAAAGCCGCATCCATGCGTCGATCGCTATTTCAGAAGTATTTCTTAGTCTTGTTCGCGGCGGCTATTTTTCCGATGGCTGCCGCTGGCATCAGCAACACGTGGTTCAGCTATGTCGACCAGCATGCGATCCTCAGTGCCCTGCTGCGGTCCGAGGCAACATCCGCGGCCGACAAAATTGAGAGCTTTCTTGACAGCATCCAGCTTACGCTCGGCTCGACGATCTCCCCGGAAGGGAATATGGCCAGCGTAAAACAGCTTCGGCTTCTTGCCGTACGAGCGATGCACCAGGTCCCGGGAATCCTCAGCATCAGTATTGTCGACGGTACTGGCGCGGAGCGGCTGCACATTTCTCGCACTGGCAAAAACAGGACAGAAAGCGGGGCGGATCGCTCAGGCGATCCCGCTGTCGTGGGCGTCAGGACGGCGAAGGTCTGGTACGGCCCAGTCATTTATCGCCCGGATTCCGAACCCTCCATAACCATGGCAATGGCCAGTTACGACAATTTAGTCGTCGCCAACTCCGTCATCGCCGAAATCAGTCTGAAGCCTATCTGGCTCATCGTTTCCGAAATCCGCGTCGGCCGCAGCGGCCAGGGATTTGTCATCGACCAGGCCGGCCGCCTCATCGCGCACCCCACGATCAGCAAAGTGATGCAGGGCGCCGACGAGAAAGCAGCGTTGGCCCTGCGCGAAGTGCGGGATGCGATCGATGCCGCAGGGGGCAGTGCGATTGCAAGCCGCAACGCCGAGAATGAACGCGTTGTGACCGCTGGCGCGCCGGTTACCGCGGCCGGCTGGACGGTAATTGTCGCGCAGTCGCAGGCAGAGGCTTTTGCACCCCTGTACGCTTCATTATGGCGGACTGGCGGGTTGTTGCTCCTCGCCACCGTTCTTGCGGCGGTACTCGCATATTGGCTTGCCAGACGGATGAGCGGGCCTATCCTCCTGATGGAGGAAGGCGCTCTCAAGATCGGTGCTGGACAGTTCGATCACCGGATCAACATCTCCACTGGAGACGAACTTGAGCGGTTGGCTGCTCGATTCAACCAAATGGCGCAGGAACTTGCCACATCGCGGGACCGCGCGGAGCGACTGACGCGGTTGAAGCGCTTCCTTGCACCACAGGTTGCGGAACTTGTAGAGAAGGCCGGTGACGAGCGAATGCTCGCTGGACAGCGCGCAGAAGTAGTCGCTGTTTTTAGCGACTTACGTGGCTTTACTGCATTTTCAGCGCACGCTGAGCCTGAGAACCTCATGCAGGTCCTGCGTGAGTACTATGAGGCGCTCGGCGCGATCATCACCAAGTATGAAGCAACGCTGACCAGTTTTTCGGCGGATGGATTGATGATTCTCGTCAACGCCCCGGTTCCATGTGAAGGGCCGGCGCTTCATGCCGTAAAAATGGCTGTCGACATGCAGGATTCCACACAAGAGCTCATATCTGGGTGGCGGCAACGTGGTTATAAGATTGGCTTCGGCATGGGGCTCGCTATGGGGTGGGCAACGGTGGGTCGAATTGGCTATGAGGCCCGCGCTGACTACACCGCAATTGGTAATGTCGTGAACCTGGCATCGAGGCTGTGTTCGTCCGCTGAAGATGGACAAATCCTTATAGATTATTCCGTGGCACGCCATTTGCTTGGCAACACGCCGATCGTTGACCTCGGTACTCGCCAGTTCAAAGGCCTCGAAGGGCCCGTTCGCGTCTACAATGTTGAGACGCAAAGGATTGAGCGGCCGAATTTAGATTCTGCTGAGAATGACGCCAGGGAAAAGGACTAGGCTCCTCTGCATCGACGTCCGCAATCGTTCTTCCCTGCACCACAAGCGGACCTACTGCTTCCGGCCAAAACTGGACGCTCCTTGTCTGGCTCTGAGCGTCGGCAGTTGGCGTGCAACAGCCTTTCGGACGCGCCGCGTCGAATGTGCGTTTCCCACCATCTCGGCCGCCGGCGGCAGCCAACTGATTGAGCTTTGACCTCAATGCCGCAGAATCTTGCTCAGAAAAGCGCGGCTGCGGTCGGTCTTCGGATCGGAGAAAAATTCCTCCGGCGTGCCGCTTTCGACGATGGCGCCGGCATCCATGAACACCACGCGCTGCGCCACCTTGCGGGCAAAGCCCATCTCGTGCGTCACCACCATCATGGTCATGCCTTCCTCGGCCACCGCGACCATCACGTCGAGCACTTCGGAAATCATCTCGGGGTCGAGCGCCGAGGTCGGCTCGTCGAACAGCATGATCTTGGGCCGCATGCCGAGGCAGCGCGCGATCGCCACGCGCTGCTGCTGGCCGCCGGACAGCTGTGAGGGATAGGCGTTGACCTTGTCGGCCAGGCCGACCTTGGCCAGCAAGTCGCGCCCGGCCTGCTCGGCCTCGGCGCGAGGGATCTTGCGCACATGGATCGGCGCCAGCGTGACGTTTTCCAGCGCTGTCTTGTGCGGATAGAGGTTGAACGATTGGAAGACGAAGCCGATTTCGGTGCGCAACTGCGTCATGTTGGTGGTGGGGTCGCCGAGCCGCTGGCCGTCGACGATGAGGTCGCCGTCCTTGATTGCCTCCAGGCCGTTGATGCAGCGGATCAGCGTGCTCTTGCCCGAGCCGCTCGGGCCGCAGACGACGACCACCTCGCGCGGCTCAACGCTCAGCGTAATGTCCTTCAGCACGTTGAGCGCGCCGAACCATTTGTTGACGCCGCGAAAGTCGATCATGCCGGTTTTGGCCTGGCTTGGCGTGCTCATATTCGTGCGCCCTTTTTGTTCGATGTCACAGCTGCACCTCGCCATGCGCCGCGCCCATGCGGCGTTCGAGCCGGCGGGCCAGCATGATCAAGGGATAGCAGACGATGAAGTAGCCGACGCCGACGAGGAAGAAGACCAGCAGGCCGTTGGGCACGCGCTGCACCACCAGCCAGCCGACTCTTGTGAGGTCGGTCAGCCCGATCGCCGAGACGACGGAGGAATCCTTGATCAGCAGCACATACTGCCCGACCAGCGGCGGCAGCACGATGCGCATCGCTTGCGGCAGCACCACCTGACGCATGCGCTGCCAGCGCGACAGGCCGGACGCCAGCGCTGCCTCGACCTGGCCGGTCGGCACCGATCGGATGCCGGCGGCGACGATCTCGCAGATGAAGCAGGCGGCGAGGTTGGTGAGCGCGATGATGCCGGCGGTGAAGGCATCGAGCTCGATGCCGAATTCCGGCAGGATGAAGAAGATCAGGAAGATCTGCACCAGGAACGGCGTGCCGCGGATCAGGTCGACCCAGGCGCCGATCACGCTCGAGATCAGCCGGTTGCCGCCGGTGCGTAAAATGCCGAGGCCGAAGCCGAGAGCCGTGCCCAGCACCAGGCTGATTAGCGACAGCATCACCGTCATGCCGAGGCCGCGCAAGGCGAGGGGATAGCTGCCGACGAGGCTTTGCAGCTGCTGCCAGATCATGTGCTGCTCCTTGCCGGCTGCAAGCCGAGCCAGCGACTGGACAGCCCCGCCAGTCCTTTGAGGCAATAGTAGAGCAGCAGGTAGAAGGCGGCGATGGTGATGAAACCTTCCGCCGGCATGAAGCGGTCGGACGCCAGCAACTGGCCGGCGCGCGTCAGTTCGGAAACCGAGATCAGCGACAAGAGTGCCGAATCCTTGACCAGCACGATCGCCTGGCCGAGCAGCGGCGGGATCGTCACCTTGAACGCCTGCGGCAGGATGACCAGGCGCATGCGCTGGACATAGGTCATCCCCGAGGCAACACCGGCCTCGACCTGGCCGCGCGGGATCGACAGGATGCCGGCACGAATGATTTCAGCGACATAGGCGCCGCTGTTCAGTGACAGAGCGAGGATGCCGACGACGAGCTCGGGCAAAACGAAGCCGAGACGCGGCAGGCCGAAATAGAGGAAATAGAGCTGCGCCAGCAACGGCGTGGCGCGCACGGCGTCGATATAGGCCTTGGCCGGCAGGCGAAACAGCTGGCCGCGCTGCAGGTTCATGGCGGCGAGCACGATGCCGACCGCGAGCGCGCCGGCAAAGGACAGCGCCGACAGCCACACGGTCGTGATCAGACCCTGCCCGAACAGCGGCAGATATTCGATGATGGTGCGGAAGCTGAAGTTTTCGAGCATGGGCGCACGGCGGTGAAAAGGGAAGGGCGAATAGCGAATAGCGAATAGCGAATAGGGAGTAGGGAAGTCGGGAGCAGCAAAGCCTGGCCGGAACGGCCATTCCCTATTCGCTACTCCCTATTCGCTACTCGCTAATTCCTTAGTGATCCTTCTTCCAGGCGTCGGAATTGACCCAGTAGTCGAGGTTCTTCTGCAGGCGGCCGTCGATGGTGACCTGATTGAGAAACAGGTTCATCCAGATCAACAGGTCGGGCTCGTCATAGCGGGTGGCGAAGGCAAGCGGCTCCTTCGACAACAGGTCCGGCATGATGGTGAAGGTGCCGGCGGGATAAGCGGTCGACTGACCCGTGACCGCCGAGACGTCGTTGACGCCGCAATCGGCCTGGCCGTTGTTGACGGCGTCGAGCAGCAGCGGACCGCCGCCCTTGTAGCTCTTGATGTCGGCATCGGGGAAGGCGTTCTTGGCTTCCTTTTCGCCGGTGGCGCCCAACAGCACGGCGATCTTGGTGCCCTTGGCCTTGCAGTCCTCGGTGGTCTTGAACTTGCTGTCGGCCTTGGTGAAGACGGTGCTGCCAGTGTACATGTAGGGCGTCGTGAAGGCGACCTTCATGCCGCGCGCCAGCGTCGGCGTCATGTCGGCGACGAGCAGGTCGGCCTTGCCGGAAAGCAGCGCCGGGATCAGCCCGTCCCAGTCATAGTCGAGGAAGGTGATCTTGACGCCCATTTCCTTGGCCATCAGCTCGGCGAGTTCGACCGAACTGCCGGTGCGTTCGCCATTGGCGCCGACCAGCGAGAAGGGCGGCCCTTGCGTCTGCACCGCGACGCGCAGTTCACCGCGCTTGGTGATCTCGTCGAGCGTTCCGGCACTGGCAGCCGTCGTAAGGCCCGCAAGCGCAAGTCCGGCGATGAAAAGTCTGGCAATCTTCATGTGGCATTCCTCCCTGTTGTAGCTGTTGTTTTGCCCGCGGATTCCCGTGGGCTCCTTTTTGAGCGGCAGCGCCGTTTGCCGGCGGCAGCCACCGTTCGAAAATCCTCAGTCCCAGGCCACCGTTTCGGTCACCTTGATGCCACGCCTGGCCAGTTCGTCGAAAAAGGGTCCATCGGGCACATGCTGCAGCGGGTTCAAAAGGCCTGGTTGGGTGATCTCGCGCCGCGCCAGCATCTGCGCCACGATGCTGGCGGGATAGCCGACGCCGAGGCTCATGCCGAACAGGCCCGAGGCCAGGTCGCGTTCGATGATGAGGTCCGACGTCACCGTCTTGCGGCGGCCGCCTTCGAGACCGGAAAAGACATTGCGCATCACGCAAAGGTCCTTCTCGTCGGCGCCATATTGCAGTTGCGGGCCGAGCAGCCGGCCGAGAAATTCGCGCGGGCTGGCGCTTGTGCCGGGCACCTTGTCTTCGGAGAGGAAGCCGAGCTCCTTCAGCGGCGCCCAGAACGCCGACCAGCCCGGCCAGCGCAGCGTATAGCGGCCCGAGCGCTGCAGCCCCTTGGCGGCAGCCAGCATCTCGACATAGTGCAGCGCGTCGCCATTGGGGAAGGCTTCCAGCCGGCCGAGGCCGGCGACCTCGATCTCGTGGATGAAGCGGTTGTCGTGCTGTCGGCCCGCCGACACTTCGACGCGCTTGCCATCCTCGATCATCACGCTGTCGCGGTTCTGGCTGACCAGAACCATGTCGAAATTCCAGCTCACCTTGTAGCAAAGCGGCTTGGCCATCGCCTTCGGCTCGGGGATGCCGCCACAATAGGAATCGATCGAGGAGATTGAAGAGAACTGCTTTGCGGCGCGCGCGTAGAGCACAAGGTCGATGCCGGGGTCGAGCCCGCATTCGGTCATGATCGAAACACCGGCCTGTTCAGCCTCCGGCGCCAGATCGGCAATCGCCTTGCCGTAATTGGTGGTGACCAGCGGCGTGCGCGTTGCGATCGCAGCCTGCACCGCCTCGCGCATCAATGGCTGCGGCAACAGATCTATGACGGAGTCGACATCGGCCAGCGTGGTCGCCAATGCCGGACCGATGGCGCCTTCGGGCACGACGAAACGCACGCGAGAAAGATCGGTCAGTCCGGCAAGCCGGGCAGGGCCGTCAGCTGCGGTATCGACGCAGACGATTTCCTCGACGCCGGCGCTGGCGACGAGATCGGCGATGGCCGCCCGGCCCTGCAGGCCGAGACCGCCGAGAACCGCCACTCTCATGCCGGCTCCTTGCGGGCCGGTGTGTCTTCCGACCAGCAGCCTTCTGGCAGGCTGACCCATTTGTTGCACGACGCCATGACGACGAAGGTCTCGCTGCGCACCACTTCGCCGGGAATGCCAGCGCCCGGGATCAACTCGCTGGTGATGCGGTAGAGGTCGGCGACATCGCCGGCCACGGTCACGTCCACGATGATGTCGAAGCGTCCGGTGACCACGGAGGCTGAGTTGACGAAAGGCAGTTCGGCAATGCGCTGCGCCAGTTCGCGGGCGCGGCCTCGCCCTTGCGCGTTGATGCCGACAATGGCCGAGATCAGCTCCGGGCGTTCGGTCAAATTAAGCAGCCCGACGATCTTCAAGAGGTTGCGGTCGAGCAGATTGCGCAGCCTTGAGCGCACCGTCGGCACCGAGATCGCCATCGTCTCGGCGAGCCGGTTGATGCCGGGTTGGGCATCCTGCGACAACAGCTTCACCAGCCGTCGATCGGTTTGATCGAGATGCTCACGCAAAGGGTAAGGCTTTCATAAAGGAGAAAAATGCGGGGGAATTTCTTCCTGATATGAAAATAGCCTATGAGAAATTTTTAATAACAGCAAGAGCGGAATTATCGCTCGCTGTTGTGCCAGCTTCGGGAAGACGGCGATCCCCCCGCGAGGGCGAGATCACCTATCATCGACGCATTCGTCAGTCGCTACGCCGATCGGCTGGCCCGAAAGATCGCCACAGCAGCCGCCGTCAGCGCCGCATTGCCGGAGGCCACCGTGCCATCCGGCAGCTCCTTGCCGTCCTCCAGCCCGACGCGCGTCGACCAGTTGCGCTCCGCCGCCCGGCGCACGAACGGCCAGACCGTGGCGTCGGCGCCATGCAAAAGGATGGCGCGCCGGATGCCGGCGCGCTCAAGCACCTTTTCGATGCCGTCCGACACGGCAAAGGCCTCGTCCAGCGTCTGCTCGGAGATTTCGATCAGGATACGCAGCACGCGTCCGCCGTGGTCTAGGCTGACAAGGCGCTCGGCGTCGGCGACTGACGCGAGGCCCGCCTCGATGCCGATGCCGCGTTGGCGCAGGCTCTCCATGACGATGGGCGCCGCCGCCTCGCTGAGATTGACCGACGCATAGTCCGGCAATTCGCGCCAGCCGGCGATGGCGACCAGCGTGCGGACATCGTCGTTCTCGATCCAGGCGCCGGTGGAGACGCCGATCAGCGTGCCGGGGCAGGCGCGGCGCAGCGCCGCAATGGTCGGATCCATCGCCGCCGGCGAAAGGCTCTCTCGCTTGTCGGCTCCGCGGGCATGGACATGCAGCTCCGCGGCACCGGCGGCGACACAGGCCGCGCCATCGCGCGCCATGGCTTCGGCGTCGAGCGGCAGCGTGGGATGAAAATCGGCGGAGCGCGCGCCATTGATGCAGGCCTGGACGATCATGGTGATGGTTCCTGTTTGCGACGAGCCTAACGCAGGGCGGAGAAAACCGGAATCGCGTTAGCGAAGTCTCCTGACAGGCCGCGATCCGTCGCGCCCCCCTTTGTCCTGCCGGACATCTCCCCCACGAGGGGGGAGATCGGCAGTTTCAATGCCGCGGCTCGGACTGTCTTCAGTCGATTTCCTCAGCCCAGATCAGACGCAGCAGGCGCAGCAGCGTTGCGCGCTCTTTTTTTGTCAGCCGCTGCAGGAACCGGTCCTCATGCCGGCGCACCTGCCTCCGCCATGCCGGCATGGCCTTTTTGGCTGCCCTGGTCAAAGCGAGCACCTGCATGCGTCTGTCCTGCGCATGCTCGTCACGTTCGACCAGTCCGCGCTCTTCGAGTTCGGCAAGCAGCGGCGCCATGTTGGCGCTTTTCATGCCGAGCAGGCGGCAGAGCTCGGCGGCGCTGATACCGGGTCGCTCGTCGATCAACGCCAGCATGCCATAGGTGACGGGACGCAGCGCTGCGTCGGCCAGTTCGACCGTGAAATCATTGAGCGCCAGGGCCGAGGCGCGCCGCAGATTGTAGCCGACCTGCGCGTCGAGCCTGTCTTCGGGGGCGATCTTGGTCATCTTGCCGGAACCGGTGCGATTTGCAGTCTCGTTCATGCTGCAATCGATCGCCGTGATCAAAACCCTTGTCAAGCAAAAAAGACTATGCAACATAGCGATTATAAAAGCTATGTAGCATAGCGATTAATGCAAGGAGGAGCACGGCTCTTCGCTTGCCATGCAAGACCGCAAGCAGGAGGAGACTTTCCATGACCGAAGAGACCGTAGCCTTCGACGTCGAGAACGGCATCGCCTGGGTGCGCTTCAACCGGCCTGAAAAACGCAACTGCATGAACCCGGCGCTCAACCAGCGCATGATGGAAGTGCTCGACCAACTGGAATACCGCGACGATTTCGGGGTGCTGGTGTTGTCAGGCGAGGGCAATGCTTGGTCGGCGGGCATGGACCTGAAGGAGTATTTTCGCGAGACCGAGGCCAAGGGGCTGGGCGCCGTTCGCAAGGCGCAAGGCGAAGCCTATGGCTGGTGGCGGCGGCTGCGCTGGTACCGCAAGCCGACCATCGCCATGGTCAATGGCTGGTGCTTTGGCGGCGGCTACGGTCCGCTGTTTGCCTGCGACCTCGCTTTCGCCGCCGACGAGGCGCAGTTTGCTTTGTCCGAAATCAATTGGGGCATCCTGCCCGGCGGCGGCGCAACCAAGGTGGTGGTCGACCTGCTGTCGATGCGCGACGCCATGTACCACGCGCTGACCGGCGAGCTCATCGACGGCAGGAAGGCGGCGGCCTGGAAGCTGGTCAATGAAAGTCTGCCGCTGGAAAAGCTGAAGGCACGTGTCACCGAAGTGGCGAACATTCTGCTGAAGAAAAACCCGGTCGCGCTGAAGGCGACCAAGGACGCCATCCGCCGCGTTGCCGAAATGACCTACGACAATGCCGAGGACTATCTGGTGCGCGCCCAGGAGGCGGCCAATTCCTACGACAATGACGGCCGCAAGGAAGGCATCCGCCAGTTCATCGACGAAAAGAGCTACAAGCCAGGCCTCGGCGCCTACGACAAGGCAAGGTGAGACATTCGATCGGGGAGGAGATGCGAGATGCCGGCCTGGACGACGCCCGATCCCGTGGCTTTGCATGCCGCGACGCAGCCCGAGCGCCTCGCTTGCGTCGACCTCGCTTCCGGGCGGCGCTGGACATACAGCAGGCTCGATGAAGCCATCCAGCGCTCTGCCGCCGTGCTCGAAAGCGGCTACGGCATCGGGCCGGGTCAGCGCATCGCCACTGTCGCCCGCAACAGCGCCGATCTCCTCATCCTGCAGCAGGCCGCCATGCGCCTCGGCGCCGTCTTTGTGCCGGTGAACTGGCGCCTCGCTGCGCCGGAGCAACAGGCGATCCTCGCCGATTGCGGTCCCGCGCTGCTGGTGCACGATGCCGCGTTTGATATGGCGCCGCCCAAGGACTGCATGACGGTCGAGGTCGTTGATTTCGCGGCGGCGGTGGCAGCGCAGGCGCCGGCGCCGCGCCGGCCTTTGCCGCCGGCCGATCAGCCATCGATCATCCTCTACACCTCGGGCACGTCCGGCCGGCCGAAGGGGGTGATCATCACCGAGGCCAACGCCTTCGCCACCGCGGTCAATTTCGGCGTGCTGGGGCGGGTCGGCAATGCAAGCATCTTCCTTTGCGACGCGCCGATGTTCCATGTCATAGGCCTCATCACCAGTCTGCGTCCGCCCTTGCTGCAAGGCGGCACCGTGCTGATCTCGCCTGGCTTCGAGGCCGGCCTCACCAATCGCCGGCTGGCCGACCCGGATCTCGGCGTCACCCATTATTTCTGCGTCCCGCAAATGGCAAAAATGCTACGCGAAGACGCGGCTTTCGCGCCGGCAAACTGGACCACGCTGACCGCCATTTTCACCGGCGGTGCCCCAAATCCTGCAGCCGACATTCTCTGGTGGCTGGAGCAGGGCGTGCGCATGGTCGACGGCTTCGGCATGACCGAGGCCGGCACCGTGCTCGGCATGCCGGTCGAGGCCGACCAGATCGCCCGCAAGGCGGGCTCCGCCGGCCTTGCGGGGCCGTCGCTGTCCTTGCGCATCGTCGATGAAGATGGCCACGACATCGCAGCCGGCGAGGCGGGCGAGATCTGGCTCAGCGGCCCCAACGTGACTCCGGGCTACTGGAACCGGCCGGACGAGACCGCGCAGGCCTTCACATCCGATGGCTGGTTCCGCACCGGCGACATCGCCCGCCGCGACGAAGACGGCTTCGTCACGCTGGTCGACCGCCGCAAGGACATGTTCATTTCGGGCGGCGAGAACGTCTATCCGGCCGAGGTCGAGATGGCGCTGCTCGATCATCCCGACATTGCCGAAGCAGCCGTCATCGGCATCGCCGACGAGCGCTGGGGCGAGGTGGGTCGGGCGTTCGTCGTCGCAAAGCCCGGCCGCGTTCCCGACCTAGCAACGCTCGCCGCTCACTGCGCCGCCCGTATCGCCCGCTACAAGGTGCCGAAGGAGTTTCTACCCATCGAGGCGCTGCCGCGCACCGCCTCCGGCAAGATCCAGAAACACGTCTTGCGCGGGTGGCCAGCGCCGGGTTGAGGTAGCGGGTGTATCGTTGCTGCGAAACCGCTTGGGACCCAGCTACTCGATCAGCAGCAAGCCGCGCTTCTTGTCGCCATCGCTGTCGATTGTGTCCATGGCCGAGAACAGGCGTTCACGCTCGATCAGCCAAGGCTTGTAGCGCTCGTTGACGTCGAGAACGAAAACCAAGTCCTTGGCCTCCAGATAGCCGCCGATCGGTGAAAAATGACCACTGCCGGCGCCAAATATCGTCTCTCGGGTAAAGTTGATGATGTAGCGGCGGCCTGGGTCGTTGGCGTGCTTCATGTGCTCGCGGAACTCGTCGGCGCTCAGATTCCGAAGCACGGAGACTTTACGCCCGGTTTTCGCCTGAGCGACGTCGGCAAGCTCGTCCAGCGTCAGACCGACGATGCAAAAGCCGGTCCAGCACTTTCCGGTTCCCGCGAGCACTTCGGCTTCGGTCGTCTCCTCTTCGCCGATCGAGCGGAATGTGTTTGCAACACTTGCCGGACCGCAGCGTGACCCGTTCGATTGCCAGTCAAGGTTGGCATTGAAGGTAGCAGCCACGGGCAACTTCCAGGCGCTGTCGATCAATGCCGGGGTACGAACAACCGACGACTGGATGGCGTCTGGCGAGACTTGGGACGGACCGACAATCAAAAATGCGGCACCGCAGAGCAGGCCGACGCCGGCAATCACAGCTGAAATGAAACTGCGCTTCATTGCTGAACCTCGAAGCAGACGATTTTGTCCGTCGGTCGATGTTGCGATGTCGGCCCCGAGACTACCATATACCGGCATTGCGTGGCAGAGCGCGCCGCCAGGGCGTCTGCGCCTTGCATTTTGCCCGGCCCCGAAAGGATTTTGCGATGGCTGAGTTGAAGGTCAGGACGCGCGTCACCGGCGCGACGGCAACACTGCTGCCAGGCGGCTTGCCTTCCATCACGACGCCGACCGGAGGCGCGGTCGATGTCGTAACCGGCGTCAGCGCGCCGGGCTTCAATCCGCTCGACCTGCTCTATGCCTCGCTCGCCGCCTGCATGGTGCTGAGCGCCCGCATCGCCGCCTCCCGCCTCGGCGTTGCCGCCGAGCTTGGCGAAGTACGCGCCGAGGTCAGCGGCGAGAAGGCCAAGGACGAACCGTCGCGTGTCGAAAAATTCAACATCAGGCTCGACATTTCAGGAGATCTCGACGCTGCGACGAAGCAGCGAATCGTCGAGGACGCCGAGGCGATCTGCACGGTGTCCAACACCCTGCGCGCCGCGCCGGAACTGCATGCGACGCTTGGGTGAGCGCAGAACGCCTCGCGCCGCCGCCAACCAAGGACCACCAGTTATGGCCATGATTCCCCCGATCGACTACGCCTCGGCATCGCAAGACATCCGCGCCGAGCACGACAGGGAGCTTGGCCTGCGCCGGCGCATGACCAACATGAAGCGGATCCTGCTGCATTCGCCCGCGGCGCACCGCATCTATGCCGAATGGTTCACTCTGCGCGATCTGTTGAAACCCACGCTCGACGACCGCGCCATCTGGCTGTTGTCGCTGGCGATCTCGCAAGTCTGCCGGGCCGAGATTCCCGTCACCTTCTTCCGCCGCGCGCTAATCGATAGCGGCCTCGATCCCGAGGCGATCGAGCCCAGCGCCGACGAAGCGTTGCTGATCGATTTTGGGAAGGCAGTCACTGCCAATGCCAATGCGGTTCCCGACGATGTCTGGGCAGCACTCAAAGCCCGCTACGACGACACGCTGCTGGTCAACCTCGTCGCCTTCGCCGGCATCATGGTGGCGACCTGCGTGTTCACCAACGCGGTGAGGGTCGACCTCGATCCGGAGTTGGAGGGGTATCGCCGCAAGGCGTGAAGCTGCCAATCTCCCCCCTCGTGGGGGAGATGCCCGGCAGGGCAGAGGGGGGCGCGAAGGATCGCAAACTTCTGCTGCTTGCCCAAGGTACGATCGCTATTGGCTGACAGGTCGGCGGGACAGCCCCCCTCTGGCCTGCCGGCCATCTCCCCCACGAGGGGGGAGATCAGCAGCTTCCCCCGTCTCCGCAGGAAACGGGTGGTTCACGTCCGCCGTTCGCCCCACTTTGCCCACAAGCAAAGGAGGCATCCATGACCATCCATTCGATAAGCACCAAACGCGCAGCCCGTTCAGCCGAAGCGCGCGTGGCGGCGCAGGACTGGAGCGCACTGATCGGCGAGCTGAACAGCCATGGCAGCGCCGTCATGCCGGCGCTGCTGTCACCCGAGGAGTGCGTCGAAATCGCCGCGCTCTATCCGCATGAGGAACATTTTCGCAGCCATGTGGTGATGGCCCGCCATGGCTTCGGCAAGGGCGAGTATCGCTATTTCCGCTACCCGCTGCCGGATCTGGTCGACGAGCTGCGCACCGCGCTCTATCCGCCGCTCGCCGGCGTCGCCAATGACTGGAACGAGCGCATGGGCGCACCACAGCGCTAACCCGATGACCACGCGGCGTTTCTCGAGCGCTGCCACGACCAGGGCCAGACGCGGCCGACGCCGCTTTTGCTCCAGTATGGCCCTGGCGACTTCAACTGCCTGCACCAGGATTTCTATGGCGATCTCGCCTTTCCCTTGCAGGTGGCGATCCTGCTGTCGCAGCCGGGTGAGGATTTCAGCGGCGGCGAATTCGTGCTGACCGAACAGCGCCCGCGCATGCAAAGCCGTGCCGAAGTGGTGCCGCTGACCCAGGGCGACGCGGTGATCTTTGCCGTGCACAACCGCCCCGTTCAAGGCACGAAAGGCCACTACCGAGTCAACCTCCGGCACGGTGTCAGCCGTCTACGCTCAGGCAAACGGCATACCGTTGGCATTATCTTCCACGACGCAAAGTAATGTCACCCGCTTCTGCGCGGTTCCGTCGTCCCGCTGGCTGTTCGAGATTGGCGCAGGCTCACACTTCGTCGACGTCGAACAGCAGCATCGTCAGGTCGTCGTCTCCTGGCGCGAGTATCCGCCGGTCAGCGGCGCAGGCGATGCCGATTTCGGTAGCAAATGCGCTCTGCATATCGGCGAGGCTGTCGAAATACAGCGTCCCGACCAGATACGGCATCTCGCCCGCTGAGCGCTTGATGATAGGCCGCCTGCTGATGTCGTAGCGCCGCAGGCCGGGAAGCTTCTTGGCCAGCGGCACATGAATCTCGAAATAGTGCCGGTCGAAAGCCTCAGGATCGGCCGGGGTTTTGTAGATCACGAGCATCTTGGCCATCTTCGTATTCCTGTCCTGTTGGTGTTGCCGGTTGCGGGGCCATGCAGGCCGCCGCGCCAATGTCGTTTCGCGAGGGCGGATTTCGACGATCCCTGGATTATTGTTTTCGTGACGGGCGACGGGGTCCGCGCCACCATCTGCGGCGCTTGTGCCTCTTCCCCCGCGACCCTCGTTCGCGTATGGCCCCGGGCAAATCCCTCAATTTCGCATCAGCCTCCCGGAAACCGCATGATCAGACTCGAAAGCATCGGCAAGCAGAACGGCCGCCAGATCGTCTTCATCGAGGCCTCGGCCGCCTTGCAGAAGGGCGAGAAGGTTGGCCTTGTCGGGCCGAACGGCGCCGGCAAGACAACCTTGTTTCGCATGATCAACGGTGAGGAGCAGCCCGACGAGGGCCAGGTGCAGGTCGATCGCGGCGTCACCATCGGCTATTTCAGCCAGGACGTCGGCGACATGGCAGGCCACAGTGCTGTGGCTGAGGTGATGAACGGCGCCGGGCCGGTCAGCGACGTAGCGGCCGAAATGGCCGAACTCGAGGCGGCCATGGCCGATCCCGACCAGGCCGACCGCATGGACGAGATCATCGAACAATATGGCGAGGCGCAGCACCGTTTCGAGGAGCTCGACGGTTATGCGCTCGACGGCCGCGCCCGCGAAGTGCTCGACGGTCTCGGCTTTTCGCAGGAGATGATGGACGGCGATGTCGGCAAGCTCTCGGGCGGCTGGAAGATGCGCGTAGCGCTGGCCCGCATCCTTTTGATGCGGCCCGACGTCATGCTGCTCGACGAACCGTCGAACCATCTCGATCTCGAAAGCCTGATCTGGCTGGAGCAGTTCCTGAAGGGTTATGACGGCGCGCTGCTGATGACCTCGCACGACCGCGAGTTCATGAACCGCATCGTCAACAAGATCGTCGAGATCGACGCCGGTTCGCTCACCGCCTATTCCGGCAACTACGAATTCTACCAGCAGCAGCGGGCGATCGCCGACAAGCAGCAGCAGGCGCAGTTCGAGCGCCAGCTGGCGATGCTGGCCAAGGAGATCGCCTTCATCGAGCGCTTCAAGGCCCGCGCCTCCCATGCCGCCCAGGTGCAGAGCCGGGTGAAGAAGCTGGACAAGATCGACCGCGTCGAGCCGCCCAAGCGCCGCCAGATCGTGAATTTCGAGTTCCAGCCGGCGCCGCGTTGCGGCGAGGATGTCGTCACGCTGAAGAATGTCCACAAGGGCTACGGCAGCCGCACCATCTATGAGGGGCTCGACTTCCAGGTCCGCCGCCGCGAGCGCTGGTGCATCATGGGCGTCAATGGCGCCGGCAAGTCGACTCTGTTGAAGCTGGTTGCCGGCGCCTCCGACCCCGACACTGGCACCGTCGCTCGAGGTCCAAGCGTCAAGATGGGTTATTTTGCCCAGCACGCCATGGAAGTACTGGAGGGCGAGCGCACCGTGTTCCAGACGCTGGAGGACGCATTTCCGCAGGCCGGCCAGGCGCCGCTGCGGGCGCTCGCCGGCTGCTTCGGCTTTTCCGGCGACGAGATCGAGAAGAAATGCCGGGTGCTGTCGGGCGGCGAGAAGGCGCGGCTGGTGATGGCGCTGATGCTGTTCGATCCGCCCAATCTTCTGGTGCTGGACGAGCCGACCAACCATCTCGACATCGCCACCAAGGAGATGCTGATCACGGCGCTCTCCCAGTACGAAGGCACCATGTTGTTCGTCTCGCACGACCGCCATTTCCTGGCCGCACTCTCCAATCGCGTGCTGGAACTGACGCCGGAAGGCATCCACACCTATGGCGGCGGCTACACCGAATATGTCGAGCGCACAGGGCAGGAAGCGCCGGGCCTGCGCGGGTAACCCACGCGTTGCTCGTTACTTGATCGGGTACCTTGGGTCAGCGCGCCTAAAGCAATTTCAGGAAAAGTGTGAAGCGGTTTTCCGCCCGAAATTGCGTCAAACCAAAGAGATAGAGCATCTCGCCGTTTCCGTGAAACGGTGAAATGCTCTGGCGAGAAGCTGCATTCCGAGGCCAGGACTGCTCCGCCTAGGGTTGCTCCTCACACGCGGCAAGTGCTTTGGCGACGCCGGCAACGAGATGTTCAACATCACTTGCATGTTCGTACGCAATCCCGGTTTGCGCAAACTGCATCGGCGAAAAGTCAGGCGCTATCCGCTTGACCTCTGCCATAATGCGCTGAGCTTCCTTCAGTTCGCCGAGTTGCGCGTGGCACCCCGCCAGCCTTGTCAGTCGCCAGGGGGACTTCGAGGGGACCTTGGACATGCTGACAATCGCGGCCTTGTAATCTCCAGCTGAGTATAGCGCGATGGAGCGATCATAGTGGTACCAATCAGGATGGATCGGGTTGATCCGTATTGCACTGTCAATTGCCGCGAGTGCTTCAAGAGGCCTGCCTCTCATCGAGAGCAAGAACCCCATTTGCGCGATCGTATCGGCGTCATAGGGATTGAGGTCGCGCGCGCGCTGAAGGTGATGTTCAGCCGCTTCGAACTGACGGGCAGAGATCAAAGCCTGGGCGAGCACGCGATGGCAGCGCGGCTCTTCCGGCGCCAAGGTCACAGCACACTCCGCGCGATCGATCAGTGAACCAAGCAATGCGGGGGATGCCTCGGCATAGCCACCGATAATGAGATCGGCGAGCGCGATGTAGGAATGCGCCAAGGCATAGGTCGGGTCCTTTTCGACCGCAGCCTGGAAAAGATCGCGCGCAGCCTCATTGTCATCATCGCCGTAACCACGCAGCCGGGCCAGTCCACGCAGGAGAAGCTCGTATGCGGCCAGGCTGCCCGGAGGCTTCGGGGTTGCCTGCTTGACACCTGCGTCGTCAAGGCGAGCGACCAGCCGGTTCACCACACGGCGGGCGATTTCTTCCTGCATGTCAAAGATCTGGCCGCCAGACGCGGAAAAGGTATCGCTCCAGAGGACTTCACCCGTCGAGGCAGTAATGAGACTGACGGTGACCCGCATACCGTCTGCGCGAGTCGTCGCCCTGCCGCGAACCAGATAGGTTGCGCCAAGGCTGTCGCCAACGGCACGCCAATCGGACGCGGAATCCGAGACAAAGGCAAATCCGGAATTGCGCGCCAGCACGACGACCGTTCCGAAGCGAGCCAACGCATTGACAATGTCCTCGGCGAAACCGTCGACCAAGGGGGTGTCTTCCGGCGCACCTTCATTGCTGAAACGCAGCACCGCAACGCGCGGCTGCGCGGAGCGCTCCTGCTTTGGCGCGTCGGGAGGAGAGAAGACGTAGCCGCGCTTGGCGACCGTGCGGATAATGGTTTGGCTTTCGTCCTGCAGCGCCTTTCGCAACTCCCTGACCGCCTGCGTCAGTGAGTCCTCGGTCACGAAGACATCAGGCCACACCGCCGACATCAGTTCAGACTTGGTCGCGACACGCCCGACATTCCTGCTGAGGTAGGTCAACAGGTCAAATGCCTTGGAGCGCAGAGCGACAGGTTTCCCGTCGCACAACAGCAGCCCGCGGGCAAGATCAAGCTCGCAACTGCCAAGTGCCAGTGGTATGTGCCCGGGGTTTTCTCGCGACATTGAATGCCGATCTGACCAGCTCGACCAAACGCTGCCTGATTGGGGTCTCAATCGGCGCGGACGTCAAGGGATCAGAAGAATTTGATCCGACTTCACCTTGGCTGGAAGTCATGCGCCTCTCCACGGCGATGATCTCGAGCATTTCGAACATTGTTCCAGGCATGGGCGCACAAGGGGACCCAGCCATGACGCTGGATGCAAATTCCAGGAGTTCCTGCCGGGCGGCTTGGCGCGTGTTCTCATTCGGTGACATGTTCGACCTCCTCCGGTTCGTCCTTGAGAACAGTGAAGCCTAAGAACGGGCGCGTACCGGATGATTTCTGAAATTCTGCTGAATCTTTCTGTCGATCCATATGTCGAGCGCAGGGGACAGGAAGCGCCGGCTGCGGAGGTAGAGCCATTTCAGGAAACGGTTCTTCCGTCCGCAATTGCACAAGCAGAGTCTGTCAACTCGCCGCCAGCCATTTGCGTGACTGGGCGAATGTCTTGAAGGCTTTTGCGTCCATCGGGTAGCCGAAAAGGAAGCCTTGCAGGATATCGCAGCCCAGCTCTTTCAGGATCTGCGCGTGCTCCATCGTCTCAACGCCCTCGGCGATCACTTCGATACCGAGCGACTTGCCGATGTCGATGATGGAAGACACCAGCTGCCGCTGCGCGGTTGAGCTGGTGATGGGTGTGACCAATTGGCGATCGATCTTGAGGCGCCGCGGCCGCAACTTCAAGAGCGAGACGATCGAGGCATGCCCGGTGCCGAAATCGTCGATCTCGATGTCGATGCCGAGCCCCTTGATGTGTTCGATGTTCCAGCTGACCAGTTCGTCGTTTTCGTCGAGGAAAATCGACTCCACCAGTTCGAACGACACGGTTCCTTGCCTGATGGGAAGCTTGCGCAAACCCTTGATCAGGTCCCTGTCTTCCAGGCGCCTGGCGGAAACGTTGACCGACACGCGCGGGATGTTGAGGTGGCTGTGCGACCAACGCTCGAAATTATCAAGCGCCTGCTCCAGGACAGTGCGGTCGATAAGCGCCACGACATTGAGTTCTTCAGCCACCTTGATGTAGGCGTCGGGGGTCAGCATGCCGCGTTGTGGATGATCCCAACGCGACAGCGCCTCGACGCCGACGATCTCCAGCGTCTTGGCGTCGAACTGCGGCTGGTAGTAGACGACGAACTCGTTCCGCTCGAGACCGCCCAGAATTTCGTCGGCGGTTTGCTTGGTCCGCACGATCTCGCTCTGCAGCTCTTCGTTGAAAAACTCGTAACGGTTGCGGCCACGGCCTTTCGCCCGATACAGCGCGAGATCGGCATTGACGAGCAGCTGCTTGGCATCGACGCCGCTGTTGGCCGCAATGCCGATGCTTACGCCGAACCGGCACTGGTGACCCAGATAGTCGATCGGCTGGCGCATCGCATCGATGATGTGGTCGGCAAGCGCGGCAAGCTCCTTGTCGTCGCGTCCATGGCTTAACACGAAAAACTCGTCGCCGCCGATGCGCGCAACGAAATCGGCCGGACCGACGCCGGCCTTGATGACTTTCGAAGCATGCACCAGCAATGCATCGCCCGCCGCGTGGCCGAGGGTGTCGTTGATCTGCTTGAAGCGATCAAGGTCGAGATGCAGCAACGCTGCGCGGCCCTCGGCTTCGCGGTTTTCGGCAAGCATCTCGTCCAGATACCGACGGTTGGGCAGACCGGTCAGCGAATCGTGCAGCGCGACATGCTCGATGCGGGCCTTGGCCATGTTCAGTTCGGCATTTTTCGATTCGGAAAGGCGACGTTCGCGCACGAGATTCTCGTTGAGCAGCACGTCCCAGGTCACGTCCCATTCAGCGCCGATCATTTTCGACGCGCCGTTGATGTCCTGGAAGAAACTGGCGCGTGTGCGGACATGGCGAATGGTGCCGTCCGGTCGCAGGAGCCGATACTGCGAAGAGTAGGGCCCCTGTGTCGCGGCAGCCGAATCGAAGTCCGCTTTCGCCCGCTCGAAGTCTTCAGGGTGGATCGACAGCGCCCAGTCGTTATAGCCGCGGGTCTTTCCGTCGGCGGGTTTGCCATAGATTTCGTTGATGCGGTCGTCCCATACGAGCTCGTTGCTGACGATGTCGTGCTCCCACACGCCTATCCCTGAGGCTTCCAATGCCAGCTCCAGCCGCCGGGACAGGCGCCTCAACTCGGCGTCATTTTTCTGTCGCTCACCGAAAAGACGTCCTGCCACGAGGATCGGCAGCACCACCAGCGCGCCGGCGAGCGCCATGAGCGTCCGCAGCAGCCACTCATTTTTCGGAGCAGCCGGCCAGCCGCCCTTCGGTATGGCCGAAATTTGCCAGGAGCCTGAAGGCAGTTGCACCTCTGCCGTCACCGGATTGCTGGCCACGACATTGTCGCCGCCGAAGAACAGTTCGCCACCGCCCCCAAGTGCATCCTTGCCGATGAGCGCGACATCGATATCGAGCTCAGGGTCGGTCAGTCCGCTCGCGCTGTAGAGCCGATCGATATCGATCACGGCCGAGACAATCCCCCAAAACCGGTCGCCGCCACCCGCCGTCGACACGAAGACGGGGATACGGCCGATGAAGCCACGTCCGCCCTGTGCCAATTTGACCGGCCCGGCGAGCACCAGTGCGCGCTGGTCGCGGGCGCGAAGCGCCGCCATGCGTTGCGCCTCGGTCTTGCGGTAGTCCAGCCCGATGGCTTTCTCATTGCCTTCCAGCGGGTATATCAGCGTGATGACGAGGTCGGGCGCGCCGGCGATATCGCGCAGTTGCGATTTTTGCTCGAACAAATTACGGGCGAGCGCCGCAAATCTCTGCTGGCCCATATAGGGCTCGGTAACGACCGCTGAAACGAGACCCTGAACCAGCTGGAGATTGCCGGTTATGTTGCCTTCGAGCTTGGCACGTATGATGTTGACCTTGGCCAGGACGTCAGCGCGCGCCAGCTGATCGGAGACCTCCCTGTTCCTCTGGTCGGCAACCAGGGCACAGACGAGAAGCACAACAAAGGCAATCGCCGCCGGCAAGTTGGCGGAAGAAAAAATGGCCCGTTTCAACCGGCCGGGATTGAACCTCGCTCCTGCCAATTCGATTTGGGTACCTTTCCAGTAGTCCGTCCGTCGACCATAGTAGCTAAAGTTTAAATTTGAACTTCAAGGCGCTCCTGAGACTATACGTTGAGATCTTGGTTGTCAGCATAGGGGGCGAAAGCTGAGTGCCATGCGACGAAAACAAAGGTCCAGAGCGGTTTCCTGAACAATGAATTGCGCAAGCAGCATCGGGCGGCCGCTCGCAACTTTCACATCTGAAGTCGCAAAAAGCCGCCTGATCTTGCTGCGCAGGGCCCGTCCGGGAGCTTACTTTCCTGCCATCTGATCGGCCAGCGCCTGCGCCTGGGCGAGCAGCGCCGGGAAGGCCGGGTCTCCCGGCAGATGCTGGCCCATGCAGGCGCGATAGGCGCTATCGCCCTTGTCCCAGGCGGCATTGGAGGACTCGAACGCCTTTTCGTCCTTGAGGTCCGACGCCTGGTACGCCTCCTGGAATTTCTGCGCGGCGGCATCGGCAGCAGCCCACACCGTATCGCAGGCGGCGATCTTCGGAACGGCGGGTGCCGCCGGCGCCACCATGATCCTCACGCTGTTGCCTTTGACGAGCGCAACGATGACCTCCTGCTCGTAGATCGGTCCGACATCCTGCGTCCAGCCGCCCAGCCGTGCGAAGGCAATGTCGGTGCCCTCAGGCGTCTTCAGTGGGAAGTCGAGCGTTCCCTCAAAGGCGGCGTCGCTGTTGATCGCCTGGGTATAGAAAGCATCGAGCTTCAGCGCCTCATCGATGCTGGCAGGCAGTTTGAAACTCTCGTCGGTCTCGGCGGCTTTGGTCTGGAGCCAGCGCTCCAGCAGCCCTCGCGTCGTCGCCACCAGGCTGGGGCCATCATCGCCTTTTATGTATCGCAAGCCGTCGAGCATGCCATAGCCGATGTCGGAGTCGCTGAGGCTTTCGATATTGATTGTGCCGGTTGCCGGAAAATCCTTGACCGCCAGCGGGCCGATGATGCCGGAAAGACGTTGTTGCAGGTCGGCCAGCGCCTTCTCGTTCTGGGCGTCGATCGTTTCGGTTGCCGTGTTCGCGTCGTTCAGCGCCGCGATGGCCGCAATCGCCTTGTCGCGCGCGACGATGTAGTCATCTTCCGGCGAGGCCGCGAAAGCCACGCTGCTCACGAGCGCGAACAGAAACATCCAGACCAACCGCATGATTTAAACCCCGCTCTATGTTCGATTCCAAGGATACATGACAACATTGGGCTGAAAAAAGACGGCGTCGGAGCTGCAGATCTCCCCCCTTGAGGGGGAGATGGCCGGCAGGCCAGAGGGGGTTGCCGCGCGTGAAGCGCTGACTCCCTTTGCTGCGCGAGACGACGTTAGCGATTCACGCGCAACGACCCCCTCTGTCGCCTTCGGCGACATCTCCCCCTCAAGGGGGGAGATTGGCGCCTAGTCACTCCTTGCGCTTCTCCACCTCCGCCTTCCTCAGCAGGAAGCGCTGGATCTTGCCGCTCGGGGTCTTCGGCAGTTCGGTGACGAACTCGACCTCGCGCGGGTAGGCGTGCGCCGAGAGCCGCCTCTTCACATGCTGGGCAAGTTCTTCGGCGAGCTCCGGGTTGCCCTTGTAGGCCGGCGCCAGCACGACGAAGGCCTTGACGATCTCGGTGCGCTGAGGATCGGGCACGCCGACTACCGCCGCCTCGTTAACCGCCGGATGCTCGATCAGCGCGCTTTCAACGTCGAACGGGCCGATGCGGTAGCCGGCCGAGGTGATGACGTCGTCGGCGCGGCCGATGAAGGACACCGAGCCGTCCGGTTCGTACTCCACCGTGTCGCCGGTGCGGTAATAGCCGCCTGATATCGCCGGCGTCTCGGCCTGATGATAACCCTCGAACCAGCGCAGCGGCGATCTGGCGATGTCGACGGCGAGAATGCCGGGCTGGTTGGGGCCGAGCTCGCGGCCCGCCTCGTCCAGCACCACCATGCGGTAGCCGGGCATGGCGAAGCCGGCCGAGCCTGCGCGCACGACATGCGCCAGGCCATGATGGTTGTTCACCATCATACCGTTTTCGGTCTGGCCGTAATGGTCGTTGATCGGGGCGGCGAGATTGGCGTCGAACCAGCGGATCACTTCCGGATTGAGCGGTTCACCGGCGCTGCTCACCACGCGCAGTCTGCCTTTGACACGAGCGGCAGCTTCCGCGCCTTCCGCCATCAGCAAGCGATAGGCGGTCGGCGAGCCGGCGAGGCTGGTGACGCCGAGCCGTTCGATGATGTCGTAGGTGCTTTTGGCGTTGAAGGCGCCTTCATAGAAGGTGGTCGCGATGCCGAGCTGCAACGGACCGGTGATGGCGTAATAGAGGCCGTAAGCCCAGCCGGGATCGGCGATGTTCCAGAAGATGTCGTCGGCTCGCAATCCGATCGCCTCGCGCATATAGGCGCCGAAGGCGAGCAGGGCGCGGAGCGGCACCGGCACGCCCTTGGGCAGGCCTGTCGTGCCTGACGTCGACATCATCATGAACAGGTCGTCGCCCTTGCGCATCACTGGTCCGCAGTCGGGCGAGGTGGCGGCAAGCGCGGCGCGGAAATCGATATCGCCTTCCGGCAGCGCCTCGCCGGGGCCAAGAATGGTCGCGATTTGCGCTCGCGTTTCGACCTCGTCGAGCTTGCCGCGATTGGCCGGGTTGGTCACGACGATCTTGGCGCCGCTATAGCCGAGACGATGCTCGATGGCCTTCGGGCCGAAGGCGGTGAACAGCGGCTGGTAGACCGCGCCAATGCGCCATGTGCCGAGGATCAGCGCCACCAGTTCAGGGATACGCGGCAGCATGCCGGCGACGACATCGCCGGCACCGACGCCGGCGGCCTTGAGCACATTGGCGGCGCGACCCGACATGTCGGCGAGATCGTCGAAACTGAATTCACTCAAGGTCCCGCTGGCCGAGATGGCGCGCAACGCCAGCCGGTTTTCACCGGTGTAGCGGCCGCAGCATTCGACATAGGCATTGATTCCGGTTGTAGGGTTACCATGCAACCGGGCGATCTCATCCTCGATGCGGAATTGCGCGAAGGCGTCGTCGTAACGCGGCAGATCGGCCGGCGTCTCGGTCATGGCAGTCCTCCCTTGCCGCCGCTCCATCTCCCCATGGTGCAGCCGGCGGCAGAATGCCTCAAATCGATGCTCTGGTCGATTGCGGCGAAAGTCGATGGGGCGGGAATGCGACGGAGAACAAGTCTGCGACAACCACCGCCCATTGACCTCACCGGCCATACGCTTGATAGCTCCACCCAAATTGCTGCCCCGAGACCTCCGATGACCACAGACACCAATCTCAAAGCCGCCAATGCCGGCACCGCCTGGCAAGACGACGTCCGCGCCGGTGTCCGCCACGTCCGCGATCTCGCCTCGCTGCCGCTGTCGCCTGCTGAACGCTCGGCGGCGCAAGAGGCGGCTACGCGGCACAAGGTGCGTGCTCCCAAAGCCTATCTCGACCTGATCGACTGGAGCGATCCCGCCGATCCCATCCGCGCGCAAATCATCCCGTCGCCGGATGAGCTGGTGGAAACGGAGGGCGAGCTTGACGATCCGATCGCCGACCACCGCTTCAGTCCGGTGCCGCGACTGACACACCGCCATGCCGACCGCGTGCTGCTGTTCCCGACCTATCAATGCGCGGTCTATTGCCGCTTCTGCTTCCGCAAGGAGTCCCTGACGTCGATCGGCCGCGGTTACACGCGAGAGGCTCTGGAAGAGGCTTTTGCCTATATCGAAGCCCATACTGAAATCCGTGAAGTGATCCTGACCGGCGGCGACCCGCTGTCGCTGCCGGACAAGGCGCTGGCCGAAATCCGCACCCGTATCGAGACGATCGCGCATGTCAGGCTGTTGCGCATCCACACGAGGGTGCCTGTCGTGCTGCCGACGCGGATCACCCAAGGGTTGGTCGAGGCCTTGCAGGGCCGGCTGATGGTCACAATCGTCACCCATTTCAACCACGCACGCGAGATCACGCCGGACACCGAACAGGCCTGCCGCACCTTGCGCCAGGCGGGCTTCGTGCTGCTCAACCAGAGCGTCCTGCTCAAGGGCGTCAACGACACGGTCGAGGTGCTGGAAGAACTTTGCCGCGAGCTGATGTACCGGCTCGGTGTCAAACCCTATTACCTGCATCATGGCGACCTCGCGCTTGGCATGGCGCATCGGCGCACCACCATCGCCCAGGGACAGGCGCTGGTCGGCGCGCTGCACGCCCGCCTGTCGGGCATCTGCAATCCGGTCTATGTGCTGGACCTGCCGGAAGGCGGCGGCAAGGTGCCGCTTGGGCCGTGTCATATCGAGGCCCGAGACGGACAGGACTGGCGCATTCGCGGCCAGGATGGCGAGGTGAGAGTATATCGCGACGTTGTGGGGGAATAGAAAGACGGAACCCTAGTTTGCTGTCGACGCCGTCAGGCTGTGACATGCTTGGCTGCATCCGTATATTGACATAAAGATATCCTTATGTGATTGTTGTCGCCCCAAGGATAAAAAATGTCGCAGAATTCTGCATCGCTGGACGCATTGTTCGGCCCCGTCGCGGCAAAGCCCGACGGCTCCGAAGTGCTTGCGGCGCTCACCGCGGCCGCGCGCGAGCGCATCCTCATCCTCGATGGTGCCATGGGCACGCAGATCCAGAGCCTTGGGTTCGACGAGGAGCATTTCCGCGGCGAGGCTTTCGCCGGCTGCGCCTGCCACCAGCAAGGCAACAACGACCTCTTGATCCTGACCCAGCCGGCTGCGATCGAAGAAATCCACTACCAATACGCCATCGCCGGCGCCGACATTCTTGAGACCAACACCTTCTCCTCGACCTCGATCGCCCAGGCCGATTACGGCATGGAGGACGCGGTCTATGCGCTGAACCGAGACGGTGCGCGGCTGGTGCGGCGCGCCGCCATTCGCGCCGAGCAGGAAGACGGCAAGCGCCGTTTCGTCGCCGGTGCGCTCGGGCCGACCAACCGCACCGCCTCGATGTCGCCTGATGTTAACAATCCCGGCTACCGCGCCGTGACCTTCGACGATTTGCGCCTGGCCTATGGCGAGCAGCTGCGCGGGCTGATCGACGGCGGCGCCGACATCATCCTGATCGAAACCATCTTCGACACCCTGAACGCCAAGGCGGCGATCTTCGCCTGCAACGAGATTTTTCTCGAAAAGGGCGTGCACCTGCCGGTGATGATTTCCGGCACCATCACCGATCTCTCCGGCCGCACGCTGTCGGGCCAGACGCCGACCGCTTTCTGGCATTCGGTGCGTCATGCCAGCCCCTTTACCATCGGCCTCAACTGCGCGCTCGGCGCCAACGCCATGCGCGCGCATCTGGCCGAAATTTCAGGTGCCGCCGACACCTTCGTCTGCGCCTATCCGAATGCCGGCCTGCCCAATGAATTCGGCCGCTATGACGAGAGCCCGGAATTCATGGCCGCGCAGATCGAGGATTTCGCCAGGGAAGGGCTGGTCAATGTCGTCGGCGGCTGTTGCGGCTCGACGCCGGATCATATCCGGGCCATCGCCGAAGCGGTGAAGAAATACCCGCCGCGCGCCATTCCCGAGATCGAGCGCAAGATGCGCCTGTCCGGGTTGGAGCCGTTCACGCTGACCGACGAGATTCCCTTCGTCAATGTCGGCGAACGCACCAACGTTACCGGCTCGGCCAAATTCAGGAAGTTGATCACGGCGGGCGACTATGTCCCGGCGCTCGACGTGGCGCGCGACCAGGTCGCCAATGGCGCGCAGATCATCGATATCAACATGGACGAGGGCCTGATCGATTCGAAGAAAGCGATGGTCGAGTATCTCAACCTGATCGCCGCCGAGCCGGATATCGCCCGTGTTCCGGTCATGGTCGACTCCTCGAAATGGGAGATCATCGAGGCCGGCCTGAAATGCGTGCAGGGCAAGCCGCTGGTCAATTCCATATCGATGAAGGAAGGCGAGGAAGCCTTCCTGCATCACGCGAAGTTGGTGCGCGCCTATGGCGCGGCCGTGGTCGTCATGGCCTTCGACGAGGCCGGCCAGGCCGACACCAAGGCGCGCAAGGTCGAGATATGCACCCGCGCCTACAAGCTCCTGACCGAACAGGCCGGCTTTCCGCCCGAGGACATCGTCTTCGACCCCAACGTCTTCGCGGTCGCCACAGGCATCGAGGAGCACGACAATTACGGCGTCGACTTCATCGAGGCCACGGGCGAGATCACCTCAACGCTGCCGCATGTCCATATCTCGGGCGGCGTGTCGAACCTGTCCTTCTCGTTCCGCGGCAACGAGCCGGTGCGCCAGGCGATGCACGCCGTGTTCCTCTACCACGCCATCCAGCGCGGCATGGATATGGGCATCGTCAATGCCGGCCAGCTTGCCGTCTACGACACGATCGAGCCGGAGCTGCGTGAGGCCTGCGAGGATGTCGTGCTCAACCGCGTGCCGAAGGCCGGCGGCACCGCCACCGAGCGCATGCTGGAGATCGCCGAACGCTTCAAGGGCACGTCCGGCAAGGAGGGCAAGGAGCGTGACCTCGCCTGGCGTGACTGGCCGGTCGAGCAGCGGATCAGCCATGCGTTGGTCAATGGCATCACCGAATTCATTGACGCCGACACGGACGAGGCACGGCTCGCGGCGGAGCGCCCGCTGCATGTCATCGAAGGCCCATTGATGGCCGGCATGAATGTCGTCGGCGACCTCTTTGGCGCGGGAAAAATGTTCCTGCCGCAAGTGGTGAAGTCGGCGCGCGTGATGAAGCAGGCGGTGGCCGGGCTGTTGCCGCATATGGAAGCGGAAAAACTGACCAACGCCGCCAATGGCATCGACAATGGCGAGCGCCAGACGGCGGGAAAAATTCTGATGGCGACGGTGAAGGGCGATGTCCACGACATCGGCAAGAACATCGTCGGCGTCGTGCTCGCCTGCAACAATTACGAGATCATCGATCTCGGCGTCATGGTGCCGGCGGCGAAGATCCTGCAGACGGCACGCGAGCAAAATGTCGACATCATCGGCCTGTCCGGCCTGATCACGCCGTCGCTGGACGAAATGGTGCACATGGCCGCCGAAATGGAGCGCGAGGGGTTTGATATTCCGCTGCTGATCGGCGGCGCCACCACCAGCCGCGTGCACACGGCGGTGAAGATCCACCCGCGCTACGCCAGGGGACAGACGGTCTATGTCAACGATGCCAGCCGCGCCGTCGGCGTGGTGTCGGCGCTGCTGTCCAATGACGGCAAGGCCGACTATGTCGACACGGTGCGGGCCGAGTACAAGAAGGTCGCCGACGCGCATGCCCGCTCCGAGGCCGACAAGCAGCGGTTGCCGCTGGCCAGAGCGAGGGCCAATGCGCACAAGGTCGACTGGTCTGCCTATGAGCCGCCGAAGCCGTCCTTCACGGGCGTGAAAGTGTTCGAGAACTGGGACCTGACGGAGCTGGCGCGCTACATCGACTGGACGCCGTTCTTCCAGACCTGGGAGCTGAAGGGCCGCTATCCCAAGATCCTCGAGGATGAAGCGCAAGGACCGGCGGCGCGTCAGCTGTTCGAGGATGCGCAGGCGATGCTGAAAAAAATCATCGACGAAAAATGGTTCGCGCCGCGCGGCGTCATCGGCTTCTGGCCAGCCAATGCCGTCGGCGACGACATCAGGCTGTTCACGGATGAGGGGCGTTCACAGGAGCTGGCGACCTTCTTCACGCTGCGCCAGCAACTGACCAAGCGCGACGGCAAGGCCAATGTCGCGCTGTCGGATTTCGTCGCGCCGGCGGACAGCGGCAAGCCGGACTATATCGGCGGCTTCATCGTCACCGCGGGGATCGAAGAAGTCGCGATCGCCGAGCGTTTCGAGCGCGCCAATGACGACTATTCCTCGATCATGGTCAAGGCACTGGCCGACCGTTTCGCCGAAGCTTTCGCCGAGCGTATGCACGAGAAGGTGCGCACGGAATTCTGGGGCTATGCCGCCGATGAGAAGCTGGCGCCGGATGAGTTGATCGGCGAACCCTATCGCGGCATCCGCCCCGCACCCGGCTATCCCGCACAGCCCGACCATACTGAAAAGGCGACGCTGTTCCGGCTGCTCGATGGCGAAGGCAATGCCGGCGTCAGCCTGACCGAAAGCTATGCGATGTGGCCGGGCTCGTCGGTGTCCGGCATCTATTTGGCGCATCCCGAAAGCTATTATTTCGGTGTTGCCAAGGTCGAACGCGACCAGGTCGAGGACTATGCCCGCCGCAAGGACATGCCGCTGGCCGAGGTCGAACGCTGGCTCGGCCCGATCCTCAACTATGTTCCTCAGCACTATGCCGAGGCGGCGGAATAGCCCCTAGCGGTCTGGCGGCTTGACGAAACCAACCGCCGGACGCACAAGGCTGACGACCGGATCGATCCGGAGAAGGTGTGATGGAAAACATTCGACCCATTAAAACCGAAGCCGATTACGATTGGGCGATTGGCGAGATCACCAAGTATTTTGAGAACGAGCCCGAGGTGGGCTCTGCAGACGGTGACCGCTTCGACGTTCTCGCAACTCTGATCGAGGCGTATGAGGACAAGCACTATTCAATTGAAGCGCGTAAGCGCGCTTGATCTGCTCCAGCGTCTGCCGCTCCCCCTGATTTCTGCCCTCCCAAAAAAATCTCACCGCACCGGGGAATAAAGCACGACCCTTCCGGGTCTTGTTATCAGCGGGGCCATTCCAGCCCGCGACCCAAGGAAACGAAACAAGGATTTTGGACATGACCAAGCTCGCTTTCAGCGTGGCTGCGATGTTGCTTGCCTCAAGCGCTGCCTTTGCCGGCAGTGACCACTTCACCAACACGGCCAACCAGCCTGCCGTCGACACCGACGCCACAGCGTCAATTCCGTACACAGCACCCCAGGACGGCGTCGACAACAAGGTGACGACCGGGCCGAACCAGGGCTCGGTGCAGGACATCATTGACCAGCACAACCGCGACAGCATCTGGGGCCGCTGAGTTCATGGCGCGCGCTGGATCCCGCGGCGCCGTCTCAACCGCATCAGGACGGAGAGCCAGCGCTCTCCGTCATCTCTTCCGCGACTTCAGACACCACTCACAAGAGGAAATCACCATGTTCAGCATGACACGTCGCACATTGCTTGGAACCACGCTCGCCGCCACTGCTTTCGGCCTTGCCGGCAAGCTGGAATTCACGAAAGCCGCGTTTGCCGAAACGCCGGTCGAGCCGTCGGTCGGCTTCTACAAATACAAGGTCGGCGATATCGAGGTCACCGCCATCTATGACGGCATTTGGCGCAAGCCGCACGACCCGGCCTTCATCAAGGATGTCTCGGTCGACGACACCAAGGCCGCGCTCGCCAAGGCGGGGCTGACCACCGAGTTCATGCCCATCCCGCTCACCGTCGTCGTGCTCAAGATGAACGGCAAGCTGATCATGATGGATGCCGGCTCGGGCGTCGGCCAGTGGCAGACCAACGCCACGCATCTGCCGGCCAACATGGCTGCCGCCGGCATCGACTACAAGGCGATCGACACCATCATGATCTCGCATTTCCACCCCGACCATGTCTGGGGCCTGATGGAAAAGGGCACCAACGCGCCGGTGTTCCCCAATGCCGAGCTGATCGTCAACGCCACCGAATACAATTGGTGGACCGACCCGAGCCGGTTGGCAAAACTGCCCGAAGGACGCAAGCCGGCGGGTAAGCGCATCGCCGAGAATTTTCCGAAATGGAAGAACTGGAAGCTGGTCAATGACGGCGCCGAAGTCGTGCCCGGCATCCAGATCATCGCCGCGCCCGGCCACACGCCGGGACATTCGGTTTACCTCGCCAATTCCGGCAAGGAGCAGCTGATGATCTCGGCCGACACCATGTATGTGCCCGCCCTTCTGGCGCCGCATCCGGAGTGGCAGGGCAGCTACGACCAGGACGGACCGACGGCGATCGCCACGCGCCACAAGATCATCGACCGGGTGATTGCGGACAACATCCGCATTTCCGGGTCGCACTTCCCGTTCCCCGGCACCGGCGTCTTCGTCAAGGACGGCAATGCCTACGGCTTCTCTCCCGTGCAAATCTGAGCGCGAGCTCCCAACCCAAGCGAGAAAGACAATGAGACAATCCTATTTGGGCAGAAACGCCCTGTTCGGCCTGCTCGGCGCCATTGCCGTGCTGACCGTGGTTCCCGTGGCCACAATCATGCCGGCCTATGCGGTCGACGACATCGAGGGCACGGATGCCCCCGACCTCACCGCCGTCCAGGCCAAGATCGCGGTCAAGGACTACAAGGGCGCATTGGCCGACCTGCGTGATCTCGCGCAGGACAACCAGCAGGCCGACGTCTACAACCTGCTCGGCTTCACGCTGCGCAAGACCGGCGACTTCACCACCGCGCTGACCTACTACAACAAGGCGCTGGAGCTGAAACCCGACCACAAGGCCGCCCGCGAATATCTGGGCGAGCTCTATGTCGAGACCGGCGACATGGCCAAGGCCAACGAGCAACTGGCCTCGCTGCAGAAGCTGTGCCCGGCCGGCTGCGAGGAACTCGAAGACCTGCAAAAGGCCATCGCCACCAAAGTGACGCAGTAAGGCTCGGCGCCTTTCCTCTCCCTCCGCAAAGCGGGGGGAGAGGTGGCTCGGCGAAGCCGAGACGGAGTGGGGGGCTTGGCGCCGACCCACCACCACACTTTTGGGCGACCGTGGCCGGCGCCCAAAAGGCCGGAGCCGGCATGCTTCCCTCMGGCCGGCTCCGGCCCCTCAGACATCACCCACCTCCAGCGCAGTTCCTGCGCGCGCCCCCSGCGCGCGCCTGCCTGCACCCAAATTCCGGAGCCAGACCATGACCCTGACCGACCACGCCGCGAAGCTGCCCGCCGCGAAATACCACCTCAAGGACACTGCCCTGCTGACCGGCCGCCTGCTGCTGTCCGTGCTCTTCCTGCACGAAGGCCTGACGCTCGCCACCCATTTCGACGCCGCCGCCAAGGCGATGGCGGCCCAAGGCATCGGTCTGCCGCTGTTCGTCGCCACGCTCGCGCTACAGCTCGGGGCAGGGCTCTCGATCGCATCGGGCCTGCTCACCCGCCTCGGCGCCATCGGCCTCGGCCTGTTCTGCCTGGCGACAGCCACGCTGTTCCACACCAATCTCGCCAGCCAGAACGAACTGCTGAATTTCGAAAAGGATCTGGCCATATCAGGCGGCATGTTCGTGCTGGCGGTCGCTGGCGCCGGCAGGTTCTCGCTGGACCGGCTGGTGGCTTGCTATCTGCAGCAGCGCCAGCATGACAGGGAGATGGTCAAGGCGCTGCTGGCGGTGGAGAACCAGTTTTCGGTGGATGTGCGGTTGCCGGTTTGAGCAGTGCCAGCTGAGGCGGAGGGGTGGAACCACCTCCGCCGTCGCGGCGCCAACTCCCTGGTGCCGGCCACGATCTTCGCGACGCCTACCAGGTGAGCTGCAAGCCTGCATTTCCGCCAACGCTGTGACCAGAGAATGCGACGCCGGCCGTTCCTGTCAGCCGGCCACCGCCGCCCGCAAAAAGACCCTCGCCAAGAACTGCTGCACCCGTGAGGCCCATCGCATTAGACATGCCGGCGTTACCCCAGTTGACGCGCACGCCAAAATGCTCGCCGGCGACCAGGTCAGGACTGGTCAACGCCGCGGCGATCGAGGAATTTTCGAAGGCGCGGGCGACACGGTTGTCGATGTCTTCGAGGCTCTGTGCCAGCGCGGTCTTGGACGTCACCACGCCGTCCTCGGTTTGCTTCTTGGTCACCCCGGTGTCGGCGTTAATGCAGGTATCCGTACCAGGGCTGTAGTAGTATTGCGCGCCGTAAGACGAACAGACTTTCACGTATTCGACTGGCTGTGCTGCGGCGCCGGGCGTTACGGCGCCAACCGTTCCCGACAGTACCGCAAGCAAAATATAATGATTGATCCTGAACATGTAACTTCTCCCCGCTGGCAAGTGTTAGCAAACCCTTAACGCACTGGCGCATGGACAAGCTCTGCCTGTCAACGTGAAGTAATCCGGATTCTGTACGGTTCTCCGAAATCCGGAGCCTGTTGCTCCCGCGCAACAAAACGAGATGGCTGTAACAAGGCATTCCCCTTAACCAACGGGCGTTTCCGCCGGCCGCTGTCCTGGTAACGCTGTTTCACACCAACTTCGCCAGCCAGAACGAACTGCTGCATTTCGAAAAGGCGGTCGCCGGCGGCATGTTCGTGCTGGCCATTGCAGGGGCGGGTGCTTTCTCGCTGGACCGGCTAGTGGTGCTCTATCTGCAGCAGCGCCAGCGCGACAAGGAAATGGTGGTGGCGCTGCTGGCAGCGGAGAGGGACATGCGGGTGACGCTGCGGGTTTGAGAGGCGACGGTTTGGAAGTCCTCCGACGTCGAGCCCTACGGCGCCCCCCTCTGTCCTGCCGGACATCTCCCCCACTTGTGGGGAGATTGGCGGCTTCGGCGCCTGCTCTTTCCTTGCGACGTTGAAGATTGGCGAAAGCCGATGTGCCGGCCAATCTCCCTCCTTGTGGGGGAGATGCCCGGCAGGGCAGAGGGGGGCGCCGTAGAGCGCCAACCTTGCAGGTCACTCCACCCCGATCACACAAATTTTTTGGATCAATCTCATCATCGCGGCGTTCATCCCTGACACCAAGGAGGAACGACGATGGGTGACGACCGGCATGAGAAGATCCAGAAACGCGCATACCAGATCTGGGAGCGCGAAGGCGGCGGCGATCCCGAGCATCACTGGCATCGGGCCGAGGCCGAGATCGACCGCGAGGCGGCCGTGCCGCTGACCGCCGACGACGCCCTGCCGCGCGAGATCGCCAGCACCGATGTCCTGACCGTCGAGGAACTGGCCGTGCGCACCGGCATGTCGGGCGACGAAGCGCAGGAGCTGATCGACCGCCTGGGCACCGACCGTGCTGCCATTGAGCAGGCTTCGCGAGGGATCAAGGCGAACCGGCAGGCGAAGTCTTGATTGGGGCCTACGTGCCGGCCGCAAGCACTTCCGTCAGCGCGGTGTGAGCGTAAGTTTTTCGGCCTGGCAGAGACGGCGCGCCGGAACGCATTGAGCTTCAGGATTCATGCGGCGTCCGGTGTCGCCGCGCCCACTCGTTGAGCCGCTCCTGCGCGCGGTGTATCAAAGCTGTGCAGGCGAAGCCGACACAGGTTTCAGCAACCGCACGCGAAATGGCAGGGGGTGCCGACAAATGACCTTTGACCTTGTCATCAAGAACGGCACGCTGGTTACGCCCCACGATACGTTCGTGGCGGACGTTGCAGTAGCGGATGGTCGGATCGCAGCCTTGGGGCATGACTTTCATGGCGAGCGCGAGATCGACGCAGCCGGTCGTTATGTCATTCCCGGCGCGATCGACCCGCACGTGCATCTGACGGATCCGCGGTATGCGCCGCTGTACACGCCCAACGCCGATTCCTTCGCGGTCGGGAGCCGGGCGGCGGCAATCGGCGGCGTCACGGCGTTTGTCGATTTTGCGGCCCCGGCCGCCAGCGTACCGCTGGTCGAGGAGCTGGATCGCCGCCAGCGGGAAGCTGACGGCCAGGTGGTCATCGACTACGCACTCAACCTGACTTTGCGCGACACCGATCCGCAACGGGTCGGTGAGCTGGAGGCGATTTTTGATCGCGGCGTAACCTCCGTCAAAATGTTCATGGCCTATGACGGCTATCGGCTGGACGACGCCACCATTTTCCGCGCGATGGAGGTCGTGGCGGCGCGCAAAGGGTTGGCTGTGATCCACGCCGAAAACTACGACATCATAAGGATGCTGAAGGCCCGCATGGTGGACGAGGGCAAGACCGGGCCTGAATGGTACCTCTCAGGTCTGCCCTCTGCCACGGAAGGCGAGGCGGTGCACCGAATGATAGCATTCGCAAAGCACGCCGGCGCGCGCCTGCTCCTCTATCACCAGACCTGTGAGGAAGGTGTACGCGAGATCCGGCTGGCCAAGGAGCGCGGGCAGGAACTCTATGGCGAGGTGTGCGTGGCCTATCTGGTCTACACCAGCGAGGACTATGCGCGGACACTGGAGAAAGGCTTCTCCATTCAGACCAGCCCGCCTATTCGCGAACGGCGCCACCAGGACGCGCTTTGGCAAGCCCTGGCGGACGGCACGCTCGATATCGTCTCCACGGATCATGGCCCTCATAAGCGCGTACCGGGTGAACCCGGCCGCGGCATCTCGAGCATCGAGGCGCGGCTGGCTTTGGTGCACCATTTTGGCGTGAGTGCCGGCCGCTTGAGCCTGAACAGATGGGTCGAGGTGTGCTGCACCAATCCGGCCAAAGTCTTCGGGCTTCCACGCAAGGGCCAGCTTCTTCCCGGCTATGACGCCGACATCGTTGTCTTCGATCCGAAAAAGAGTTTCGCGTTTTCGCCATCGACGATGCATTCAGACATCGACTACTGCTCGTATGACGGCATCACCGTCACCGGCTTCCCATGCCTGACAATCAGCCGTGGTGAAGTCATTGCCGAGGACGGCGAAATCATTGGCAAGCAAGGCCACGGCCGGTTTATTGCGAGGGGACGCTTGTCGTAAGCCGGCATCGACGCCATTGATCACGGGGCCGGATCTACTGCGGCGCCCGCGCACTCTGCCAAAGCCAGATTGCGAGCGAGCCGGATCGCCCACGGATCTGTGTCTCCACAGGTCCTCTTAAAGCACCGGATTTGAACAACGCGCAGTCGCGACCGGCGACCTCAAGCATTTCGTAACTCACCGCCACTTCGGCATTCTGGTCGGCGGCGATCTCCATCAAGCGACTTGCAACGTTGACGGTGTCGCCGATGGCCGCGATGTGCTGACGCCCTTCGCCGCCGAGTCGAGAGGCCACGATTGTTCCATGATGCGCTCCAATCTTGAAGCCGATCCGGGATGCGGTCGACGCAGGCAACGAGGCATGCCAATCGTTGGTGCGGCTGGAGAGCCCGACACAACAGCGGGCAGCATTGAAGGCGTCGTCTGTCGCCGGTTCCGGTAGGCCGAACAGGATCATGGCGCCGTCACCCATGAAACTCGTGACAACGCCACCGCAGCTTGTCACTTCTTCGTCCACCAACGCATGAAAATTGTTCAGGAGTTCGCGTGTGGCGCTCGGTCCCAATGTTTCACTCAGTCCGGTGAAGCCGGACAGGTCGATGAACAGGATGGCGGCTTCTGTCCGCACGGGTTCCGAGAGGAAGTCGCCATGCTTGGCGAGCCATGCCCCCAGTCCTGGGGCTTCAACGCGTTGAAGCAATTGGCTCTGCGTGGCGAAATATTGGGCCCGGCTCCTGCCCAGCCAAAGCTGCGCGGCCCCAAACAGGATTGCCGGCGGAACGGCAGCGGTCATCGGCAGCGCGGCGCTCAGCCAGATATGGTGCAGGAAAGCGGTCATGTTGATCACGAACCAGATCAGGACCACGCCGGCGACCGCCGCGAGGCCGATGGCGTTTCGGCGCCACGCCAACAGGCCGACAAGAAGCATGGGCAGCGCCACTGCAAAGCCCGCGTCTGCAAGGCGAACGTTCTGGTCGCGCACGATTCCGTCGCCGGTCATCAGATGGGCAATCGCCGTCGACATGACCTCGACGCCCGGCAGTATGGGATCGAACGGTGTCGGGAAGACATCGCCGGTGCCGGTTGCGGTCGCTCCTATCAAGACAATTCGACCCCGGATAGCGCCGGGATCGAATTGGCCCGCCAGCACCGTCGCGGCGCTGATCGTGCGGATCGTGCCGCGCGGGCCATAGAAGGTCAGAGGCAGGATGTGACCAATGTCCGTGCGGATCGACCGTCCGTCCAGCGATAGATCATCAGGCGCAATTCCAGGGTCCTTTCCCGCCGCCATGGCGGCGACACGCAAGGAGAAGGACGCTTGCAACTGATCTCCGGCCCGAAACAGCAACGGCACGAACCGGGGCGTTCCAGTTTTGTCGGTGACCACGTTCACGACGCCGACAGCTGCGGCGTCCGAAAACGCTTTCAGGGGCCACAGAAACCGTTCGGCATTCGGCACGCGGGCGAGGGGTCCTTCGCCCTCGGCCAGCGTCCATTGTTTGCCTCCGGGGTAGATCGCCGCTGCAGCGATGACGCTTCTACTCCTCCTCAGCGAATGCGCGAGCGCCTCGTCAGTGTCTTTTGCCCCTGGGTCGACCAGCAGCAGGTCGAGCGCAATGGCTTTCGGCCCAAGCGGCTCTATCGTATCGATGATTCGGGCAAGCGTGGCGCGGCTGAGGGGATAGCTGCCCTCGCGCCGCACCGTTTCATCGTCTATCGCGACAATGGTGATCAGCTCCGGCGGCTTTGCCGTTCCTCGAACAAGCGTTCGAAGGTCGGTCATCGTTGCCTCGACGCGATCGAGAAACCACAAATTGCCGTGCCAGTGCGCGAAGCCCAGGCCGGCGCCCCAAAGACCCGCCAGAATGAGCGCGATCAGCGTCGGAAGCCCTCGTCGGCTCATTGCAAGCTCACTGGGCAAAGCTCACGGGGCAAGCTCACTGGCCGAAACGGGCCAGCAATGCGGAAACGCGCTTGGCGGGCCAGCGCTTGACGATGAGTTTGCCTGTCCCGGCCTCGACGTCCACGCCATCGCCCGGTGCGAGGACCACGACGGCGGTGGATGCCGGTCTTTGCACTGCGACGCGACCTCTCAGGACGAAAACAGACGTCTTGCCATTGCCAACGTCGACTACCCATTTTGTGCCTCGCACCGCGGCGATCGCCTGCGGGGTGACAACCGCGAAGCCACCCTGGACCGCGCCGGCCGGAGCATCGAGCAGCAGCGCTTTGCGCCGCAACCTGACCGCGTCGGGACTGCCGTTTCGATCGCGATCCTCCAGTGTAAAACGAGCGCCACCTTCCACAATGACGGCAAGGCCTTCCCGACATCTCAGAATCTGTCGGGACGTACCGGCCACCGGCTCGAACGTACACCCTGCATCCTGCGCATGGGCGGCATCCACGCAGAAGACACCGGCAAACAGGACAGCCACCAGGCTACGGAAAAATCGGCCCCTTGCGCTCATCAACGTTTCCTCGCTTTGCGAAACTCTGCGGCAGGAAAATCTTCGGCCGTCAGCTTGCCCGCATGTTTGGTTCACGAGCCGGCACTTGCAGCCGCGTTGGGTTGAGGGATGCCGACCGGCAATCGTAACACGACAAGCTGCTCCGGCGTTAAGCATGTGCGGCATGGCGGATCGCGTTCGCCGGGCAGGCAAGGGGAGGGAGGCGCCCCTTGAACCAGGTTCTGGAGGCTGCTCGGCCGCTATCGTGCCCTTGCAAGGCTGGCAGAAAGCGTGGCGCGGGCTGTCAGGAAAGGCGCTCCCGCAGTTCGCGAACGCGTCACCATTAACCTTTCATTAACCATGCCCGGCCTAGCGTTTACCTCTCAGTAAGGAATCGCCCGCCGTGACCTTTGCCGCTCCCCTCGAGGCCAAATCCATTCGCTTTCGCGCCCGCTCCTTCGTCGCTTTCACGCTGACGCCGGAGGCGCCTTTGGATGTTTGGCTGGAGAGCCTGGATCGCTGGGTCGGCAACTCGCCGGGCTATTTTGCCGGGCGCCCGGTGGTGCTCGATCTGAACACGCTGAAGCCAGATGTCGTCGCCATCGAAGCGCTGATCGATGTGCTCGGCCAGCGCGGCATCCGCGTCTATGCCATCGAACTCGATGGCGGCGCCGAGCTTGGCGTGCATCTGCCGCCGGTGCTGGTCGGCGCCAAGGAGGCGACCACCGACGGGCTGCTGCAGCCGAGCCGCAAGGCGGGCAGGGCGGAGGATGCTACTGCGTCAGGCGACAAGCCGGCCGCTGAGCTCAAGGTAGCAAGTGATTTGAAGGCGGATTTGAAGCCGGGTGATTTGAAGTCGGCGGGCGATGCCAAGCCGCTGCCTCAGGACGCCAAGTCCGGCGCACCGGACGCCGGCACGTTGATGATCCGCTCGCCGATCCGCTCGGGGCAGCTCATCTTCCATCCGCATGGCGATGTCATCGTGCTCGGCTCCGTCGCTTCCGGCTCCGAGATCGTCGCTACCGGCTCGATCCATGTCTATGGCACGCTGCGTGGCCGCGCTTCGGCAGGCGCGCAGGGCAACACCGCTGCCCGCGTCTTCTGCCGCCGCAACGAGGCCGAACTTCTCTCGGTCGATGGCTGGTATTGCACCGCCGAGGAGATGGACCCGTCAGTCCGGGGCAAGCCTGTGCAGGCATTTCTCGACAACGGCATGCTGCGCATCGCCCCTTTCAGCTAATGCGGCGGGCGCGGCTCGCGCCCGACCAACGACATAACGAACAACAACGGAGGCTTTATTGATGGGCAAGGTAGTGGTGGTCACCTCGGGCAAGGGGGGCGTCGGCAAGACGACCTCGACCGCGGCTCTGGGGGCGGCGGTCGCCAAGACCGGCAAGAAGGTGGCGCTGGTCGATTTCGACGTCGGCTTGCGCAACCTCGATTTGATCATGGGCGCCGAACGGCGCGTTGTGTTCGACCTCGTCAACGTCATCCAGGGCTCGGCAAAGCTGTCGCAGGCGCTGATCCGCGACAAGCGGGTCGAGACGCTGTTCCTGCTGCCGGCCTCGCAGACACGTGACAAGGATGCGCTGACCGAGGATGGCGTGGCCGAGGTCATCGGCAAGCTGCGCTCGGTCTTCGACTATGTTTTCTGTGACAGCCCGGCCGGCATCGAGCGCGGCGCCCAGCTCGCCATGCGCTTTGCCGATGAGGCGGTCATCGTCACCAATCCCGAGGTGTCGTCGGTGCGCGATTCCGATCGCATCATCGGCCTGCTCGACGCCCGCACCTTGCGCGCCGAACAGGGCGAGCAGATCGCCAAGCATGTGCTGGTCACCCGCTACGATGCGGCGCGTGCCGCGCGCGGCGAAATGCTGTCGATCGACGACGTGCTGGAAATCCTGTCGACGCCGCTGCTCGGCATCATTCCGGAAAGCCAGGATGTGCTGCGCGCCTCCAACCTCGGTTCGCCGGTGACGCTGTCGGATCCGCTCAATGCCGCTGCCAAGGCCTATATCGACGCGGCAAGGCGGCTCGAGGGAGAGCAGCTGCCGGTCATTGTGCCCTTCGAGCGCAAGGGCTTCCTCGATCGTCTGTTGGGAAGGAGGGCGGCATGAACCTGCTCGACATCTTCAAGCGGCGCTCCAGCGCGCCGGTGGCGCGCGAACGGCTGCAAGTGCTGCTCGCCTATGAGCGCCGCAACCGCAGCCAGCCCGACCTGGTCTCCATCCTGCGCGAGGAGATCATGGCGGTCATCGCCAAGCATGTGCAGATCGACCAGGATTATCTCCAGGTCTCGATGGATCGCGGCGAGACCATGTCGACACTGGAGATCGACATCCAGATCCCCAACAAGAGCGCAGTGCGAGTGGGGGGCTGCGACGCCTGTGGGTTCCCACTGAATTTCATTTAAGCCGAGCCATTCCCCCACTCCGTCGCGGCTTYGCCACGCCACCTCTCCCCCACCTTCGTGAGGGAGAGGAAAACCGCTATCCTGCAACGCCTGCGCCAAGCACCCCCACCCGGACCTGCGGTCCGACCTCCCCACAAGGGGGAGGTAGGGCGGCAGCACCACTCCCAAAAAAACATTCAACCAAACAGTTGACTATCCAAAAGCGCGCGTCTATATTCAACTACATGGTTGAATTAGAGACGCCCCAGATGGACCAGGTTTTTCACGCCCTTAGCGACACCACGCGCCGGCACATGCTTCATAGCCTCGCCGGCGGCGAGCGCACGGTGAGTCAGCTGGCCGAACCGTTCGCCATGTCGCTGGCCGCGGCCTCCAAGCACATCAAGGCGCTGGAGCATGCCGGGCTGATCCATCGCGAAGTGCGCGGCCGCACCCATGTCTGCCGCCTCGAGGCCCGCCCGCTGGCCACCGCCTATGAGTGGCTCGGCTCCTACGCGCGTTTCTGGAACAGCCGCCTCGACGTCCTCGAACAGCTTTTGCGCGACGAGGCGGGGCGCAAAACGTCGACAACGCAGTCAACGCCGGAACCGGCAAATCCAGCCAAGCCGGAACCGTCCAAGCCATCACCCCAGCCAGAATCACCTAGGCCAACACCATCCGAAGGAGACGACCAATGAACCAGATGACCAGCTTCGACGGCTACGCCCAGCTGATCCAGCCGGCCACCTTGAGGATCGAACGGCTGTTGCCGGGAACCAGGGAGCGCGTCTGGGAATATCTGACGCAGAGCGACCTGCGTCGCCAGTGGCTGGCGGCCGGCGACATGGATCTGGAGGAAGGCTCTTCCTTCGAGCTGGTCTGGCGCAACGACGAACTCACTGACCCGCCCGGTCAGAGGCCGGCCAGCTTCAGTGGCGGCGAGCAGCGGATGCACAACCAGATCGTCGAATGCGATCCACCGCGCAAGCTCACCATCTCCTGGAACGGCAGCGGCAATGTCACGTTCGAATTGGCGCAGCGCGGCGACGACGTCCTGCTCACCTTGGTCCACCGCCGCCTGGCCGACCGCTCGAGCCTGTTGATGCATGCCGCCGGCTGGCACATGCATCTCGACGTCCTGGCCGCCCGCGTGACGGGCGAAAAGCCGGAACCGTTCTGGGACGGCTGGAGCCGTCTCATGACGGACTACGACCGGCGCCTGCCGGCCTGACACAACGTACGCATTTCTACCCGACCTAGCGCCGCATGGCGGCGCGAGGGCCGGGAAGACACGTCCCAACTTTGGAGAGAGACAATGCTTGCATTCAGAAAAATCGCCCTGGCCATGGCCGTCGGTTTTGTCGGCCTGTCGGCAGCCCGGGCGGCGGACACGACCATCGACCAGATGCCGCCCCAGCTCGAAACCCGTTATGCGCTCAGCGCCTTGCCGCCGGCCTTGCGCGACAAGGCGACCGTCTATCTGCTCGACCCCGCGAAGGGCTACCAGCTTGCCCGGCAGGGCACGAGTGCATTGACCTGTATCGTCGAGCGCACCGCCTGGGAATTGGGCGGCTTCCGCAACGACATCTATTTTCCGCTCTGCTACGACGCCGCCGGCACCAGCACCTACCTTAGGGTTATCATGGATGCGGCGAAGCTTCGCGCCGAAGGCATGGACGCCGCCGCGCTGAAGGCCGAAATCCAGAAGCGCTACGACGACAAGACCTACAAGACGCCTGACAAAGCGGGCCTGTCCTACATGGTCGGTCCCGTCATGCGCACGATCGGGCCGCCTGACATGCAGGTCCACACCATGCCGATGCCGCATCTGATGTTCTACGCCGCCGGCATCACCAATGAGGACATTGGAGCGGCTCCCGACCTCGCCAATCCGTCCAGCCTTCTCAACCCGTTCATCGACAGGCAGGGGAACGCCGAGCAGAGCTACATGATCCAGATGGTTGGCGAGACGGAGAAGGCGAAAATACTGGCCGACGAAAAGCCGCTTCTCGACGATCTCTGCGCCTATCGCGATGTCCTTTGCCTGACCGGCCAGATGGATATGGACCACCACTGACCGCCACGTCCCCACGCCACGGGGACAATACAACGGGATGGTGGCGAATCGGCCATCCCTGAACGACCGCGCAGCCTCCGGCATTCGACCATGGAGGCTCGCATTCACCACCAGATGAAACGAAGCAACGTGCTTGCATCCCGCAAGCCTGAAGGAGGAAGTCATGCGTAAATTGATCACCGGAATGAAGATCTCCATCGACGGCAAGATGGAAGGACCAGAGGGCTTCGCCGACTGGGTCGACAACTGGTCGGAGGAATACGGCCTGATGCCTGAGATCGATGCCTGCCTGCTCGGCGGCGTCATGTATGCCGGCTACGAGCGCTACTGGAGCGCGATCCAGCAGAACGAGCCGGACCAGCCGCTGCCGATGACCGGCAAGCTGGTCGACCCGGCCGAACTCGAATGGGCGCGCTTTGCCGCCAAAACCCCACACTATGTGCTGTCGAACACGATGACTTCGGCAGCCTGGGCCTCGACACGCTTCCTGCGCAGCATCGACGACATCGCGGCGCTGAAGCGCGAGCCCGGCAAGGACATCTACCTCATGGGCGGCGCCCGCATCACCGCCAGCCTGATCGAGGCCGGGCTTGTCGATGAAATGAGGCTCATCGTCTATCCGCTGCTCGCCGGCGACGGCAAGGCGCTGTTTGGCACCGTGCACAAGCGTCATGGGCTGGAATTGCGCAAGGTCGAGGCGCTTTCGGATGGGCGGGTGAGCCTGGTGTATGGGCTGGCCAACTAGCCTCTTTTCCTCTCCCTCCGGAGGGGGGAGAGGTGGCGCCGCGAAGCGGCGACGGAGTGGGGGAAGGCGCTCATGAAACCCGCRGTCGCCGMARAACRGGAAYAACGAAGCGRGCGCGRRCACTCCGGCAGTCAGGGAATCAAGCGGAAGCATTGCTGTGGCTCGAACTTAAGGCCCGCAAGCTCGGCGGCCATCGCTTTACGCGTCAGTTTTCCATTGGCCCTTTCTTTGCCGACTTCGCTTGCCGCGAAAAATGGCTTGTCGTGGAAGTCGACGGACACCAACACGCTGACAGTTCATATGATCGCCGCCGCGACGATTTCATGCGCACCGAAGGCTATTCGATCCTGCGTGTTTGGAACCATGACGTCCTGACACATCGTACGTCCGTTTGTGAAACCATCCTTGCCGCGCTTGATGGCAGGCTGGCCGAGAACGTCGCTGCAACTGATCTCCGCTTTGTTTTCACGCCCCGCTCATTCGATTCAATCTCTTAAAAAACGGACCTATCTCTCATGAAATCCCATGTAAAAGCGGTTGTCATCGGCGGCGGCGTCGTTGGCTGCTCGGTTCTCTACCACCTAGCCAAGGCCGGCTGGACCGACGTCATGCTGATCGAGCGTTCGGAGCTCACCTCCGGCTCGTCCTGGCATGCGGCCGGCGGCTTCCACACGCTGAATGGCGACCCCAACGTCGCCAAGCTGCAGGCCTACACAGTCCAGCTTTACAAGGAGATCGAGGAGATCTCCGGCCAGTCCTGCTCGCTGCATTTGACCGGCGGTGTGATGATGGCCGATACGCCCGAACGCATGGACTTCCTGCGCCTGGCCCACGCCAAGGGCCGCTATCTCGGCATGGACACCGAGCTGATCACGCCGTCCGAAGCCAAGGCGATGTTCCCGCTGATGGACGAGACCAATTTCGTCGGCGCCATGTGGGATCCGGTCGAAGGCCATCTCGATCCCTCCGGCACCACCATCGCCTACTCCAAGGCGGCCAAGAAACTCGGCGCCGAGATCGTGCTGCGCAACCGCGTCGTCGACCTGACGCAGCAGCCCGACGGCACCTGGAACGTCGTCACCGAACAGGGCACGGTCCATGCCGAGCATGTCGTCAATTGCGGTGGCCTGTGGGCGCGCGAGATCGGCCGCATGGTCGGCGTCGAACTGCCGGTGCTGGCGATGGAGCATATGTACCTGCTCACCGAACCGATGCCGGAGGTCGAGGAGTTCAACAAGTCGACCGGCCGCGAGATGATCGGCGTGCTCGACTTCAAGGGCGAAATCTACACCCGCCAGGAGCGCAACGGCATCCTGCTCGGCACCTATGAAAAGGCCTGCAAGCCGTGGTCGCCGGTCAACACGCCGTGGGATTTCGGCCACGAACTGCTGCCGCCGGATCTCGACCGTATCGCGCCGTCGCTGGAAATCGGCTTCAAGCATTTCCCCGGCATTGAAAAGGCCGGCATCAAGCAGATCATCAACGGCCCCTTCACTTTCGCCCTCGACGGCAACCCGCTGGTCGGCCCGGTGCAGGGCCTGACCAATTTCTGGTGCGCCTGCGCGGTCATGGCCGGCTTCAGCCAGGGCGGTGGCGTCGGCCTCGCACTGTCCAACTGGATGGTACATGGCGACCCGGGCTTCGACGTCTGGGGCATGGATGTCGCCCGCTTCGGCGAATGGGCCGGCCTGCGCTACACCAACGCCAAGGTGCGCGAAAACTATTCGCGCCGCTTCTCCATCCGCTTCCCCAACGAGGAACTGCCGGCAGCGCGCCCGGCGCAGACGACGCCGCTCTACGACACCATGCTCGCCAGCAACGCCGTCATGGGCGACAGCTGGGGTCTCGAAACCCCGCTGTGGTTCGCGCCGAAGGGCAAGGAGCCGAAGGACGTCGTCTCCTTCCACCGTTCCAACGATTTCGGCCCGATCGGCGAGGAAGTGCGCGCTACCCGCGAGAAGGTTGGCGTCACCGAGATCGCCAACTTCGCCAAATACGAAGTTTCGGGGCCTGCGGCGGAGGATTTCCTCAACCGGCTGATGACCAACCGGATGCCCAAGATCGGCCGCATTGTGCTGACGCCGATGATCAACGAATTCGGCAAGCTGATCGGCGACTTCACCATCGCCAAGGCCGGTGAGGACCGCTTCATGATCTGGGGGTCTTCCGCCGCGCAGAAATATCACATGCGCTGGTTCGAAAAGCATTTGCCGAAGGATGGTTCGGTGCGCATTCACCGCTTCGATCAGACGCTTGTCGGTCTCTCCATCGCCGGTCCGAAATCGCGCGATCTCCTGCAGAAGCTGGTCGATGTCGACATCTCAACCAAGGCCTTCCGCTTCATGGATTTCCGCGAGATGGCGGTCGGCGGCGCGCCCTGCATGGTCAACCGCATCACCTATACCGGCGATCTCGGCTACGAGATCTGGATGGCGCCCGCCTATCAGCGCCTGGTCTACAAGGCGATCAAGGACGCCGGCGAGGAGTTCGGCCTGGTCGATTTCGGCATGCGCGCGCTGCTCTCCATGCGTCTGGAAAAGAATTTCCCGACCTGGTTCCGCGAGCTGCGGCCGATCTACGGCCCGTTCGAAGGCTCGATGGACCGCTTCATCAAGCTGGAGAAGAACGACTTCATCGGCCGTGAAGCCGCCGCCAAGGAACAGGCGGAAGGGCCAAAACTGCGTCGTGTCTCCTTCATCGTCGATGCGACCGATGCCGATGTGATGGGCGACGAGCCGATCTGGGCCAAGGTCAGCAAGGATTATGGCACGGTAGAAAAGCCGCATGGCTATGGCGCGCCGCGCTTCGACACGACGGGCAAGGAACTCCGCGGTTCGAAGGCCGCGGAAGGGGCTTCGGCCGTACGCGGCATCGTCGATGGCGACTGGCGCGTGGTCGGCTGGGTCACCTCGGGCGGCTATGCGCATCATGTGCAGAAGTCGATGGCGCAAGGCTATGTGCCGGCGGCGCTCGCCGAGGACGAAAGTGCCGGCCTGTTCGAGATCGAAATCCTCGGCCACCGACGCCCGGCCCGCATCAATGTCGAGGCGCCCTTCGATCCGAGCGGCGAGAAGATGCGGACCTAGAAAGGCGACAGAGCAAGTGAGATCGTGTAAGGGGCCTTCGGCAGCTTTCCCTCGATGAGAAGACGATCCCCTTGCAGTATCTAGAGAAATGGACCGACTGGCTCTGCGAAGGCAAGGTCGGTCCCTTCAACGCCGCGCTCTTTTGTCTCGCGGTCTACTGCCTCGTCCAGATCGTGGTGATGACGCTGTCGTCTCATATCGTCGGAACCGGTGTCGGCGTCGATGATTCCGAACAGCTGATGTACATGCGCTATCTCTGGGCCGGCTACGGCGGGTCGCAGCCACCGCTTTACACATGGCTTGCCCGTCTCGTCGCCGCCGTGGTCGGGACGAACATCCTCGCGCTCAAGATCGTGAAGTACCTTCTGATCGGAGTGGCGTTGGCGTCGGCTTTCATCGCTGTCCGCCGTCTCGGCTATTCCAGCCGGGCTGGCGCCGCCGCGATGTTCGGCCTGTTGTTGTTTCCGCAGATGGTGTGGGAAATGCAGCATGCCCTTACCCACTCCATCGCCGCCTTCTGTTTTTCGGCGGTGCTGTTTCTCGCGCTCGTCGAACTGGTGCAGCGGCGATCGCTGACCGCCTATGTGTTGTTCGGCGTGGCGATAGCAGCCGCGATACTGTCAAAATACAACAATTTGATTTTTCTCGGCGCGCTGGTGCTGTCCACCCTGTCGCTGCACGAAACGCGCGGCGTCATCCTCAACCGCCAGTTTTTGATCAGCGTGGCGCTGGCCATACTGCTTTGCCTGCCGACGCTCTACTGGAGCCTGACACACACCGAACAGGTGCTATCGCATGCAGGCGGTTTCGGCATGGCCAGGGAAAGCGGCGTGATCCTGAACGCGTTCTCCGGAGTGTGGGGGTTGGGCAAGGCGATGCTGAATTTCGCACTGTTGCCGGCCGGGATATTCGCGGCGGCTTTTCTCATCGCGAGGAACAGGCCGGCGCCGGCCCTGCAACCAGCGCCATGGACCGAGAAACTGGTGTGGCGCACCATCGCTTTTGCTCTTGCCATCACCATCGTGCTCGTCCTGGCGACCGGGGCAACGCAATTCCGCGACCGCTGGATGCTCCCCATCCTTGTGTTGCTGCCCGTCGCACTTGCCCTTCGCATGGACGCCAGGGGAGACAGGGGCCGGAAGGTCCAGGACATCGCCGTCTTTGTCGGCGCGACGCTCGCCATCCTGGTACTGCCGGTGACATGGTACGCCCACCTCAAAGGTGGCGACAGCCGCGGCAGCATCGCGCGTGTTGACTACAATTCGCTCTACAACCAGTTGACGGCAAACGGACCGATACGCACCACCGTATCGAGCTGGCACTGGTTGGGAAATCTGCGCCTGGTCGATCCCGATCTTGTCGTCCTTGATGGAGAATTGCCAGACTTCGGCCAATTGCTGAGGGAGCCGGCGGTGTTCGTCACGGCAGACGACAGGGTGGGGGTCGAAACTATCCTCAAACTGCTGGATCAGGCCGGCTACGCAGCGGATGGCCCGCCGCAGCAGCTGGCCGTGCCCATGCTGTTCGGCAGCGACCCGCCCACCCGCATAGTGACGGTCACGCGTCTGAAGAAGGTGGCGGCCGCGGCCAGCGCGGCACCACAATAGCATCGGCAGGAGGCCTCAGGTGGAGAAGCAAGGGTTTGGTCGTCACCGCAAGATCATGCCGTTCGAGCCGGGCTCGGTCGAAGCCTTGCGCGACGCCTCGCGCCAGAAGGCGGCGTCGCTGAACCAGCATGTGCTGGGCTACGGCGCGCTGGCCGAGTCCGAATGGCAAGCGGCAGGCATCGCCGCGCCCAACCTTGCCGCGATGCGCCAATACCGGCTCGAGCGCATCCGCGCCGAGCTGAAGCGCCGCGGCTATGCCGGCGCCCTGCTCTACGACCCCGTCAACATCCGCTACGCCACCGATTCGACCAACATGCAGCTCTGGGTCGCGCACAACTCGACCCGCCACTGCTTCGTCGCTGCCGAAGGCCCGGTGGTGCTGTTCGACTATTTCTCCTGCGAGCACCTGTCCGACCATTCCGGCGTCGTCGACGAGGTGCGGCCGGCGGTGTCGTGGATCTATCTCTATGGCGGCGAACTGACCGACCAGAAAGTCCGGCGCTGGGCCGCCGGCATCGCCGATCTGGTCAGCGAACATGGCGGCGGCAACAGCCGCATCGCCGTCGACCACATCAATCCCGAAGGCGTCGAGGAACTCGCCAGGCTCGGCATTGCCATCGGCAATGGCGAAGCGGTGATGGAAAATGCGCGGCTTATCAAATCGCCCGACGAGATCCTTGCCATGCGCCGCGCCATCGTCGCTTGCGAAGCGGCGATGGGCGAAATGGAGAAGGCGCTGACACCGGGCATTTCCGAAAACGAGCTGTGGGCCGAACTCCACCGCGGCAACATTGCGCGCGGCGGCGAATGGATCGAAACCCGACTGCTCGCATCGGGACCGCGCACCAATCCGTGGTTTCAGGAATGCTCGTCGCGGGTCATCGAGGAAGGCGACCTCGTCGCCTTCGACACCGACCTGATCGGCCCCTACGGCTTCTGCGCCGATCTCTCGCGCACCTGGCTGTGCGGTGACGCCAGGCCGTCGAACGAGCAGCGCGACCTGTTCCGCATCGCCGCCGACCAGATCGCGCACAATACAGAACTGATGCAGCCCGGCATATCGTTCCGCGATCTCGTCGAGCGCTCGGTGGTGCCGCCGGGAGACTGCTTTCCGACCCGCTACGGCGTGCTCTATCACGGCGTCGGTCTGGCGGATGAGTACCCGACCCTGCCGCATGCCAGCGACTGGACGCCGGACACACCCGACGGTGTGCTTGAGCCGGGCATGGTGCTGTGCGTGGAAAGCTATATCGGCAGGCTAGGCGGGCACGAGGGCGTGAAGATCGAGGAGCAGATCCTGATCACCAACACCGGCAACGAGCAGCTTTCAACCTACCCTTTGGATGCGAGGTTGCTCGGCTAGGCCGGCAAGCGCCTCGCGCAAGGCCCTGACCGTCTTTTCCGGCGTCGTCCTGGCAGTGATGTAGGGCAGGCCTTTGCGCCGCGCCGTCCAGCCGACAACAGCGACCTTGCGTGCCACAGGCTCGAAACGCTGCGCCAGCGCCCAGCTCTCGCAGTCGATCGCGGCGATATCCGCCTTGCCCTCGGCCACAGTAACGATCGAGCTGCGATGGCCGCCGCTCTCGCTGCGCGAGGAAAAGATGTCGAGACTTTCGCCGACCGCTTGAAGGTCGCGCGTCAGCCCAATGCTGCCCGACATTGAATCGGGGCTGTTGAAGGTGAAGCGCTTCCCGCGCATCAGATCGAGCGGCAATACGGCCTTGCCGTCCGCGGGCGAGTGAACCTGTGGCCCCTCGCCTATGCGCATCACCAGCGCGCTCGAATAGAGTTCGCCCTGCCCGCCTTCATAGGCGTCGTAGCTCGGCTGGCCGACCACCTGCACCTGCTTGGACAAGCCAAGCTCCATCGGCCCCCAGCAGGTCTGGGCGAACAGCAGCGCCGGATGCAGCCAAAGCTTGTGATAGTCGAGTTCGTTCGGCGGCAGCGTCGCTGGATCCGGCGCGATCAGCTTGCCCTCGGCATCGTGGATACCGCCTGGCACCGACGGCAGGTCGCCATTGCGGCGCACGATGGTTTGCGGTGCATCGATGCCCTTTTGCCGAAAGGCCTCGCGCAGCCGTGCCCATTGCGCGTCGACCTCGTCGCGCACTTCGGGCCAGTCATACATCGGCAAAGCCGCAATCAATTCACTCATGCCGACACTCAATCATCATGTCTCAGGAAAGGATCGCAAAAACGCGGTGCCCAATCAGAATTGGCCGACACGCGCCCCGGTGCGGCCCGGATTATTCCTTGGGCGGCTCGGCGGGAACCGGCGCGCTGCCAAGCCCGCTGACGCTGCGCGCCCTGATGCGCGGCTTGAATGCCCTGCCCGACTCGGACTGGCGGCGCAGCACCGGGTGCACGATCGGCTCCTTGGCCTTGAAGGCGTAAGCTTTGATCAGTGCGAAATAGTTCGGATAGGCATAGCCATTGTTCATCCGCAGCCACTCGTCGCGGCGGTCGGCAAACAGCTTCGGCAGCCTGTACCAGGCCACCGTCGGGGTCTTGTGGTGGACGAAGTGCAGATTGTTGTTGAGGAACAGGAACGACAGCGGCGAGCGCTCGATGATCACCGTGCGACCTTCCGGATGCTCCGACCACTGATGCTCGGCGAAAGTGCGGACAGCAATCAGCGACTGACCGAGCCACACCGGCACCAGAATGTAGAGCCATACGGGGATGCCGAAGCCGAACTGCACGATCGGCAGCACGATGGCGAGGCCGATCGCATGCAGCAGCCATGCCTTGCCGATCACCTTGTCGCCGGCAATCATGTGCTTGGCGTCGTCGATGAAGAAGCCGATGCAGGACAGCCAGGGGCCGAGGAAGAAACGGCCGACCATGGTGTTGTTGATCTTGAGCAGGAATTTCATCGTCGGCGGCAGATCGTCATGCATCCACAGCGCCTGGTAATAGCTCTCGGGATCGTCGAGCGGATCGGTCAGACGCTCGTCGGCGTGGTGGCGCAGATGAAGCGTCTTGAAGCGACGGAAAGGCCAGACCAGGCCGATCGGCAGGAAGACGAAGGCTTCGTTGATCAGCGCGCTGCGCGTCGGATGGCCATGCAGCACTTCGTGCATGATCGACGACTGCAATGCCAGGATGAAGCCGAGGAGAACGAGAGTCAGGATCGGATAAGAGGGCCAGAGCAGGAGCCCGGTGGCGAGCCACATTCCGTAACAGAAGAAAGCGAGGACCACGGTCGGCCACTCGATGGCCGCTGCGTTGCGTCGCTTGATGCTCTTGCCTGTCATGCTATCGACCACTGTCCCTCAGTCGCCGGAACCCCAATTGGTTCCTGACAGCATAGTGTCAGGAGAAGCGATTCCACTCAACGAGACAAAGTGTACAAAATGTTGCATTTGCGCATTTTTGACCGCACATGTTACACATTGTAAACAAGCTTAGGGATTCATTTACGCCTTGAGTGCTGATTCGGCGGCTCTGGCGCAAATTTTTCCTCAAAGAACGCGGAGAACGAACAGTGGACAAACGGGATCTGTCAGCCATCTTTCGGGAGCGTCTGAAGCTGCTCCTGACAAGGTCCGATCTCAACCAGTCGGCCTTCGCGTCAGCAGTCGGCATCGATCGGTCGGCGCTGTCGCAACTGATGTCCGGCGCCTCGACGCGGCTGCCGCGCGCCGAAACGCTGCTCAACATCGCCGCCGAATTCAAGATCTCGCTGGACTGGCTGCTTGGCCTCTCCCAGGACGAAGGCGTCACCGGCGAGATCCGCGAAAGCCTGGAGATCGAGGAAGCGCCCGACGGCTTCGACCGCACGCTGCTCGCCAAATGGTTCGCCGAAGCTGCCGGCACCAAGATCCGCTACGTGCCGGCCGGCATTCCGGACCTTCTGCGCACGCGCCAGCTGGTCGACTATGAAGCCAACATCACCAACCGCAGCCGCCTCGCTCAAGCCAGCGAGACACAGTACCGCATCGAGTACAACAGGCGCCCGGAGACCGACATGGAGGTCTGCATGCCGCGCCACACGCTGGAGATTTTTGCGCGTGGCCTCGGCGTCTGGGACCGTTTTCCCGAGGCCGACCGGCGGCAGCAACTCGCCCATATGGCGACGCTGCTTGACGATCTCTATCCGACCTTCCGGCTGTTTCTCTATGACGGCCGCATGCGCTACTCTATCCCGCTGACCATCTTCGGCCCCTATCGCGCCGCCATCTATGTCGGCGATATGTATGTTGTGCTGAACGCCACCCAGCCGGTCCAGGCGCTGACCCAGCATTTCGACAATTTGATCCGCGCCGCTGATATCAACCCGCACGAGGCAGCCGCCTTCGCGCGCAATCTGGCCGGCGCGTCATTCCCGTCGGGTTCTGCCTGAGCGCCGACGCCCCCGGAAAGGCGCGCCGCGCGGCATCCGCGGGCCGCAAGCACATTGACTGGACATAAAGACTTCTTTATATCCTTATTCCATTCGAAAATTTGAAAGCCGATCCGATGACCGCGACCAATCCCATCGACGCACTGTTGGCCGAAAAGGGTGTGCTGCTCGCCGACGGCGCCACCGGCACCAACCTGTTCGCGATGGGTCTGGAGGCCGGCGAAGCGCCCGAGCTGCTCAACGAAACGGCGCCTGACACCATCACCAGCCTGCACCAGAATTTTGTCGATGCCGGCGCCGACATCATTCTCACCAACTCGTTTGGCGGCACCCGCCACCGGCTGAAGCTGCATCATGCGCAGGACCGCGTGCACGCGCTGAACAAGCGCGCCGCCGAGATCGCCCGCGCCGTTGCCGACAAGGCCGGGAGAAAAGTCATCGTCGCCGGTTCGGTTGGCCCGACGGGCGAGTTGCTGGTGCCGCTCGGCGCCATGACCTACGACGAAGCGGTCGAGGCCTTCGCCGAACAGATCGAGGGTCTGAAGGAAGGTGGCGCTGAAGTCGCCTGGATCGAGACCATGTCGGCGCCGGACGAAATCCGCGCCGCGGCGGAAGCCGCCATCCGTGTCGGCCTGCCCTACACCTATACCGGTTCGTTCGACACCGCCGGCCGCACCATGATGGGCCTGCTGCCCAAGGATATCCACGGCGTTGTCGACGGACTTTCCGAGACACCGCTCGGCGTCGGCGCCAATTGTGGTGTCGGCGCTTCCGACATCCTGGCCTCGCTGCTCGACATGACCGAGGCCAAGCCCGAGGCGACAGTGATCGTCAAAGGCAATTGCGGCATCCCGGAATTCCGCGGCACCGAAATCCACTATTCCGGCACGCCGGAACTGATGGCGGACTATGTCCGTCTTGCGGTCGACGGCGGAGCGAAAATCATTGGCGGTTGCTGCGGCACCTCGTTCCAGCACCTTGCCGCGATGCGCAAGGCGCTCGACGCGCACACCAAAGCGGATCGTCCGACTGTCGCCACGATCGTCGAACGCATCGGTCCGATGCGCAACAAGGTGGCGACCGAAAACACCGCCGAGACCAGCGAAGCCCGCCGCGAACGCCGTCGCAGCCGCGCCTGATCTATTCGCTGTTTTCGGTGTAGCGCGATTGCGCCGTCTTGACGTCGGTGCCGGCGGCATTCTGGCCATTGCCCATCGTCACCAGGTCACCCGATGACTGCGGATTGCCGATCTGCTCCAGCATGACGCGAAAGCGGTCGTTGGTCAGCGCCGACATGGCGGTATTCCGGGCCGCGTCGACGTCGTCCATGATGCGTCTCGATTCCGGCGAAAGCGCGGTCGACCCCGACACCTGCGTGTGTCTTACCGCCGGCAGCGTGTTTCCGATATTCGTGATCTGCAATTCCCGGCCCCCTCAAGCCCAATCCCGGCACACTGGATAGCAGCGGGGCATTGCAATGACGTTCCTGAAAAGCCACGCAATTTAACGATTCCGCAGATCAACTCGTCACCCAGGATCTGTTGAGATTCAGGTCAGGCCGAGCCGAAAACGATGGCTCGCGAGAACCGGAGCGGAGCGTACTTTTGGGTACCTGAGCACCGCCTACGCCGGCCGTAGCCATAGCTGCCACGATCCCTCATGAGTGCTTCGGCCGGCGAAGGCCGGAAGCACAGCGAGCCGTCGTTTGCAGGCCGGCCTCACCTGAATATCGATAGATCCGGAAAAAAGGCCGGCAAGGTTTCCCTCGCCGGCCTGCCTCACCCGCCCGTAGCCGGTTCCCCCGTATCAGAACGACCCCCGTCTGAAAGGAACCGGCGTTATTGCCACTACCGGTTACCGCCCAGCGCCGAGGCAAGGCGCACAAGCGAAAGGAACTCGGACCTGTACCCAAACGGGTCGGCTCCTCGGGCGGCGGTGGCAATCTCCATGATCTTGTCGTAGCCGAACTTCGCGGTCGCATCCTCGTCGCGCAGCTTCTGGCCGAAGGCGGCGACAGCGACGGAGAAACGCTGGTCGGTGCTGGCCTCGTCGAAGGACTTGACCTCGTTGGCCGACGTCACCGGCGTGGTGATCAGCTTCGAGACGTCCTCGTTGGGCAGCTTGTAGCGGATCTTGACGAAGGCATATTCGTCGGCATTGGCGACACCGCCATTGTTGACCGTTGCCTGGCCGTAGCGCAGCGGATCCATCTGCTCGCCGCCACTGCCCTTCGGCGTGATCTCATAGATGGCGGTGACCGAATGGCCGGAGCCGATATCGCCGGCATCGACGCGGTCATTGTTGAAATCCTCACGGTTCAAGGCGCGGGTTTCGTAACCGATCAGCCGGTATTCCGAGACCTTGTCCGGATTGAACTCGACCTGGATCTTGACGTCCTTGGCGATAGTGAACAGCGTCGAGGAGGCATCCTCGACCAGAACCTTCTCGGCCTCGGCCAGCGTGTCGATATAGGCGGCGGTGCCGTTGCCGTTCTGGGCGATGGTTTGCATCATCTGGTCGTTCAGATTGCCGCGGCCGAAGCCAAACACCGACAGGAACACACCCGTCTTGCGTTCCTGCTCGATCAGCCGCTTCAGGTCCTCGTCGTCAGTCTGGCCGACATTGAAATCGCCGTCCGTGGCCAGCATCACACGGTTGATGCCGTCCTTGACGAAGGACTGCTGGGCAAGCTTGTAGGCCTCCTTGATGCCCGCCTCGCCGGCCGTCGAGCCGCCAGGCTGCAGATTGTCGATGGCGTTGAGGATCTTGTCCTTCTCGGTGACCTTGGTCGGCATCAGCACGGTGCCGGCATCACCGGCATAGGTGACGATCGAAATGGTGTCGTCCGCCTTGAGCTTGCTGACCAGCAGCCGGAAAGCCGACTTGAGCAGCGGCAGCTTGTCCGGCTCGTCCATCGAACCCGACACGTCGATCAGGAACACCAGATTGGCCTTGGGCTGCTCGACCGGCTTGATGTCGAAACCCTTGATGGCGACGTGCATCAGCTTGGTGTGCCCGTTCCACGGCGTCGGCATGACGCTGACGGTCGAGTTGAACGGCGTCGACGCGGATTCCGGCCCCTTCCAATCATAGGGGAAGTAATTGACCATCTCCTCGACGCGCACCGTATCGGCCTGCGGCAGGTAGCCCTGCTTCAGCGAGCTGCGCACGAAGGAATAGGAAGCGGTATCGACATCGATCGAGAAGGTCGAGACGGGATCCTGAAGGGCTGCATGCACCGGATTGGTCTTGAAATCCTCGACGCGGTCGCGGTTTGGCTCCTGCGGCGCAATCTGGTCGGCCGGCGGTGTAGAGGGCTGCGCCAGGTACTTGGACTCGGCGGCACCCGCCATGCGGTCGACCCGCCCGGTGTCGGCCGGGGCAGCTGTGCCGTCAAGTGAGAACTCGCGGCTCTCAACCGGCGCAGGCTCGGCCGGCAGGCCGCGCCCCAGCGCATCCTGCTGCGCCGGGGCGACGGCAACTGTCGATTCGGACTTCGGCGCCGCCGGCGGCGTCTGAAGCGCCGGAATGGCGTCGCGGCTTCGCACTTCGGCGTCAGCGTCGGCCTTCTTCAGGTCGCCTTCGGGCGCCTGCTTTTCTTTCAGCGGCGCGTTGGTTGCCGGTTTGTCGGCCAGCGTTTCGGTGATCTTCTCGTCGCCGCCGAACGGCGACGGCTGTTCCCTCAGCATGTGGAAGGTGGCGTATCCGGCGATCGGCAGGGCGACGAGCCCGGCAATGGCTGGCGTGGCAATGAGTTTCTTTTGCATGATCTCGCTCCAGAGCTTTTGTGCTCGCTCTGTGAGACGAAGCCCGCCAACCGATCCTTGGGTGGCGGCCGAAATATTTTCCTGATCAAAGGCGCGCATGGCGGCTTCGAAGGCGCGTGCCTTCGCGCTTTCGCCCGGCGCCGGTACTGCTGCATCGCGCAGCCTGTTGAGTTCGTTGTCGTCGACCATGGTCACACTTCCCCGGCTGAACGCATCAACGTCTTCAGCCGTTTCTTCGCTTCATGGATGTGCCAGGAAACCGTCGTTTCCGAGATTGCCATCGCCTCGGCGGCGGCCGCATGGCTCAAGCCTTCGCCATAGACCAGAAGCACCGCATCGCGCTGCTTGTCCGGCAATTGCCGCACCGCTGCCCAGAGCGCCTCAGTGGGATCTTCGGGCTCGGCCGAGGCCTCTCCCGAAATCATGCTGTAGGCGCCATAGGCCTCGGTCTTGACGTTTTCGCGCGTGGTCTTGCGCATCATGTCGCGCGCCGCGTTCATCGTCACGGAGTATAGCCATGTCGTGAACGCACCGCCGCCGCGATAGTCGCGGATTGCCTTGCCGAGACGGACGCAGACTTCCTGGGCGATGTCTTCTGCATCGGCCTTTTTTCCGCACCAGCGATAGGCGGCGCGATAGACGAAGTCGTAGTGCCGCTCCAGCAATTTGCCGAAGGCACCCCTGTCTCCGCCCTTCGCCCGCCCGATCAATTCGGCGTCGGAGGCTTCGCTCTCATCCAGCATCATCGCCATCATTTGCCTGTTGGACGAAGGCTAATGGCCAATCCTTGGGGTTATGGAAAGAATTTTTTCGGGAGCAACGGATTCGGGATGCGCAACAGGTGTGTTGAGATTCAGGTCAGGCCCAGCCGAGAGCTATGGTCTCAGAGAACCGGAGCGGAGCGTACTTAAGTACGTGAGCACCTGAAGCGCAGGAGACCATGGCTCGCAGGCCGGCCTCACCTGAATATCAGCACACCTGGCCGGCTACCCAGCCGGACGACCACGCCCACTGAAAATTATAACCGCCGAGCCAGCCCGTGACATCGACAACTTCGCCGATGAAAAACAGGCCCGGCACGGATTTCGCCTGCATCGTCTTCTGGTCGAGCCCGTTGGTATCGACGCCGCCAAGCGTCACTTCCGCCGTGCGATAGCCCTCCGAGCCGGCCGGCTTGATGCGCCAATCGTTGACGGCGGCCTCTACGGTTCTCATCCGCAAGTCCGTCAAATCGGCGAGATTGCCGTCGATCCCGGTACGCTCGGCAACCGCCTGTGCAAGGCGCTTGGGCAGATGGTTTGCCAGCACTGTCTGCACTGCCTGCCTGCCGTTGACGCGCCGGGCGGCGCGCAGCAGCTCGGCGACATCCACTCCCGGCAGCATGGCGATGCGAATCTCGTCGCCCTCGCGCCAGTAGGACGATATTTGCAGGATGGCAGGCCCGCTCAGGCCGCGATGCGTGAACAGCATCGCCTCCGAAAACCGCGTCTTGCCGCAGGCAACTTCGGCGTCGACGGCATTGCCGGCCAAGGGCGCCAGCCGCTCGAGCGTTCTTGCATCGAAGGTGAGCGGCACCAGCGCCGGCCGCGTCTCCATCACGGCGAGACCGAATTGCGTCGCAAGCTCGTAGCCGAAACCCGACGCGCCCATCTTGGGGATCGACTTGCCGCCACAGGCGACGACCAGCGATTGGCAGGCGATGGTTCCGCTGGAGAGAGAAAGCTCAAACCCTTCGGCAGTCTTGGTGACATCCCTGGCCTCGGTCGACAATGCCAGCTCTGCACTCCGGTCACGCATCTCCGCAACCAGCATGCCGATGATCTGCAGCGCCGAGCCATCGCAAAACAGCTGTCCCAGCGTCTTCTCGTGATAGGCAATGCCATGCCGTTCCACGAGCGCGATGAAGTCGCGCTGTGTGTAGCGGCTGAGCGCCGAGATGCAGAAATGCGGATTGCCCGAGAGAAAGTTCTTCGGGCTCGTGTGGATGTTGGTGAAATTGCACCGGCCGCCGCCGGAGATGCGGATTTTTTCACCGGGCTTTGCCGCGTGATCGAGCACCAGAACCGAACGGCCGCGCTTGCCAGCCTCGATAGCGCACATCATTCCGGCCGCGCCCGCCCCGATCACCACCACATCATAGGATTGCATCAGGCCATTCGTTCCCGCTCGACCGGCGCCGATTTAGCAGGCCGCGCCAATCGTGCAGTCTCTACCCGTTCGGTGCGACTGCAGGCAACGCCTGGTAGTGTCTCAGTTTGAATTTCCGCTACGGGTGGAAAGCAGACTGTCAGTGATCGACTGTGACTTGCGGGCGCGTGGGCTTTGCGTTCGGGAGCTTGATACAAATCGGTTCGCGTCGTCCTTCTCGTCCGACGGATGCAAGGGCATCCCTTTGCACGGCGACGTAGGCATACGTATCAAAGCCAATCAGGAACTGTAACGCTCACAATACAGGAATCCTTTCTCTGCACTTTGAATGCACCAACCAGCCCATCATCTCCTTTCCACAAAAAGGGATGGTCATTTTCCTTGGCGAACTTTTCAAAGTCCGTAACTGTCAAATGGCAAGAAGTGAAACCCATGTTCGCCATCTTACTCAAGAAGCGCATTTCTCTCCGTTGCAACCCAATTTGTTCCTTCAGGTTGTCGATTTCCAAGGCCGGATCGAGGCCTCGGATAAACAACAAAAGCGCTACCACAGTCGGAACAGCCACAAGGATTGCCAACAAGAAGTTTTTCATCTTAACCCCGCTTGCAATAGCTCAGCGTGGTCGACAGCCGTATCAAATTTCAAACTGAGACACTACCCAACGTCTCGATCAGTGTTTAGCCCAGCGTTTCGGCAAACAGCGTCGTCAATCGCTTCCAGTGGCGTTCGGCGCCGGTCGCGTTGAAGACACTATGGTCCGACACGCACCAGCCATGCGCCATGCCGGCATAGTTCTCGATGGCGTGGTCGACTTCGGCCACGCGCAGCGCCTCGGCCAACCGCGCCGACTGCTCCGGCGGAAAGCTGCGATCGACGCCGGCAACGCCGACATAGACACGCGCCTTGATAGAGGCTGCCTTGCGGTGCGGGCTGTCGGCATTGTCGCCAGCCAGATTGCCGCCGTGGAAGCTGGCGGCCGCCACGATGCGATCGGGATGGGTTGCGGCGGCATTCAGCGCCCGCGCCCCGCCCATGCAGTAGCCGACGGTGCCGACCGATCCGGTGACACCTTCCGCAACGAGCGCATCGAGGAAAGCGCCGCTGTCGCGGACGGTCATGTCCTGCGTCGTGCCGTGCACCAACGCCATCAGCGCAGCCTTGGTCTCCTCCACGACAAAAGCGGTCTTGGCATCGAACGGGCCATAGGGCGCATTCCGGTAGAACAGATCCGGCACCAGCACCGCATAGCCCTCACTCGCAAGCCTTTCCGCCATCTGGTCGAGCGCCGGTCGTGGCCCGAAAGCGTCCATGTAGAGAATGATGCCGGCCTTGGCCGCTGCCGTCGGGCGAAACAGCCCTGCCTTGGCCACGCCATCCGCGGTCTTGATCTCGATATCCTGCTTGGCCATGGCCCGCTCCACTTAAGTGTCGCGCGATACATATCCGTGACAAGCGGCTGGGCAAGTCAATCAAGGACCCGCCGCGTTCACAAATGCGTATCGTCGGCAGCCTAGTCGCGAATGGCTCAGCGCGCGAATGCCGCCATGTGAAAGGCCTGCACATCTGAGGGATAGCGATAGGCCGTGCCATACGGACAGGCATTGCGGTCCAGGCAGCCGCCGGTCCGGCAAGGCGAACCGTTCGCACCGCGCACATGCGCGAGGCAGGACTGATAGGCAAAGCCTTCCCTCGAATAGGCGTCGACCGGACAGGATTTCATACAGGGTTTTTCGACACATGCATCGCAAAGGTGAATCGATGCCTGAGACGCGTCGACCGCGATCTGATCTTCGAACAGCAGCGCGCCACGATAGGCATGCCAGAGCCCATATTGTGGATGCATGAGAATGCCAAGCGGCGACGGTTTCAATCCCTCCGCCCGCATCGCCCATTGCTGGAACGGCAGATACGGCCTGTCGGATGGAGACACGGCGCGCGCGCCAAATTTTTCCGCCACCGCGCCGATCACCTGGCGTGACCAGGTGTCGAGCGGATTGGCGATGGTTTGCGGTCGCCGTTCGCGCCAGCGCAGGAAATGCGGCCAGGGTGCCGCGCCCGCCTGCCCGACCAAAAGGGCGGACCCAACGGGATTGCCGGACAAGCCAGAGGGCGCCTCCTCGCCTTCGGCGAACATGACGCGGCCGCGCAAAATGAGGCCGTTGGCGGAAAGCGCGGCCGCTATCGCGTCAGCGGTGCCGCGCACAATCATCCCTTCTGGTCCGGGTCGGAAAAAGCGCTCCGCCAGACTTCCTTGTGGATGATGTTGGCGACTTTAGCCCCGCCTGACTCGGGCTCCTTTCAAGTGAAGGCGTCAGCCATCGACGCCTTCTTGGTGGCGATGTAGTCCTTCAGGCCGTCGTCAATGCCCGGATCGAGATACGGCGCCTCGTAAGCCTCCAGCCAGCGGCGTGCCAGATCGTTGGCGCGCTGCGGTGCTGTCTTTTCGCCTTCGGCCAGCCACTGCTCGTAGGAATTGTTGTCAGCAATGCTGGAGCGGTAGAAGGCGGTCTGGAAATTGGCCTGCGTGTGGTCGCAGCCGAGATAGTGGCTGCCTGGGCCGACCTGGCGGATGGCGTCCATCGCCTGGCCATTTTCCGACAGGTCGACGCCTTCAGCAAACTTCTGCTGCATGCCGAGCTGGTCGATGTCCATCATGAACTTTTCGTAGCAGGAGGCGAGCCCGCCTTCGAGCCAGCCGGCCGAATGCAGCACGAAATTGGTGCCGGCCAGGATGGTCGAGTTCAGTGTGTTGGCGCTTTCATAGGCTGCTTGTGCGTCCGGAACCTTGGACGCGCAGAGCGAGCCGCCGGTGCGGAATGGCAGGCCGAGCCGGCGGGCTAGCTGTGCTGCACCATAGGAAACCAGCGACGGTTCCGGCGTGCCGAAGGTCGGCGCACCCGACTGCATCGAAATCGACGAGGCGAAGGTGCCGAACAGCACCGGCGCACCGGGCCGGATCAGCTGCGTGAACGACGCGCCGGCGAGCACTTCAGCCAGAACTTGCGTCAGCGTGCCGGCGACGGTCACCGGGCTCATCGCGCCGGCGAGGATGAACGGCGTGACGATGCAGGCCTGGTTGTGGCGCGAATAGACCTTCAGCGCCCCCAGCATGGTTTCGTCGAACACCATCGGCGAATTGGCGTTGATCAGGCTGGTCAGCACCGTGTTGTTTTCGACGAAATCGTCGCCGAACACGATCTTGGCCATCGCGACCGTATCTTCGGCCCGCTCCGGCGCCGTCACCGAACCCATGAACGGCTTGTCCGAATATTTGATGTGGCTGTAGACCATGTCGAGATGGCGCTTGTTGACCGGCACGTCGACCGGCTCGCATACGGTGCCGCCCGAATGGTGGATCGACGGCGCCATATAGGCGAGCTTCACGAAATTCTGGAAATCCTCGATCGTCGCGTAGCGCCTGACGCCATCGAGATCGCGCACGAAGGGCGGGCCGTAGACCGGCGCAAAGACGGTGGCGTTGCCGCCGATCTGCACCGAACGCTCGGCATTGCGCGCATGCTGGGTGTAGATGGGCGGTGCGGTCTTCAGCAGCGAGCGGCACAGCCCCTTGGGGAAATGCACGCGCTCGCCCTTGACGTCGGCGCCCGCCTCTTTCCACAGCTGCAGCGCCTCGGCGTCGTCACGGAAGATGATGCCGATCTCTTCCAGCACCGTGTCGGTGTTGTTTTCGATAATCGCCAGGCCCTCCTCGTTGAGGACCTCATAGATGTTGATCTTGCGCTTGATGTAGGTGAGCTGGGTGCCCGGCCCGCCACCCGAGCGGGCCGCGCGCCTGGCTGCCGCACCGCCGCTGGCAGCGCGCCCACGTCGAGCATTGGACGCTTCCTGGTCGACTGACGCGTTCTCACTCATGATCGTTTTTCCCTAAAAACCGTTTGCGGCCGCGCATCGCGGCTTCTCGCCCGGATCGTAGCCATGCACCCTATTCGAAACGGCCCGCCAGCGCCAACGCCTGTCGCAAAATCGACAAGAATTCCAATAGATTTGCGGTCGCTTTCCTTTTGCGGGAAGTCGCAAATCAGCTATGGATACCTGCCCCTGCCGGGTTAGGTATTGACGCGATTATTTTAAGCCGCCGTGGTCGCATCCCCGCGGCAAGGAGCCCGAGAAAAAATGGCCGACGACGAGATCATCCTCTCCGAGCTTTCCGACGACGAGCTGGTGCAGCAGATGCACGACGATCTGTATGACGGGCTGAAGGAAGAGATCGAGGAAGGCACCAACATCCTGCTCGAGCGCGGCTGGGTGCCCTACAAGGTGCTGACCGAAGCTCTGGTCGAAGGCATGCGCATCGTCGGCGAGGATTTCCGCGACGGCATCCTGTTCGTTCCTGAAGTGCTGCTGTCGGCCAACGCCATGAAGGCCGGCATGTTCATCCTGCGCCCGCTGCTCGCCGCCACCGGTGCTCCGAAGCAGGGCAAGATGGTCATCGGCACCGTCAAAGGCGACATTCACGACATCGGCAAGAACCTCGTCGGCATGATGATGGAGGGTGCTGGCTTCGACGTCATCGACCTCGGCATCAACAATGCGGTCGAAAAATACCTCGACGCCATCGAGCAGCACCAGCCCGACATCATCGGCATGTCGGCGCTTTTGACCACGACCATGCCCTACATGAAGGTCGTCATCGACACGATGAAGGAAAAGGGCATTCGCGACGACTATGTCGTGCTGGTCGGCGGCGCGCCGCTCAACGAGGAATTCGGCAAGGCCGTCGGCGCCGACGCCTATTGCCGCGACGCGGCGGTGGCCGTCGAGACCGCCAAGGACTTCATGAAGCGCAAGCACAACGTGCGCGCTTCAGCCTGATTTGTTCCGCAAGGCGTTTGGCCAACAATCGAAAGCCGCGCCTTGCAGCGCGGCTTTTTTGTTCCCAGATGTTGGCGACGACGGCCGCGTCTCAGGGTTTGGTGACGGTGTCGTCGATGGCTTTCGCGGTCGATTTGAGATCCCGACCGACGCCGCGCACGGTGTTGGCGCAGGCCGTAAGCGCCAGGGCGCAGGCAAGGATTGCGATCGGCGCAACGCGTAACAGTTTCATGGACGGTTTATCCCTCTCTCGATAGATTCGCCCCACAGCAACGAAGGCCGCTTCGACCGGGTTCCATGGCTAGAATACAAAAAACGAAACCGAATCAAGACGACAGGCTGCTGGTCATCGCCTGCGGAATGATTGCGCGCGAAGTTTTGGCCGTCAAGGAGCAGCTCAAGCTCGACCATCTCGACCTGACTTGCCTGCCGGCTGAGTTCCATTTCTACCCCGACCGCATCGCACCGGCGATGGACAAGGCGATCGAGAAGGCCAAGGCGGACGGTTACCAGAACATCTTCGTCGGCTATGCCGATTGCGGCACCGGTGGCCTGCTCGACCGGGTGCTGGAGAAGCACGGCGTCGAGCGCATGGCCGGTCCGCACTGCTTTGCCTTCTACCAGGGCATGGATGCCTATGCGAAGGTCGCCGACGACGACATGATGTCCTTCTACATGACCGACTTTCTGTGCCGCCAGTTCGACGCCTTCTTCATGAAGCCGCTCGGTCTCGACAAGCATCCGGAACTGATCAAGGACTATTTCGGCAACTACGAGAAACTGGTCTACATCGCGCAGACCGACGATCCCGAACTCGACAAGGTCGCCGAGAAAGCCGCGAAACTGCTTGGCCTTGTCTATGAACGCCGCTCGACCGGCTATGGTGACCTGACAACGGGACTGGCGCAGGCTGCCGCACACGCCTGAAGCAATTCTTGAGCCGCGACGCCGTCGAGAACAGATGACACGCCGCCGCGAATGGGTAAGTTGTGCGCCACAAGCAAACAGGCTGATTCAGCCATCCGAACACGGAAACGTCCCGATGACCCCACGCCTGCTGATAGCCGCCCTTTGCTTCCTCTGTTTCGCCCTGCCCGCTTATGCCGACGGCGCGGTGCAGAAGATCATCACGCCGGCCGACAAGGTGCGCCTCGACAAATATGGCGAGACCCGCAAGGCAGCCCTGGCCGAGGCAAAAGCGGGAGACCCGGCAGAGGTCAGTCAACTCGACGCATTGCTGGCAAAGCCGCTGGTGGCTTTTTCCGACAAGGACCTGACCGGCAACTGGCAATGCCGAACCATCAAGGTCGGCCTGACCGGCCCGCTGGTCATCTATGGCTGGTTCAAATGCAAGGTCACTGACGACGGTTCGGGTTGGCGGTTGGAAAAGATCAGCGGCTCACAGCGCACAACAGGCCGCTTCTTCGATGATAGCGAGAAGCGCGCCATCTATCTCGGCTCCGGCTATGTCAACGATAACAAGGCAAAACCCTATGGCAGCGGCCCGGAAAGCGACCAGGTCGGCTATGCTTTCCGCACCGGCGCCAATGAGTGGCGCATCGAATTTCCGGCGCCCTATTACGAATCGCATCTCGACATCATCGAGTTCAAGCGCTGATCCGCAGGTCTTTCGCCGGCCGGGCGGCTGGTGCGGTCATCAAGATTTAACCCTGCCCGGCACAGAATTGAGCCGGGCAGCGCACGGCAAATGGTTGCGCGCCAGCAAGAAGGCGCGCCATGGCTTCAGCGGATAGAAACAGTGCTGCGATCGTCGTCGTCACCGAAGGCGGGCCGCACATCTGGGCCATCGTCAACGCCATCGCCGACCAGCTCGCCCCTGTCAGCGTCATCCTCGAAAGCCCTGAATCCAAAAAGCAATTGCTGCTCGGCCGCGCCCGCCGCCAAGGCTGGTTTTCGGCCATCGGCCAGCTTGGCACGATGGTGCTGACAAGGCTCGGCAAGCGCTTTTTCGCCGGGCATGCAGAGCGGCTGATTGCCGAACAGAAATTGCAGACCGAACCGAGGCCGGGACAAAAGATCATCCACGTCTCCTCTGCCAACGCAGCCGATTGCCTGCAGGCGATCGCCGACATCCGCCCGGGCGTAGTGTTGCTCGCCGGCTGCCGCCTGCTGTCCAGGCAGACGCTGGCGAAAATGCCTTGCCCGGTGCTCAACTATCACGCAGGCATCGCCCCGAAATATCGCGGCATGAATGGCGGCTACTGGGCGCTGGCCTCTGGTGACGCGGGAAACTTCGGCACCACCGTGCATCTGGTCGATGCCGGCGTCGACACCGGCGGTGTGCTGAAACAGGCGCGCGGCAAGCCTGAGCCCGGCGACACAATTTCGAGCTACGCGCTGCGCCAGGCGGCGTTCTCGCGCGGCATCTGCGTCGAGGCGGTCCGCGATGCGCTGGACGGCAAGCTGGCGACGGTCCAGCCGGATCTGCCGTCGAAACAATGGTACCACCCGACGATCTGGTTCTATCTCTGGACCGGCCTCACCAGGCGGGTCTGGTAGCCGGTTTCGCCTGCGAATCTCGCCTTTCTTTTTGCGACGTCCAATAGCGTCGCTTTTGAATGCGCGCGCGTCGTCCCATAACAAGCAGCCCCACTGCGCATCCGGCAATGCTCGCTGCTGCTGGATAAAGTGGTCGAGAGTCCTTCGTGCGTCCAAGTGGACGCATGGCGCTCGACAGGGAGTGAGAATTTCATGGCCGATCTGATCGTCGTCTATTGGCGCGACATCCCCGCCCAGGTCATCGTCAAGAAGGGCCGGCAGAACGCCAAGCGCGAACTGCCGCTGCGCTTCACCGAGGCGATCGACATGTGCGCCATGCGCACCGGCGCCGGCGGCACAGACGACTACCTCGCCGAATGGCGCAAGGCCGAACCGGTTCCGGTCGGCGACGATCTCGAAGCCGAGGTCGAGAAGGCGTTCAGCGACATCGACGCGAAATATGACCGCGAGCGGCTGGTCGCTCTGGTCAAGGCGGGCGGAAAAGAAAATGTCTGAAACCACTCCTGCCAAAGAGGGCCCGGCAGTTACCCAGGCCACGCTGGTCAAGAAGGCAGCGCCGAAATCCGACTACAAGCCGGCCGATGTGTCGCCGCAGCGGCGCGTGCAGCGCTCGTTTGCAGTCAGGCTGTGGTCGATCCGCCATTCGCGCCTACTCGAATGGTTCTACTCCAGATTCGCCGACATGTTCCTGCTTCTCCATCCTTTGTGGAAAGGCCTTGGCTACGGGCGCGTCGAAGCCCCGGTCAAGTTCGTCGAAAAGCGCGTCAAAGGCTTCATGTTCGACTGCCGCATGTGCGGCCAGTGCATCCTGTCCTCGACCGGCATGTCGTGCCCGATGAACTGCCCCAAGCAGCTGCGCAACGGCCCTTGCGGCGGCGTGCGCGCCAACGGCAATTGCGAGGTCGAACCTGATATGCCCTGCGTTTGGGTAAAGGCCTGGGAAGGCTCGCAGAACATGGTGCACGGCGACAAGATCCTGACCGTGCAGAAGCCGGTCGACCAGTCGCTGCGCGAAACCTCGGCCTGGCTGCGGGTAACGGCGCAGTCGGCAGCGGCCCGCGAAACCGCGGCCAAGGCCAACACCGGAGCCGCCGCATGATCGGCCGCCAGCGCGACGAAAACCCGGCCGGCATCCATCTGCCGCTCGATCCCCTGCCCGGCCATTCCTCACGTGGCCGGCTGGAGCGCGTGCTGCGGCGCGGCGAATTCGCCGTCACCACCGAACTCAACCCACCCGACAGCGCCGATCCGGAAGACGTCTATAACCGGGCGAAAATCTTCGACGGCTGGGTCGACGCCATCAATGCCGTCGATGCCTCCGGCGCCAACTGCCACATGTCGTCGGTCGGCATTTGCGCGCTTTTGACCCGCATGGGCTATGCCCCGATCATGCAGATCGCCTGCCGCGACAAGAACCGCATTGCCATCCAGGGCGATGTGCTGGGCGGGGCTGCGATGGGCGTCGCCAACATGCTGTGCCTCACCGGCGACGGTGTGCAGGCCGGCGACCAGCCCGGCGCCAAGCCGGTGTTCGACCTCGATTCCATGTCGCTGCTCGAGACCTGCCGCATCATGCGCGACAACGGCAAGTTCCTGTCCGGCCGCAAGCTGACGACGCCGCCGCAGATTTTCCTCGGTGCCGCCGTCAACCCGTTCGCGCCGCCCTTCGATTTCCGCCCGATCCATCTCGGCAAGAAGATCGCCGCCGGCGCGCAGTTCGTGCAGACGCAGTACTGCTTCGACGTGCCGATGTTCAAAACCTTCATGCAGAAGGCGCGCGATCTCGGCCACACCGAAAAGGTCTTCATCCTGTGCGGCGTCGGCCCGCTGGCTTCGGCCAAGACGGCCAAGTGGATCCGCTCCAACGTACCCGGCATCCATATCCCGGACTCGATCATCAAGCGGCTGGAAGGCGCCCAGGACCAGAAGAAGGAAGGCAAGCAGCTCTGCATCGACATCATCAACGAGGTGAAGGAAGTCCCGGGCGTCGCCGGTGTCCACGTGATGGCCTACCGCCAGGAGGAATATGTCGCCGAGATCGTCGATGAATCAGGCGTGCTGAAGGGCCGCCAGCCGTGGAAGCGTGAGATCCGCCACGACGACCAGATGGTCGCCGACCGGCTCGACCACATATTGCATGACGAGATTACCGAAACACAGGTGGACATGGTAAAGACCGCGCACTAGAGCAATTCCAGGAAAAGTGTAAAACGGTTTTCCGTCCGGAATTGAGTTAAAACAAAGAGTTAGAGCGGGTCGCCGTTTCCGTGAAACGGTGAACCGCTCTAACAGCGGCCAAGCACCAGACCTGGAACGAAACCAGACACGATATAAAGAAGCCCTTTATATCAAGGCGGAGAGACTTCATGACCCGGACCATTGTCGCCTCGGCGACACGAGAGATCATCATCGGCTTCGACCAGCCCTTTTGCGTGATTGGCGAGCGCATCAACCCTACCGGCCGCAAGAAGCTGGCCGCCGAGATGATCGCCGGCAATTTCGAGACCGTCATCAAGGACGCGCTGGAACAGGCCGCCTGCGGCGCCACCATGCTCGACGTCAATGCCGGCGTCACCTCGGTCAATCCGAACGAGACTGAACCGGGCCTTCTCGTGCAGACACTGGAGATCGTGCAGGGCCTGGTCGACCTGCCGCTGTCGATCGATAGCTCCGTCACCGCCGCCATCGAAGCCGCACTGAAGGTCGCCAAGGGCCGTCCGCTGGTCAACTCCGTCACCGGCGAGGAAGAAAAGCTCGAAGCCATCCTGCCGCTGGTCAAGAAGTACAATGTTCCGGTCGTTGCCATCTCCAACGATGAGACCGGCATTTCGATGGATCCGGACGTCCGCTTCGCCGTCGCCAAGAAGATCGTCGAGCGCTGCGCCGATTTCGGCATTCCGGCGCATGACGTCGTTGTCGACCCGCTGGTGATGCCGATCGGCGCGCTGGGCGACGCCGGCCGCCAGGTGTTCGCGCTGCTGCGCCGTTTGCGCGAGGAGCTCAAGGTCAACACCACTTGCGGCCTCTCCAACATCTCGTTTGGCCTGCCGCACCGCCACGGCATCAACGCCGCCTTCATCCCGATGGTGATCGGCGCCGGCATGACCTCTGCGATCATGAACCCGGTGCGTCCGCAGGAAATGGAAGCCGTGCGCGGCGCCAATGTGCTGAACGGCACCGATGAGAACTGCACCAACTGGATCAGGACCTACAAGGACTACAAGCCGGCCGAAGGCGGCCAGGCGGTTGCTGCACCGACGGCTGTCAACGCGCCGGGCGATGGCGCTGCCGCTAATGGCCGCCGCCGTGGCGGTCGTGAAGCCCGCATGGCCAGGGGATAAGCGCGCAATCGTGAACTCGCCTGCAAACATTACCGATCCGCTCGTGCTGTTCATGCCGTCAGGCAAGCGCGGGCGGTTCCCTGTCGGCACACCGGTGCTCGATGCCGCGCGCCAGCTCGGCGTCTATGTCGAAAGCGTCTGCGGTGGCCGCGCCACCTGTGGGCGCTGCCAGATCGAGGTGCAGGAAGGCAATTTCGCCAAGCACAAGATCGTCTCTTCCAACGACCACATCTCGCCCAAGGGGGCCAAGGAAGAGCGCTACGAGCGCGTGCGCGGCCTGCCCGAACGCCGCCGCCTCTCCTGCTCGGCGCAAATCCTCGGCGACCTCGTCATCGACGTGCCGCAGGACACGGTCATCAACGCACAAACCATCCGCAAGGATGCCGACACGCGCGTCATCGCCCGCGATGCGGCAATCCGCATGTGCTATGTCGAGATCGAAGAACCCGACATGCACAAGCCGCTCGGCGATCTCGACCGTCTGAAAATCGCGCTGATGAAGGATTGGGGCTTTAAAAACCTCGAATTCGACTTCTACCTGATGCCGCAGGTGCAAGGCATCCTGCGCAAGGGCAACTGGACCGCCACCGCCGCCATCCACAAGGATGCCGAGAGCGACATTGCGCGCGTCATCGCACTTTGGCCCGGCCTCAAGAACGAGGCCTATGGGCTGGCCTGCGATATCGGCTCGACCACCATTGCCATGCATCTGGTGTCGCTGCTGTCAGGCCGCGTCGCTGCTTCCTCGGGCACCTCCAATCCGCAGATCCGCTTCGGCGAGGATCTGATGAGCCGTGTCTCCTATGTGATGATGAACCCGGACGGCCGCGAAGGCATGACCGTCGCTGTGCGCGAGGCGATCTCTGGACTGGTCGACAAGGTCTGCGCCGAAGGCAATGTCCAGCGCAACGACATCCTGGACTCGGTCTTCGTCGGCAATCCGATCATGCACCATCTGTTCCTCGGCATCGATCCGACCGAGCTGGGAGGCGCGCCGTTCGCGCTCGCTGTCTCCGGCGCGGTGCGCATCAAGGCCTCTGACATCGGCCTGAAGCTCAACCAGGGCGCGCGCCTCTATATGCTGCCTTGCATTGCCGGTCATGTCGGCGCCGACGCGGCCGCTGTGACGCTGTCGGAAGGCCCGCACCGCCAGGACGAGATGATGTTGATCGTCGACGTCGGCACCAATGCCGAGATCGTGCTCGGCAATCGTGCGCGGGTCGTGGCTGCTTCTTCTCCCACTGGCCCCGCCTTCGAGGGCGCAGAAATCTCCGGCGGCCAGCGCGCCGCGCCCGGCGCCATCGAGCGGGTGCGCATCGATCCCGACACGCTGGAGCCGAAATACCGCGTCATCGGCTCGGAGCTGTGGTCCGACGAACCCGGCTTCCTCGACAGCGTGCAGGCGACCGGCGTCACCGGCATTTGCGGCTCCGGCATCATCGAGATCGTAGCCGAGATGTACCTCGCCGGCATCATTTCCGAGGATGGCGTGGTCGACGGGTCGCTGGCCGAGCGCTCGCCACGTGTCACCGCCAATGGCCGCACCTTCTCCTATGTGCTGAAAGAAGGCGAGCCAAAGATCACCATCACCCAGACCGACGTGCGCGCCATCCAGCTTGCCAAGGCGGCACTCTATGCCGGCACTAAGCTTCTGATGGAAAAGCAGAACACCGAGCATGTCGACCGCATCCACTTCGCCGGCGCCTTCGGTTCCTTCATCGATCCGAAATACGCCATGGTGCTGGGACTGATCCCCGACTGCGACCTCGACAAGGTGTCGGCCGTCGGCAACGCCGCCGGCGCCGGTGCCCGCATGGCCCTGCTCAATCGCGGCTATCGCCGCGAGATCGAGGACACGGTCAGCCATATCGAGAAGATCGAGACAGCACTTGAGCCGAAATTCCAGGAGCATTTCGTCTATGCCATGGCGCTGCCGAACAAGGTCGACCCGTTCCCGAAACTGTCGGCGGCGGTGAAATTGCCACCGCGCAAGACCGTCAGCGAGGACGGCGTCGCCGGCGGCGCCGCCCCACGTCGGCGTTCGCGCGAAGGCCACGCCGCCAGGCGCAGCCGCGAATAGGCCGGCCGCCAAGGCCGGCGAATTCTTTCAATTTCGTTTGCATGCAAATGTTTCCAGATCGCACCGATCTGGAAACCGAAGCGCTGTTTTCGCGCAATCCATCCGATACAGACGTGAAGCATTTAACGGACACCGAAAGGCGGGCCGGACTATTGCGCCGTCACAACGCTTCAAAAGGAGAATGAAGATGTCGATGTTCGACAGCCTCGGTCGTTTTCGCACGGCCATCAAGAATGCCCAGTCGGTGCGTGCCATGAACAGCCTGCCGCCCGAAGTGCAGAAGGACATCGGCTGGCCCGTGTCGCCGCGCATCGACGCTCAGGCCAACCTGTCGCGTCTGATCCTGGACTCGGGACGCTGATGACCTTCGCCGACAAATGCAAATTGCTGGCCAAACGCCGGGACCGCCGTGTGGTCCCGGCGACCACCGACATCAAGTTGCGCGCCGCGCTGCTGCCCCGGCGCTGAGCCCGTTTGCGCACCGCAGACCTGGTTGATCAAACAACCGTGTTGCATTGGGCCAAATTCTTGACATTTCGGCTGGAGGCACGATGTTCGAGATAGTGGGGAAATTCTCTTAGTCGGCTGCGGCCGAGCTTGTGTATTCGAATGCCCAGTTTCAAAAGCCATCTCGTTTCCTTCATCCTCCGGCATAGCCGGAAGAAGGCGTTTGCCAGCCCGGAAAATCTGCAGCGCTGGATCGCCTATGCACGCAAGACCGAGGACCACCATCCGCCGGCACTGCTGCGTGAGCGGCTCGATATCACCGAGCGCAGCGTCGATGGCTTCCCTGTCTACGAGATCGCGCCGAAGGCCGGCGAGCGCAGGCGCATCCTTTATTTGCATGGCGGCGCCTATGTCTTCCAGATCACCTCCTATCATTGGGGACTGATCGCCGAGATGGCGGAACGGCTGGGTTTCGGCATCACCGTGCCGATCTACCCGATAGCCCCCGAGCATGATTTTCACGCCATGTTCGGCATGGTCGGCGACGTTTACCGGCACATGCTCGACGAGACGGGCGCCGAAGATATCGTTTTCATGGGCGATTCCGCCGGCGGCAACATGGCCGTCGTGCTGACCATGATGGCAGCCGAAGAAGGCCTGCCCCTGCCCTCGCGCCACGTGCTGATCTCGCCCGGGCTCGACATGTCGCTCTCCAACCCCGAAGTGTTCGAGGCCGAGCGCTATGATCCCTGGCTCGGCATTTCGGGCGGAATGGAGGCCGTCCGACTCTACAGCGCCGGCTTTGATCGCAGCGACTGGCACATCAGCCCGCTCTACGGCGACCTCTCGGTTTTGCCGAAGACGCTGCTCCTGACCGGCTCGCGCGACCTGCTCAGCCCCGACAATTTGATCTTCGCCGAGAAGGCGCGTGCCGCCGGCGTCGAGGTCGAGGTCGTCTACGAGGAAGGCATGTTCCACGCCTGGCCGCTGATCGAGATGCCGGAAACGCGCCGCGCCAGGGACAGCATCGTCAGCTTCCTTGAAGGTGAGCCTACCAGGCGGCGCGCAACCGCGCGGCGCAGAGCGCGAACCGCCTTTGCGACGCGCCCTGCCGAAGCAGCGGAATAAATCAGAACTTCCCGGTCTCCCTGAACACTTCAAAGGTCGCGCGGATATGGTCGGCGACGGCCTTGACCGGCGCGCTGGCATCCGGCGACACCACCATTGCCAGATTGTAGGTGCCGATGTCGGGCATGCCGTCCTTCGGGCAGAGCTCGACCATGTCGTTGCCGAGGAACGACTTCGGCAGCGGCGCCACGGCAAGGTCGGACATGATGGCGGCGCGCTGGCCGGCCGTATGCGCGCTCATATAGGCGATGCGGTAGTTGCGGCCCTCACGGCTCAGCGCATCGAGCGCGCCGGCTCGCCAGGCGCAGCCCTCTTCCCATAGCGATACAGGCAAAGGCTCGCGTAGATGCGCGCTGCCGCCCTTTGCGCCAGCCCAGACAATCGGCTCGGTAAGCAGCACCTCGGCGCCAAGCGCGCTGGTCTTGTAGGAATTGGTCAACAGCGTGATGTCGAGCGCCCGGTCGTCCATCCGGCGGCGCAGATTGCTGCTCTGGTCGATGGTGACGTCGACGGCGATCGACGGATGCGATTGCGCGAAACGCTTCAGCACATGCGGCAGCACGCGCTCGCCATAATCATCCGGCGAGCCAAGCCGCACCACACCGACGATCTCGGGGATGATGAACTTCGACACCACCTCGCGGTTGATCGACAACAGCCGGCGGGCATAGCCGAGCAGCATTTCGCCATCGGTGGTCAGCGTCACCGAGCGCGCATCGCGCGCGAACACCGAGCGGCCGAGAATGTCCTCGAGCTTCTTGATCTGCATGGAGACCGCCGACGGCGTGCGGAACACCGCATTGGCCGCGGTGGTGAAGCTACCGGTCTCGGCAATGGCCACAAACGTGCGCAAAACGTCGAGATCGAGCAGCGGCAGGGGATGATTGAGTGGGGCGTTCATCGGGATCGACCTTCAATTTTTCTGATGTGAAGCATCATTCCATTTCGTTTGATTGAACATCAGAATGGGAGGATAGTCAACTCCATCGAAGGCAGGACGCGCCACGGCTCCAAACGCTCCTGACACGAAATTGCATTCGATGCGGAATATCCCGGCGACGAAACGCGTTCATGCGGGACGTGCCACAACCAAAGGAGAATGAAATGTCTATCCTGTCATCCATCGGTCGGCTTGCGACCGAGTTCAGCGCCGCCCGCGCCCGCTTCCAGACCGAACGTGCGATCCGCTCGCTGCCGATCGAACTGCAGAAGGACATCGGCTGGCCTGAAGCTGCCGACACCAAGACCGGTGCACGCCACGGCGTCGGATCCTGGGCTGGAGCAAAGTAAACCATTGTGTACCATGTGCTGAAGGCCTGCCGCGCACCAGCCCGGCAGGCCTTCTCTGTTTTACCCCCGCTTGCCTTCTCCAACTTATTTGCATTCAAATGAATTTCAGAGCCATGCTGCCCTTGCATGGCGCATATGAGCAAGCTGCATAGCAGCTAAAATATTGGCTTAACGCCTTGTAAATAATCATAAATCCTGGGCAACCTGCCCAAAAATGTCGCAATTGATGTCGCTTTTCATATCAAGCGCTTCGCATTTGCGATTTAGTTTCCGCTCACACAAGCCTATATCACCGTCAGCAAACGAGCTGCCCCACTCCATCAAGCGAAGGCGACCCGTCTGAGCAACCGATAGGAGATGACGATGAAGCTTTTTGCCCGCCTCTTTGCCCGCCGCGAAATGAACCTGACGACCGCCCTCGAGCGCCAGCGCCTTGCCAACACCATGCCCGGCCAGACCGGCGCCATGAATGCGGTGCGCCTCGGCTTCGTCGCCTGAGGTCACGACTACTGCGCAACGCTCCTGCCGCTGCCGAACGTCGATAACAGCGCCGCTTCGGTTTGACCGAGGCGGCGTTTTTCGTTCTGAAGCCGATGTTGCCGGATAGCGATGCTCAATCCGGCGGCAGCCCGTGCCCGTCGTCCCAGACCATTGCCCATTTGCGACCCATGTCGCAAATTTAGTTGCCGCTTAGCCGCCTAGCCGATTGACAGGAATGGTTTTTCCTGATGTCGCTATGCTGTTCGCGACATCCTGTTCGCGCCATGGCTGCGTGAGGTTCCCTTGAACGCCGTAAAGCATCCGATCAAGCGATCGTTTGTATTCTTCCTCGTCCCCGACTTCACCATGATCGCCTTTGCGACGGCGCTCGACCCGCTGCGCTCGGCCAACCGCATGCTAGGCTATGAGGCCTATTGCTGGCGTCTCGCCAGCATCGACGGCAAGCCGGTGCGCGCCTCCAACGGCGTAGAATGCGCGGTCAATACCTCGCTCGAGGAGGAGCGCAAGAAGATGGCCGGGCCGGATCGGCCGAACATGGCCATTGTCTGCAGCGGCATGAATGTCGAGCGCTACCAGAACAGGTCGGCCTTCGCCTGGCTGCGCGAAGAATATAACAGAGGGGTCGCCGTCGGCGGCCTGTGCACCGGCGCGCATATCCTTGCTGCCGCCGGTCTGCTCTCCAACAAGCGTTGCGCCATCCATTGGGAAAACCTGCCGGGCTTCTCCGAGGCCTTCCCGAAGGCCAATGTGTTTGCCGATCTCTTCGAGATCGACCAGAACATCTACACCTGCGCCGGCGGCACCGCCGCGCTCGACATGATGCTGAAGCTGATCGGCGACGATTTCGACGACAATCTGGTCAACCGGGTCTGCGAGCAGGTGCTGACCGACCGCGTGCGCAGCCCGACCGACCGCCAGCGCCTGCCGCTGCGCGCCCGCCTCGGCGTGCAGAACTCCAAGGTGCTGACCATCATCGAATTGATGGAAGGCAACCTGTCTGAACCACTGTCGCTGATCGAGATCGCCGACCATGTCGACCTCTCGCGCCGCCAGATCGAGCGCCTGTTCCGCACCGAGATGGGACGCTCCCCTGCCCGCTACTATCTCGAAATCCGCCTCGACCGCGCCCGGCATCTGCTGATCCAGTCGTCGATGCCGGTGGTCGAGGTGGCGGTCGCCTGCGGCTTCGTCTCGGCCTCGCATTTCTCCAAATGCTACCGCGAGCTCTACGCCCGCTCGCCGCAGCAGGAGCGCGTCGACCGCAAGCAATTGCTGGCGGCTTGACCCGAAACGCGAGTCGCAGATTTGTCATGACATTGTCTGGCAGACATGTTATCTCTCTATCGAGAGGTACACCATGACGACAAGAACCAATCGCTCCGAGAAACTGGACTTGCGACTTACTCCCGATGCAAAGCGGATCCTCGCGACGGCTGCTGCCGTCGAGCGGCGCTCGCTGAGCGACTTCGTTCTCGAAAGCGCGCTAGGGCGCGCCGAGGAAACACTTGCCGACAGGCGCAGCTTCGGCCTCGACGCGGACAAATGGGCGGCATTCATGGCGGCATTGGACGCCCCGACGCGTGAATTGCCGCGTCTCAAGCGCCTGCTGACCGAGCCGAGCGTCTTTTCCGATCACGATCCAGCGTGAACCCGTTTCGTATCGAGAAGCTGGCTCGCACCCATCTGGTGGATATGTTCGATTGTGGTGAGGAACCCCTCAATCGGTTTCTCGCCCGCTACGCATTTCAAAATCAGCAGGCAAACGCCTCGCAGACCTATGTTGGTCTCTCCGGTGAAGACGTGATCGGGTTTTATACGCTCGTCGTTGGCGAAGTTGCTTACGACGGTGCACCTGAGCGACTGACGAAAGGCCTTGCACGCTATCCGGTTCCGATAATGCTGCTGGGGCGCCTCGCAGTCAGTCTGAACTGGCAAGGTAAAGGCGTTGGTGGCGGGCTGTTGCGCGATGCTATTCTGCGCAGCTTACAGGCGGCCGACATTGCGGGTATCCGCGCAGTAACCGTGCATGCCAAGGATCATAGTGCCCGCGCCTTTTACGAGCGCTACGGGTTCATCCAATCCCCAACCGATCCGCTACACCTCTACGTGCTTGTTAAGGATCTCAAAAAACCTTGACGCGTCACGAGACAGCCATGTTCTGCGCCGTCCGCATCGCCTCGACACGGATATCTTCGGTCAGCCGCGCCTTCAGGTCTGAGAATTCCGGGCTGGTCTTCAGCGTGTAGTGGCGCGGATGCGGCAGGTCGATGGCGACGTCCGACTTGATGCGGCCGGGCCGTGCGCTCATCACGATCACCCGCGAGGCCATGAAGATCGCCTCCTCGATATCGTGGGTGACGAATAGCACCGTCTTCTTACGGCGCTCCCAGATGCCGAGCAAAAGCTCCTGCATCAGTCCGCGGGTCTGGTTGTCGAGCGCGCCGAAAGGCTCATCCAGCAACAGAATCTCGGGGTCGTTGGCCAGCGCCCTGGCGATCGCCGTACGCTGCTGCATGCCGCCGGACAGCTGCTTCGGCCAATGGTTTTCGAAGCCTTTGAGCCCGACGAGGTCGACGTAGGAGGCGACGATCCCGTCACGCTCCTTTTCCGCCATGCCGCGTTCGCGCAGGCCGAAGGCGATATTCTGCGCCACCGTCAGCCACGGAAACAGCGTGTAGGATTGGAAGACCATGCTGCGGTCCGGCCCCGGCCGGGTCACCGCCTTGCCGTCGAGCAGCACGCGGCCCGCGCTCGGCGCCTCGAGGCCGGCAACGATCCGGAGCAGCGTGGACTTGCCGCAGCCCGACGGCCCCAGAATGGTGATGAAGTCGTTGGCGGCGACCGCGAGGTCGACCGGCATCAACGCCTTGACCGGCTGCCCGCCGCGCACGCCGGCGAAGGTGCGCGAGACGCCTTCGATCAAAAGCTTGCTCATGCCAGACTCCAGGGGAAGAGCCAGCGGTTGAACGCCCTGAAGGCGAAGTCGGACAACAGCCCGATCAAGCCGATGACGATGATGCCGAAGATAATTTGCCCCGTCGCCAGCCGCGATTGGCTGTTGATGATCATGTAGCCGATGCCGGACGACGAACCGATCAGTTCGGCGACGATGACGTAGGTCCAGGCCCAGCCCAGCACCAGACGCAACGTCTCGGCGATCTCGGGCGCATTGGCCGGCATGATAACCCGTTTGACGATGCCGTTGTTGGTCGAGCCCAGAGTGTACGCCGCCTCGACCAGGTCGCGCCGCGTCGACCCGACCTTGACCGCGATGATCAGGATGATCTGGAACACCGAACCGACGAAGATGACCAGTAGTTTTTCCAGCTCGCCAATGCCCGCCCACAGGATCAGCAGCGGGATAAAGGCAGAGGCCGGCAGATAGCGGGCGAAGGAGACGAAGGGCTCCAGAAACGCTTCCACCGGCTTCCAGGCGCCCATGGCGATGCCGATCGGCACGGCGACGAGCGACGCCAACAGGAACCCGCCGAAGACGCGCCAGATGGTGATCAATATGTCGAGCCAGAACCGGTCCTCGACCAGCAGCCGCCAGCCGTCTTTGAGCATCGACAGCGGATCGGCGAGGAAGATGCGGTTGACATGGCCGCCAAGCGTGATCCACGCCCAGAAGGCGACGAACAGCACGAAGAAGGAAATGCCGAGCACGGTTCGAATGCCCGGCGACACCGGATGCAAGGGGCGCATCGTCAGATCGTCCGCATCTTCAAATGATCACCTTTGCAGGAGAAGCGGCGGCGCCAGACGCCGCCGCATGATGGTCAAAGGCGTCAGTTCGCCACCGCGCTGGTGTCGGCCAGCGTGGCAACATCAGGCGCTTCCTTGATCAGCCCCATCTGCAGGAGAAGCTCGCCGGCGGTCTTGGAGAAATCCTGGAACTCCTTGGTGAAGAACTGCTTGTTCTCCGCCTTGTTGGCCCATTTCAGGTACTTCGCCGAACCCTCGAACTCCTTGGCCGACTGTTTCACGTCGGCGCCCATGATCTCGTAGGATTTCTGCGGGTCGCTCTTGATCAGATCGAGCGCCTCGAAATAGCTGTCGGCGAGCGCCTTCGCGGCGTCGGGATTGGCGCTGAGGAATTCGGGCGTGCAGCCGACCGTGTCGAGCACCATCGGGTAGTCGAGCGTGGTCGCCAATATATGGCCCTGGTCGGACTTGTCGCGCACCGCCGAAATGAACGGCTCATAGGTCACCGCCGCATCGTTCTGACCGGCGAGGAAGGCTTGCGCCGCTGCATCCGGCTCCAGGTTGACGACGGTCACATCCTTGGTCGACAGGCCGTTCTTGTTCAGCACCCAGGCCAGCATGAAATAGGGCGACGTGCCCGGCGCCGAAGACGCGACATTCTTGCCCTTGAGGTCGGCGACGGTCTTGATGTCGTTGCGCACGACAATGCCGTCGGCGCCGTAGGATTTGTCGAGCTGGAAGATCTGCTTGGTGGTGACGCCGCTGGCGTTCCACACCAGCCATGTCTCGACTGTGGTGGCTGCGCATTGCAGGTCGCCGCTGGCGATGGCGAGCGGCCGGCTGGCCTGCGGCACCTTTTTCAAGGTCACATCGAGACCATGCTTCTCGAAGATGCCGGCCTGCTTGGCAAGCGTCAGCGGCGCAAAGCCGGTCCAGCCGCTGATGCCGATGGTCACCGATGTGGCGGCCTTGGCCGGTGCGGATAAGCCCGCGCCAAGCGCCAATGCAGCAGCAAAAACGATGGTCTTTCTCATGTCAGTTCCCCTTTTTTTCTGATGGGGAATTGTGTCACAGACGCCCATAGGCTTGTCAATGAAACTGATGGTGCACTGCGGCATGGACCAAAGCTCTAGCGCGCGTCGAACATCCAGCTGCGGTCGCGCCACATCTTTTCGCCGACCTGGCAGTCGGTGGGCCGGTCCTGCGCCAGCACCACCGGCGGATGCCCGGCCTCTTCCCTCGCCCATTGCGGTGAAGTGGGGCCGGCCAGCTCCAGCACCAGCTTGCGGCGAATGGCTTCGGGAAACTGCGTCCAGTCATTGACCGGGATCATGAAGGCGCCAGGCCCGCCGATGACGCAGTCGCTGTAGTAGCGGTCGAGATTGTTGACATCGTAGGCGCCACCAAATCCGCCGCCGCGCGTCATCAGCGGCAGGCCGTTGATGATTATGCCTTGCTTGACCACCGCGTCGCGGGCGATGTCGACGGGCGCGCCCTGGTTGTTGGGCCCGTCACCGGAAATGTCGATGACGCGCTTTGTCCCTAGGAAGCCGCTTTCGGCGAAGAGATCGCTGCCGAATTCCAGCGCACCGGAAATCGAGGTGCGCCGGGCGCTGGCCGGCGGATGGGCGGAAAGCTGCGCGGCCACCCGCTCGGCGTCGGCCCGGCTGGCGATCACCGTCCACGGCACGACGACCAGCTGCGTGGTCGCGCCCGCCCATTCGACATAGGTAACGGCGACCTTGCCATAAGCACCGTCGGCGATGGCCTGCAGCACATTGTCGTGCGTCAGCGCTGCGGCATAGCCATGGCGCTGGATTTCGAGTTCGTCCGGCGACATCGACAGCGACACGTCGACGGCCAGCACCAGCTCGACATCGACAGGCTCGGCGGCATGAGCCGACGGCGTCAGCCAGAGCCCCAGCGCCAGCGCGGCGCTGCCTGAAAGGAAATGTCCTGCACACGAAAAAGCAGACATGCCCCAAGGTAAGCGAGAATCATCTGCTGACAAAGGGAAAAGGCGTGCCGGTTCTGCGTCTAATCTCGGAACGGCAGCCGCGGTTCGGCCTTTTTTGTTGACGGGTCACCCACCTTTGCCGCGCCATTCCACGTCGTCGGCCCCGGCCTTTGCCGCATTCGGGCTCGGACGGGTCTTCTTTCTGCCGGTGCCACGCAACGCTCTCCAGTTCGGCCTGAATGACGGCGGGAGCCACACCAGGATGCCCGCCACGGCGGCCGGCAGGATCACTGCGAAACGCGACACAGAGAGCACGACACCGCAGAATCCGACGATACGCGCGGCTCGCCCCTCGCCGAAACGCCGCGCAAGCAAATGCCGTGCGATCATCCCGCCATCAAGGGGATAAGCCGGTAGAATGTTGAGAATGGCCAGGACGCCGTTCAACAAGGCGCCGATCCATAGCGCCCACGCCAGATAGGCGATCGGCATTGGTGGCGGCGCACTGAACAGGCTGTTCGCCTCGACAGGCGTCAAAGGCCTGACAATCAGAAAGTAGGACGCAGCGAAAAACCCCGCCAACAGGATGTTGGCCAAGGGGCCGGCAAACGCAATCCACGCCCAGCCATACGAAGACGTTGCGCCGCGCTTGAAGTAGGCAACCCCGCCAAACAGATAGAGCTCTATCCTGTCGGTTCCGATACCTTGCCGGCGAGCGGCCCATGCATGCGCCAGTTCGTGCAGGAATACCGATGCGAAGAACAGCGCGCCAAAGATCGACGTGTGGATCAGCGCGGTTTTGGGACGTGTCGACCATTCATGCAGAAAGGGCAGGACAATCGGAATGGCAAAGGTCCAGCTGACGCGAACGGGGATGTTCCCATTCAGGCTGAACACCAGCGCATCGTTCTTTCTGTCCCAGCCAAACTGCTGCAAGTGCTTCACTCCGCCTGCGCAACGGTAGGCGGAAATCACCTGCTTAAAAAGAGAAAAGCCCGGCAGAGCCGGGCTTCATTCATTTGCTTGCCACCACGCCAACGCCAGCCAGGCTGCCGAGGAGCTGGCGGTTAACTTCTCGGCTTCAGATTCTCCGGGTCGTAAAGCGGCTTGTAGCCGACGGCCGCGACCTCGACCGGGTAGGTCTCGCCGAAATATTCGATGGCGAACTTGCGGCCTTCCTGAGCATGGGCCCAGGGCAGATAGGCGAGGCCGATGTTCTTGCCGATGGTCGGGCCATAGGCCATCGACGTCGTGAAGGACCGGCGGCCGAGTTCGTCGACCAGCGTTTCGCCGGTCTTCGGGTCCATCACCGGCATGGTGCCGACGGGATAGCGGGCAACGCCCTTCTTATCGACGTTTTCCGTCATCACCAGCGTGCACAGGATCGCCGGCTGGTGCTCGCGGGCGCGGTATTCGACATGCTTGGCCTTGCCGCAGAAATCGTTCTCCTTGACCTTCGGTCGGGCAAGATCGGCCTCAAGCAGGTTGTACTCGGTCAGGAGGTCGGCGTTCTGCAGCCGCAGGCTCTTTTCCATGCGGCGCGTGTTGGCATAGGTCTCGACGCCGAACGGCATGACGCCCGTCGAGCGCAGCGCGTCCCAGACAGCGAGGCCGTCCTCGTAGCGCATGTGCAGTTCCCAGCCCTGCTCACCGACATAGGAGATGCGGAAGGCGGTCACATCCTTGCCGCCGATCCTGACTGGCTTGATCGCCGCGAACGGGAAATTCTCGAGCGACAAACCGTCCGGATTCTCGACAACCTTTTGCAGCGTCGCGCGGGCGTTCGGACCCCAGATGCCGATGGTGACGTATTTTTCGGTCACGTCGGTGATGGTGACATCAAAGCCTTTGTCCTGCGCGGTGCGCTGCATGTAACGGAAGTCGCGCGGGCCGGCGTCGGCGCCGTCGATCAGACGGCAGCGATCGGCCATGCGGATCACCGTAAAGTCGGCCCGCACCATGCCTTCCTCGTCGAGGAAGTGGGTGTAGATGCCCTTGCCGATATTGTTGTCGCCGCCGACCTTGGCCGCGCACAGCCATTCCAGCAGCGCGACATGGTCGGGTCCCTCGATGTCGTACATGGAGAAATGCGAGAGATTGACGATGCCGCAATCCTCGCTCATCGCCAGATGCTCGGCATTGGACACCCGCCAGAAATGGCGGTTGTCCCACTCGTTCTCACGCACGGGAACCCTGTTGCCATACTTCTCCAGCAGGTGCTCGTTGGCGGCATAGCCATGCGCGCGCTCCCAGCCGCCCAGCTCCATGAAGTAGCCGCCGAGCTCCTTCTCGCGCTCCCAGAAGGGCGAGCGCCTGATATTGCGGCCCTTGGAGAAGGGTTCGCGCGGATGCACCGCCGGGTTGTAGACCTTCATCGCCGTTTCGGTGCAGCGATCCCAGATAAACTGTTCCTTGGTCTGGTGCGGATAGAAGCGCGCATAGTCGATGGCGTGATGGTCGATTTCCGTGCGGCCGTCGGTCATCCAGTCGGCGATCAGCTTGCCCATGCCGGGGCCGTCCTTGACCCAGATGGCGACGGCGTACCAGAGACCCCTCACCTTTTGGCTTTCGCCCATGGACGGGCCGCCATCGGCGGTCACCTGCAAGAGGCCGTTGAAGGAATGGCTTTCATTGTAGCCGAGCTCGCCCAGGATCGGCGTCAACTCCATCGCGCGCTCCAGCGGCGCCAGGATCTGCTCCATGTCGAGGTCGCGCTGCGACGGCGACAGCCGCGCCTGGTCCTTTTCCAGCAGGTCGCGCGGGTGGCAGAGGCGCGGATTGGTCTCTTCGTAATAGCCCCATTCGATCTGCCCGCCTTCGGCGGTCTTGGGGTCGCCGGTGTCTCGCATATAGGCGGAGTTGCCCTGGTCGCGCAGCAGCGGCCAGCCGATCTCCTTGCCAGTGCCGGCAAACTCATTGTACGGGCCGAAAAAGGTCAGCGGATGGTCGATCGGCATGACCGGCAGATCCTCGCCGACCATTTCGGCGATCAATCGGCCCCATATGCCGGCGCAGACCACGACATAGTCGGCCATGATGGTGCCGCGGTCGGTGACGACGCCCTTGATGCGGCCGTCTTCGACGATGAAGGATTTGGCCGGCGTGTTGGCGAAGGATTTCAACTTGCCCGACGCTTCCGCCTGGTCGACCAGCTTGCCGGCGACGGTCTGCGAGCGCGGGATGACCAGGCCGGCATCCGGATCCCAGAGACCGCCCTGCACCATTGACTCTTCGATCAGCGGGAATTTTTCCTTGATCTCGGCCGGCTCGATCAGCCGGGCGCGGGTGCCGAAGGATTTGGCCGAGGCGATCTTGCGCTTGATCTCGTCCATGCGGCTGTCATCGCCGACGCGCGCCACTTCGAGGCCGCCGATACGGGCGTAGTGGCCCATCTTCTCGTAGAAATCGATGGAATAGAGCGTCGTCCAGCAGGACAGGAAATCATGGCTGGTCGTGTAGCAGAAATCCGAGGCGTGCGCGGTCGAACCGATATCGGTCGGGATGCCCGACTTGTCGATGCCGACAATGTCGGTCCAGCCGCGTTCGATCAGATGATGGGCGATCGATGCGCCGACAATACCACCCAGGCCGACGATGACGACCTTCGCCTTTTTCGGAAACTCTGCCATTGCCCGCGACTCCAAAGGAATAAAGCGGGCGCGTCCGCGCCCGTTCGAATGGCGCACAATATGCAGAGGACACGGATGGAGCTACCGCCTGTTTGCGACACGCCGCAGATGCGGCGCGACCAGCGCGCCGGAGTGTCGTCAGTGGCAATCTATCTCAGGCGAAGGCCCAGATGTCCTCGGCCTGGAAGCCGACCTGGTAGCCCGCAGTCTTCAGCTTGACCACGACCTGGCCGATTTCCGGGGCCTGCAGTGCGCCGACCTCGACCTTGATCATGCCTGGACGATAACGCTTGAGGTCGAGCTGTTCGAAGACGATCCAGTCGGCGCCTTCGCAATCGACCAGGAAGGCGTCGATATGCGTGATGCCGTTGCGGTCGAGCAGCGTCTGCAGCGTTTCCGACCGCACCTCGATATCCCTGAGGTGCGGCGCGAACTTGTTGAAGTTGGCGTCCTCCTCACCCCAGGCATTCTTGCCCGACATCAGATTGGTGTCGGTCACCGACGAGCAGCCGATGAACTCGATCGGCAACGTGCCGGCCTCGAGTGCTGCTGCATCGAAAGTGTGGACGGTGATCGTGCCCTTGGTCTTCGTCACCGCCACCGGCTCGATGATGAAGCGTTGCGTGTCGGGGTAATTGGCGCGCAGCCGCTTCTGATTGTAGGGGATCGGCTCGACCAGCATTGCCCGCGCCCGCGGGATGCGATGCAACCACGGTGTGACGTCATCGAAAAGCGCACCATCGCAGGCGCCGACATTGACCATCTGGAACGGTCGCTTGCCACCGCCGAAGCGCGCCTTCAGCGCCGCCTTGGCCAGAAACTTCGTGCCGCGCAGCGCCGGTCCGCGATCGAGCAGACCGGCGGGCAGACCGAGTGAGAGGGCAATGCGTGCCAGGCCGGATACAGAACTCAAGGCTTATCTCCTGGTATGACCTGCAAGGCGATGGGCCGCCTTCCATTCAGGCTTGCCGATGCCCACAGCGCCATGATCGGCCCCACCAGCAGCAGGAACGGCGGCAGAAGGTTGGGGAAGTAGATGCGGGTATCGTGGATCGGGAACACGGTGAACTTCGCCAGCACCCCGAGCACAAGTGCGGCAAGCAGGATGCCGGCGCGGCGCTCCAGCCGGAAACCGGCGCGGCTAAGCGCAAACCATCCTGCCAGCGCGAGCACGCAGACGCCGACCCAGCTGTTGATGCTGATGGCGCGAATGAAGGATGCCGCAAACGCCTTGAGATAGGCGACAACCGAGAACGGCGGCTCGAAGCCATCCATATTGTAGTGCTGCTCGATGCTGGAGAACCACAGATGTGGCCACCAGCCGGGATGGTGCGCCCAGTGCGAAATGGCGAAATAGGCGACGAAGGAAGCGGCAAAGCCGGCTAGCGCGCCCCGTGCTCGCTGCCGGAACACCACCAGCAGCACGGCGAAAATGGCAAGAAAAACAATGTTGTCCGGCCGCGCCATGAAGGCGAGGAAGAGCAATACGGCCGTTGCCGCTTCGCGGCCGCGCACATAGGCAAGCAGCCCGCCGAGGAACAGCGCGGAACACAACAGATCCGGCGTCGAGGCGCGTGCCGCGTCGCCGAAATCGGCCATGATCAGCACCGCGCCGACCACCGGCGCCAGCGCCAGCCCGCCGTCGGTTCGCAGCCAGAGCAGCGTGATCATCCCGAACAGCAGCACCGAGACCACCTGCAGCACCCGCATCGCCTCGACCGGCGACATCACCGCGCTCATTATCGACAGCATTTCGGCGTAGAGGAACTTGATCCGATACATGCCAAGCAGCGAGTGGAAGTCGGCGGCATTTTGCGCCATGTGGCTGCGGAAGCCGCCACCATCGTCGGTCAGCGTCTTGTAGTCGGCGGCCGACACGCCGGCCCGGACGGTGCTGTAGGCATAGTCATGCAGCGCCTGCACATCGGGATAGCTGCCCTCTTCGGCAATCGCCAGATAGGGCAGCATGTCCCAATTGGCGTCGGGCATCGTCCAGGCGGTGAATGCCGTCAGCAGGATGTAGAGCGAAAACGCGATCGCGCCGATCGGCGCCGCCCATCGTGCATAATTCCCCTCGCCCCACGCGAGAGCGGCCGCCGTCAGCCGGTCGAGTGTGTTTTGCGGGGCGGGAGACTTGCTCAGCATTGTCGGACTCGGGACTCGCTCAACGTACCTGGCTTTTGACGAAATCCTTCACGATCGACACGATGCCGCGCGACAACAGGCTGTCGAAGGCATCGACGAAACGGTCGACATGCTCGCGCTGGCAGATCAGCGGCGGCTCGAGACGGATGACGTTGCGGTTGTATTCGGTGAAGGCGACGAGCACGTCATAATCGCGCAACAAGAGCGCGCCGACAAAGCCCGACAGTGAGCCCTTCAGCTTGTCGTCGAGCACGCTGACGATAGGACGCAGCACCATCGGCAAGGTTTGCGAAAAATCGTGGAACTCGAGCCCGACCATGAAGCCTTTGCCGCGCACATCCTTGATGATCTTGGGATATTTCTCCTTAAGCGCCTGCAGCCGCTGCAGCAGGTAGTCGCCGGTCGAAGCGGCATTGTCGATCAGCCCCTCGTCATAGAGCACGTTGATGCCTTCGATCGCGGTGATACAGGCCTCGCCCATGCCTCCGAAGGTCGCCATGGCGTGGATCATCGCCGTCTTCGGCGTGCCATAGGCCTTCATATAGACCTCGCGCCGGGCGATCATCGCGCCGACCGCCGCCTTGCCGGCGCCGAGCGACTTGGCCAGCGCCGTCACATCGGGCACGACGCCGTAATGCTCGAAGGCATAGAAGCGGCCCGAACGGCCATAGCCGCACTGCACTTCGTCGGCCACCCACAGCACGCCATACTGGTCGCACAGCGCGCGCAGCTTCTGCCAGTATTCGGCAGGCGCCTGGATAATGCCGCCGCCACCCTGGATGGTTTCGAGCACGATGACGCCGACTTCCGGATCGGAGCGGAACAAGCGCTCGACCGCGTCGATATCGGCGAACGGAATACGCACCGTGTTCTCGGCCATCTTGAAATCGGCGCGGTAGAGCTGGCCGTCGGTGATGCCGAGCACGCCCTTGGTCTTGCCGTGGAAGGAATTCTCGGCATAGACGATTTTCGGCCGCTTCGGGCCGGCGGCGCGCTCGGCGAGCTTCACCGCCGCTTCCATGGCCTCCGAGCCGGACGAGCCCAAAAACACCATGTCGAGATCGCCGGGCGAGCATTTGGCGATGTTGTGCGCAAGCGCTGCTGCATATTGCGACATGAAGGCGATGGCGATTTCCTGGCGCTTCTCTTCCTGGAATTTGCGGCGAGCCTCCAGGATGCGCGGATGGTTGTGGCCGAAGGCCAGCGAACCGAAGCCGCCGAAGAAGTCGAGAATCTTGCGGCCATTCTGGTCGATGTAGAACATGCCTTCGGCGCGCTCGATCTTGATCTTGTGGAAGCCGAGCAGCTTCATGAAATGCAGCTGGCCCGGGTTGAGATGCGCCTTGAACAGATCGGTCATGCGCGCGACATCCATCGCCTTCGCCTGCTCGACGCTGATCAGATCGGGCTTGGCAATGGTGGCGGGCGACAGCGCCGGCGCGCTGACCATGGTGCGCGCGTTCGTCTGCTCAGGCTTGGCCATGACGGTCATCTCGGAGTTCTCCTGGTCGTCCCATCTTACTCGGCAGGGACATGATTGGCGGTGACGGAAAGGCCATCCTTCTTGGCGCGGTACTCGCTGTAGGCGGCGATCAGCATGTCCTCGTCGCGATATTGCGGCACCCAGCCGAGCTGGCGCTCGGCCTTGGATACGTCGAGCACGCACTCCTCATCCGCAATCAGATATTGTTCGGGATCCATGATCGGCATGTTGATGAGATCGAGCAGGTCGAGCGTGCGCTTGACCGCCCAGCCCGGCGTCGGGATCAGCAGCGATTTGGAGCCGGCGTGCTTGATCAGGTCGCCGAGCAGTTTCTTCACCGGCGGCGGATTGAGCGAGCCCAGATTATAGGCCTCGTTGGGCACGCCGGCCTTCCAGGCCGCGCGCGCGGCTTCCGCACAATCGAAAACAGAGATGAACTGATAGGGATTCTTGCCCGAGCCGATCATCGGCACCGGAAGGTTCCAGTCGATCAGCTTGAACAGTTTTTCCAAAATGCCGAGCCGGCCGGGACCGATGATCAGGCGCGGCCGAAACAGCGAGATCGACATGCCGCGCTTGCGCCATCCGGCGGCCAGCTCTTCGGTCTTCTGCTTCGACCAGCCATATTCGCCGAGCGGCGCGACCGGGTGTTCCTCGGTCATCGGCTGGGTGACCGTATGGCCGTAGATCATGTCGGTGGTGTAGTGGACGAGCTTGGGCGCGCCGGCTTTGTCCATCGCCTGCATGATGTGCTCGGTGCCGTGGAAATTCACCGGGAAGAAGAAGTCGTGGCGCTTGGCGCGCACCTGGATCGGCGACAGCATCTTGGCCGAGAGATTGTAGACCATGTCGTCGGCCTTCAATCCGACTTTGGTCACCGAGGTCGGATCGGTGACATCGCAGGTAACGAAGCGGACCGAACGATAATGCGGCAGGTCGCTCTTGACGATGTCGGCAACGACAACCTCTTCACCGTCGGCCACAAGCTTCGGGGCAAGATGACGGCCGACGAAGCCGTCACCGCCGAAAATTATATGTCTCATCGAACGATCTCGTTTGTCTGGATCTTGTCGGGGTCAATGGAAGCCGTCTGGTCGTCATGCCCGCGCCCGCTTTGCGCAATCAGAACCGTGCCGACGCAGATGAAGGCGATGCCGGCGATGCGCCAGGCGTTGAGGTCCTCGCGGAAGATGAAATAGGCGAAGATCGCGACCGCGACATAGGCAAGGCTGAGGAACGGATAGGCAAAGCTGAGCTCGACCTTGGACAGCACATAGAGGTGCGAAGCCATCGAGATGACGAAAGTGCACAGGCCGAGGAACACCCACGGGCTGAAGACGATTTGCAACAGCTTCAGAAGCGGGTTGGTGCCCTCGAACGAGATCGGGCCGAGCGACATCATGCCTTGTTTCAGCATCAGCTGCGCCGCGGCATTGGTCATGACTGTGAACAGAATGAAGACGATATATTTCATATTTTCCACCCGCCGCTTGCGACGGTCCTACTACTAACCTGCAAACATTTCGTGAAGTCACGACGATGTTTTGAGTAAGCCATGGAATTTACCATCTATTTACCATGATTTATTCAAATTGGATCTATTCTGCCGCCTCGACGCGCCCCCGTGGCATCTCCAGTTTTTTCGCCGTCCGCAGCCAGAAACTGGACATGAACGCCGGGTCGCGCAGCGCTTCCAGCCGCTGCCAATCCGGGAAGGACGCCGCGAAAACATCGGCGCTCATGCGCGCATCCTTGTACGGGTTGACCGCCCCGCCGGCCGCGACCGTGATGCGGTCGAGTTCGCCAAGCAGGGCCAGCGTTTTGTCGCCGCGATTGGGGAAATCCAGCGTCAGCGTGAAGCCCGGCCGCGGAAACGACAGCAGACCCGGCGAGGGGATCGACCCGAAGCGCTTCAGCACGGTGAGGAAAGAGCCTTGCCCTGCCCGCCGCGCCATGTCGAGCAGCGCCGGCACGGTCTGGCGCGCGGCATTTTCCGGCACCACGCTCTGGTGCTGATAGAGACCTTTGGGGCCATAGAGCCGGTTCCAGTCACTGACGCCGTCCAGCGGAAAGAAAAAGCCTTGATAGCCGGTCTGGCGCGGTTCCGCCGAGCGCCCCTTTTTCCAGCGATAGGCGGCATTGAAGGCCGTGAGAAACGGCCGGTTGAGCACATTGAAAGGTGGCTGGACCGGCACCGAAAGGCGCGAGCCGGCGCGCGACGCCTGGTGCGAGCCTTGCTCGGCATGGTTGCCTGACAACAACAGGCCGCGCCCGCGGCCATGGCCGCCGGCCAGCTGGTCGATCCAGGCGACGGCATATTCATTGGCCTGGTCGGCAGCCTCGGCCAGTTCGAAGAATTCACCGAGATCGGCAAACCGCATCGCCGTCTCGACGATGTCGAGCGAAGGCACCCGCATCAGCCGGATCGACGCCGACAGGATCAGGCCGGTCAGCCCCATGCCGCCGATCGTTGCCGCAAACAGCCGGGCATTGTCCGTTGCCGAGCAGGTGTAGGTCCGTCCGTCCGAGCGCAGCAGCGTCAGCGATTCGACATGGCAGCCAAAGGTGCCGCGCCGGTGATGGTTCTTGCCGTGAACGTCGTTGGCGATGGCGCCGCCAAGGGTAACGAACTGGGTGCCTGGAACCACCGCGGGAAAGAAGCCGTAGGGTGCGGCGTGCGCTATGATGTCGGACAGCAACACGCCGGCTTCCGCCTCGAGCAGGCCGGTCTCGGCGTTGAATGCGCCGATACGGTTCAGCGACCGCATGTCGACGATCGCACCTGGCTCGTTCTGGCAGGAATCACCGTAGGAGCGACCGTTGCCATAGGCGAGCAAGCCATTTGCCTTCGCCTTGCCGCTCTTCATCAGCTCGATAGCCGTATCGGCCGCGATGGTTCGCTTTGCGGCTGGCGTGGCGCGGCCGAAACTCTGGAACCGTTCGCCCGCCATGCCCTACCAGCCTCCGGCGACCAGCAGTGCTGCGCCGATAGCCACGATGATCTGGCTGCGCCAGTCGCGGATGATGAAGACGACCGGATCGTCGTTCATCTCGTCGCGGCGCGCCAGGATCCAGACGCGCATGGTCAAATACAGCACGATCGGCGCCAGCGGCCAGACCAGCCACGGATGCGGATAGAGTTCGCGCACGGAGACGCTGTCCATGTAGAGCGCCAGCACCAGCGCCGAGGAGAAGGCCGACGCCATGCCCGCCTGGGCGACGATCTCCTGATCTTCGATGCGGTAGCCGCGGCCGGCAATGCGCTCGCCCACCGGAATGGCGGTGGTGCGCAGTTCGACATAGCGCTTCACCAGCGCCAGTGACAGGAAGAAGAAAATCGAGAAGGCGAGCAGCCAGAACGAGACCTCGACGCCGGTCGCCGCCGCACCCGCCAGCACGCGCACCGTGTAGAGGCCGGCCAGCGTCAGCACGTCGACCAGAAGCATACGCTTGAATGACAGCGAATAGGCCGTGGTCACCACAATGTAGCCGGCGAGCACACCCAGGAACTCGATCGGCAGCAGAAGCCCGGCGGCAATACCGGTCGCCAGCAGCGCGGCCATCGCACCGAGACCGAACGGGATCGACAGTGCGCCGCTGGCGAACGGCCGGTTGCGTTTGGTCGGGTGCTTGCGGTCGAGCGCAAGGTCGAAGAAATCGTTGAGGATGTAGATGGCCGAAGCCACCGCACTGAAAGAGACGAACGCCAGCATGCATTGCCAGATCATGTTGGTGTTGAAGTATTCGTGCGACAGCACCATCGGCACAGCGATCAGCGAATTCTTCAGCCACTGATGCACCCGCAGCATCTTGACGAGTGTCTTCAATGTCCTTTTCGGGGCCGGCATCGTTTCGGCGCTATGCGCGGCCTGCCAGCGTGCCGCGTGGCGGTCGGGCGCCACGACGATGGCGTCGCGCGAGGCTTCGAAAACCTTGAGATCGTGACGGCTGTTGCCGGCATAGTCGAAACCGCCATCGCCATAGGCGGCGACGAGCGCGTCGCGCTTGCGGCCTGAGGTCATGTTGTGCGGACCATCGGTCGCCAGCACGTAGTCGAAGATGCCCAAATGGGCGGCAATCGCTTCGGCGAACTTGCGTGGCGTGCCTGTCGCCAGCACGATCTTGCGGCCGTCCATATGGTCAGCCCGCAGGCGCTGCAGCAGCACTTCGCGATAGGGCAGCGAAGCCGGATCGATGTCGATGCGGTCGGCGATGGCTTGCTTCAGCCGCGCCGGCCCGCCGGCCAGCCAGAACGGAACCAGGAAAACATAGAGCGGATTCTTCTTGAGAAGGATGAACAGCCCTTCCCAAAGAAGGTCGGTCGCAATCAGCGTGCCGTCGAGGTCGACCGCAAGCGGGATTGCGTTCTTGTCCGACCGCGCATCCATGTCTGTCCTGCCCTACTCATAAACCCATCGCGCCGTGTTTCGGCGTCTTCGTATGGGTATAGCGGCGGAACGGCGTAGTGAACGTTAAAACGCCTGGTTGCAGCCGGTAGGCTCGACGATATTTCCTGCGTCATTGTTAAGCAATCACTACCACGAACAATAAAAGGCCGGGCATTGCCCGGCCTTTGCAAGAGCTGCCTGCCGACTTTACTTGATGCGGGCAACACCGCCCGAGATTTCGACCGTTTCCGAGCCGGTCAGCGCCTCGAGGTCACCATTGGGCAATGTGACGAAACAGCCGTTGGGGCAGAATTCCACAGTCTCACCGGCGGCCAGCGCCAGCTCCGTCTTGCCGCCGCCTTCCGTCACGATCAGCGTACGGGTCTCCGCGTCCTTGTTGACCGCGCTGGCGGCAAAGGCCGAGCCATTCGCTGCGGTAAGAGCGATGGCGACGACGAGCGACTTCCACATTTTGCAATATCGGTGTTTCCACACCGCCTCTGTTGCATTTCGCAAGGCATTCTCGCCTTTGCATGTGAGCTTATATGAGATGCAAGCTGAACCGCAACTGAATGCCGCATTCATGCCGCAATTGGTTTGGGAGGAGCCCAGCCCCTAGCTGGGATCGGGTTTGCGCGCCTTGCGGCTTGACTTGGCCAGGCGCGCTTTCTCCGCGGCGGCTGTGGCTTCCGCCTGCTGCTTCTCGGCGAACTCGACTTCGATCTTGTCGTCGTCGAGCGGCCATGCCTCGGTCTGCTTGACCTTGACCTCGGCGCGGGGTGTCGAGGGTATCTCGATATGCTCGCTCTCAAACGCATCGAGCACGGCAAAGCGGATATCGTTCTGCACGATGGCGCCGTTCAGCACGTCGGCCAGGAACACGCGGATCTCGAACTCGAGTGCCGCCGGCCCGAAATTGGTGAACAGCACGAACGGTTCCGGGTTCTTCAGCACCAGCGGATGGCCGCGCGCAATCTCCAAGAGGATGGCGTGCACCCGCTTGACGTCGCTGCCATAGGCGACGCCGACCTTGATCTCCACACGCCCGAGCTTGTTGCGGTGCGTCCAGTTGCCGACCGCGTTGTTGATCAGGTTCGAGTTGGGCAGGATCACCGACTGCCGCTGGAAGGTCTCGATCTCGGTGGCGCGCACGCTGATCTTCTTGACCGTGCCTGAGGTGTCGCCGGCGACGATCCAGTCGCCGACCTTGAACGGCCGCTCGGCGAGCAGGATCAGGCCGGACACGAAGTTCGACACGACATTCTGCAAGCCGAAGCCGATACCGAGGGAAAGTGCGCCGGCAACAAGCGCCAGATTGGAGAGATCGATACCCGCCGCCGAGATGCCGACGAGGCCGGCAACAGCGACGCCGGCATAGCCGACCGCCAGCCGGATCGAATTGCGCACGCCGGTATCGACCTTGCCGCGCGCCATCACCGAGCCGTCGAGCCAACCCTGGAACCAGCGCGTCAGGAAATAGCCGATGATGAAGACGACGATGCCGCTGAGGATGCCGGTGACCGAAATCGTCACCGAGCCGATCGTGATGCCCGTCGCCAGCTTGTAGGCCCAGGCCTGGATGTCGCCGGGCTGGAACCCCCACATGAACAGGATCAGCGGCAGGAACACCAGCACGATCATCACGTTGATGGCGACGCTGACCACCAGGCCGAGCTGGTCCAGCGCGGTGTCCTCGTAGCTGGCATTTACCGACAGCCAGCGCCCGACCGAGGTGCCGGCGAAACCGCCCTCCTCGCCGATCTCGCGCGCTGACAGGAAGCCGATATAGGCGGTGACCAGGATGGTGCCGGTGACCACGACCTGGACCGAAACGAAGATGGCCAGGCCGATGTAGCCGAACAGCGCTGCCACAATAGTGGCTAGGCCGAGCACGATGGCGGTGTAGCGCAGCCATGCCGGCCACGGGCGCCAGCTTCCGTCGGAGCCTTTGTACGGCTTCAGCAGCGCCATCAGGACCAGGATGACGCCAACGATGATGGTCGAGACAAAACTTCTGGCGATGGTCAGCGACAGCGGCGAGCCCATCTTGTCGTTGACCACCGACAGGAAACTGTTGACGCCGATGACAACCGCCATCGCTGTCGTCAGCCGCACCAGCCAGCGCGCCGGGCCGGTCTCGACCTGGATCAGGCGCCAGTTCGGCTGCCGTGGTTCCAGCGCCGCATTGGTCAGCCGGTTGACGCAGAACACCACGGCGATGACCGCGGCCAGTGTATTAAGGAAAACGCCGATGTCGCCGCGCAGCACATTGTAATAGTTGAACAGGAAGACCGTCGAAGCGAGGAAGGCGCTGAACGCCAGCGACGGCAGCAATGTCGACCAGAACGCCACCGAGAGGCGGCTGAGATAGGTGGGATCCTCGACCGACGGATCGGCTTCGAAGATGCGCCCAAACAGGCGGCGCCCGCCCACCAGAAGCACCGCTGCCAGCGCCAGCGACATCAAGGTCGCCGCAAGCATCGCCTGGAACTTGAATTTGAAGGCAAAGCTCAGCCACGACGATACAGCCCTGTAGAAGTTTGTGTACTCCGCCTGGGCGTCGGAGAACACCTGCGGGCTCAGCGCATCGGACAGCACGTAGCGCTTGGTGAGCAGGTTGCGGAACAGCTCGCTGCGCATGTTGCCGATCTTCGCGATCAGCGCATTGATGCGGATAGCCAAGGTCTGGGCGCTAGAGATGACGGCATTGATCTCCGCCTTTTCGGATGCCAACGCCTGGCGCTCGCCGGTCACGATATCCGGTTCCGGGGGCTGTCCGGCTGCCGGCGGCGTGCCAAGCTGCTCCAGCCTTGGGTTGATCTCCGAGAGCCGGGAACGGAACGCCAGCGCGCTGTTCAGCGCCTCACGCGACAGCTCCTCAAGCTGCAGGCGGATATCGACAAGCGTGGTGTCGTCGACCCCGTCGGCCTGGGCCTTCTTCTCCAGAGCGTCGGTTTTCGTCATCAGGCCCTGGAGGATTTTCTGCTGGTCGGCGACCAGCCCGGCAGGCGCCTGGCCCAATCCCTGCGCCATCGCGCCGAACGAATGCGGCGCCGAGACAACCAGCGCTAGGACGAGGAGCAGGCGGAGGAAACGAAAAAACATAATGCTAACGACTCAATCGCGGCAAAGGCCGCTTCTAAAGCGGTCCTTGATAAAGACGCTCATCCCAAGGGGCAAGTCGTGGCCAAGTCATGGCGGTTGGCGGCCTTGCGGGAGTCGGCCAGTCGAAAAGCCATGGCGCAATCTTGGCTTTGCGGCGACGGCCTGCTCTATAGTCTGCCGCATCGCACCAAGGATGGCATGAAGAATGGCGGAATATTCAGCCCTTTCGCTTCTTACGAACGCGCTCAAGGGAAACCAGGACTGGAAGCCGGCCTGGCGCAAGCCCGACCCCAAGGCTTCCTATGATGTCATCATCATCGGCGGCGGCGGCCATGGCCTGTCGACGGCCTATTATCTGGCCAAGGAGCACGGCATCACCAATGTCGCGGTGCTGGAGAAGGGCTGGCTGGGCTCCGGCAATGTCGGCCGCAACACCACGGCGGTCCGCTCCAACTACCTCCTGCCCTCCAACACCCGCTTCTACGAACATTCGATGAAGATGTGGGAGAACCTCTCACACGACCTCAACTACAACGTCATGTTCTCGCAGCGCGGCTGTCTGAACCTGGCCCATACGCCGGCCCAGTTCGACGACTATGCACGGCGCGGCAACGCCATGCGCCATCTCGGCGTCGACGCCGAGCTGATGAGCACCGCCGAGATCGCGCGTCTGGTGCCGGCGCTGGACATGTCGGCCTCGGCGCGCTTTCCCATCGTCGGGGGCCTGATGCAACCGCGCGCCGGCACCGCCCGCCACGATGCGGTGGCCTGGGGCTATGCGCGCGGCGCCGACCGTCGCGGCGTCGACATCATCGAGAATTGCGAGGTCACCGGATTCCTGCGCGACGGCGACCGCATCACCGGCGTGCAGACGACGCGCGGCGAGATCCGCGGCAAGAAGGTTGCGGTCGCGGTTGCAGGCAGCACCGGACGGGTGATGCAACTTGCCGGCGTCGACAAAATGCCGATCGAGAGCCATGTGCTGCAGGCCTTTGTCACCGAATCGCTAAAGCCTTTCATCGACACGGTGCTGACCTTCGGCATGGGCCATTTCTACATGTCGCAGTCCGACAAGGGCGGCCTCGTCTATGGCGGCGACATCGACGGCTACAACAGCTACGCCCAGCGCGGCAACCTGCCCATCGTCGACGAGGTGATGAGCGAAATGCTGGCGCTGTTCCCCGGCCTTGCCCGCGTGCGCATGCTGCGCTCCTGGGGCGGCGTCTGCGACATGTCGATGGACGGTTCGCCGATCATCACCGCCGGGCCGTTGCCGGGCATGTATCTCAACTGCGGCTGGTGCTATGGCGGCTTCAAGGCGACGCCGGCGTCGGGCTGGTGCTTCGCATACACCATCGCCAAGGACGAGCCGCACGCGTTCAACGCGCCCTTCACGCTCGACCGTTTTTATCGCGGCCTGGTGATCGACGACAAAGGTCAGGGCGCGACGCCCCGGCTGCATTAGGGTTCAAACAAATGCTTATTACCTGTCCCTATTGCGGCCCGCGCGACGTCATCGAGTTCACCTATCAGGGCGATGGCAACCGCGAGCGCCCGCAGCCTGGCTCGCAGGACCTCGACGCCTGGAACGCCTATGTCTACGACCGGCTGAACCCGGCCGGCGACCACAATGAGATCTGGCAGCATTCCGGCGGCTGCCGCACCCACCTCAGGATGGTGCGCAACACGGTCACACATGAGATTTCCAGCACAGGGTTCGCCCGCGGCGACCATAATGCCGCTGCTCGGCACAAGGCGGGGGGCAAGTCGTGAGCCCGCGCCGCACCGAGACTGGCGGCCGCATCGACCGGCTGCGCACCATCCGCTTCACCTTTGACGGCACGCCCTACACCGGCCATGCCGGCGACACGCTGGCCTCGGCGCTGCTCGCCAACGGCGTCACGCTGTTCGGCCGTTCGTTCAAATACCACCGTCCGCGCGGCCTGCTCTCCGCCGGTGTCGAGGAGCCGAATGCGCTGGTGACGGTGCTGCGCGGCGAAGTGCGCGAGCCGAACGTCGCCGCGACCATGGTCGAGATCTATGACGGGCTGGTGGCCGTCAGCCAGAACCGCTTTCCCTCGCTGGCCTGGGACGTCAACGCCGTCAACCAGCTCGGCGGCAAGATCCTGGCGGCCGGCTTCTACTACAAGACCTTCATGGGACCGGTCTTCGGTCCCTTGAAAGGTACGCGCTTCTGGATGTTCTGCGAGCATTTCATCCGCCGCGCCGCCGGCCTAGGCCGCGCCGGCATTGCCGCCGACACCTCGCGCTACGAGCGCATGAACGCGTTCTGCGACGTGCTGGTGGTCGGCTCCGGCCCGGCCGGACTATCTGCTGCAAAGACGGCAGCCGATCAGGGTGCGCGTGTCATCCTGGCCGAGCTTGAGCCGCGTTTCGGCGGCTCGGCCAACTGGTCCGGCGAGACGATCGACGGCACGCCGGCCGCGGACTGGGCCGCGCGAACCGTCAGCCAACTCGAAGGCCATGACACGGTCCGCTTGCTGCCGCGCACCACGGTGTGGGGCTATTATGACGGCAACACGCTGGCCGCACTCGAACGCGTCACCGATCACAAGGAAACGCCCGGGAAGGGCGAGCCGCGCCATCGCTACTGGGCGATCCGCGCCAAGACCGTGGTGCTGGCCACCGGCTCTTTTGAGCGGCCGCTGGTGTTCCCCGGCAATGACCGGCCGGGCGTCATGCTGGCGCATGCCGGAGAGCGCTACGCCAATGACTATGGCGTGCTGCCCGGCGACAGGATCGCCCTGTTCACCAACAATGACAGCGCCTATCGCTCGGCGCTGGCGCTGAAAAAGGCCGGCGCGGCCATTGTCGCCATCGTCGATGTGCGCCCCGAGCTTTCGGCCGAGATGCGGAGCCTGGCCACCGAGGCCGAAGCCGAAATCCTCTCCGGCCATGCCGTGGTCGCCACCGAGGGCAGCAAGGCGCTCTCCGGCCTCAAGGTACAGCGCTTCGACATGAACTCCGGCGTACTGAGCGGTGACGCCCGCAGCATCCATGCCGATTGCCTGCTGATGTCGGGCGGCTGGTCGCCGACCATCCATCTCGCCAGCCAGGCCGGCGCGAGAGCCGAATGGAACGCCGCCCGCCAGGCCTTCCTGCCGCCGAAGCCAACGCAACAGCGGTGGGTCGGTGCCGGCGCCTTCAACGGCAGTTTTTCGACCGTCGAAGCCATTGCCGAAGGCCGCGCCGCTGGACTTTCGGCCGCCGGTGCAACGGGCACGCCAGCAGCCTTGCCGGATGTCGAAGCAGCCCCGGGAAGTCCTGATCCGGCGCCGGTGTTCGAGATCAAGGCGAAAGGAAAAAGCTTCGTCGACTTCCAGCATGACGTCACCGCCGAGGACGTGCGGTTGGCGCATCGCGAAGGTTTTGTCTCTGTCGAGCATTTGAAGCGCTACACCACGCTCGGCATGGCGACCGACCAAGGCAAGAACTCCAACGTGCCGGGCCTCGCCATCATGGCCGAGGCGCTGGGCAAGCCGATCCCCGAAGTCGGCACGACGCGCTTTCGCCCGCCCTATTCGGCGGTGTCGATCGGCTCGCTCGCCGCCGAACGGTTCGGCGATTTGAAGCCCGAGCGGCTGACGCCGATGCACGACTGGCACCTCGCCAATGGCGCCACGATGTATTCGGCCGGCCTCTGGTTCCGGCCGATGATCTATGGCCTTGCCGGTGAGACGATCGAGCAGGCCTATGTCCGCGAAGCCAAGGCGACGCGCGAAAGCGCCGGCATCGTCGACGTCTCGACGCTAGGCAAGATCGCCGTGCAGGGGCCGGATGCGGCGGAATTCCTCGACCGCGTCTACACCAACATGTTCTCCACCCTTGCCGTCGGCAAGGCCCGCTACGGGCTGATGCTGCGCGAGGATGGGCTGGCCTTCGACGATGGCACCACCTGGCGGCTCGGCGAACAGGATTTCCTGATGACCACCACCACGGCCAATGCCGGCAAGGTGATGCAGCATCTCGAATATTTCCTCGACGTCATCTGGCCGGAGCTGAAGGTGCACGTCACCTCGGTGACCGACGAATGGGCGGGCGCCGCCATCGGCGGGCCGAAGGCGCGGGCCATCCTTGCCGCCTGCGTTTCCGGTACCGCGGTCGACAACACGGCCCTGCCCTTCATGGGTATCGTACATGGGCAGATCGCCGGCGTGCCGGTGATGATTTGCCGGCTGTCCTTCTCCGGCGAAATGGCCTTCGAGGTCTATTCCGGCGCCGGCTACGGCACCCATGTCTGGGAGGCCTTGGTTGAGGCCGGCAAGCCGTTCGGCCTGGTCACCTACGGCCTGGAGGCGCTGGGCACGATGCGCATCGAGAAGGGCCATGTCACCGGCGCCGAGATCGACGGCCGCACCACCGCGCGCGACCTGCATCTCGACTGGATGCTGTCGAAGAAAAAACCCTTCATCGGTTCGGCGATGATGGACCGTGAAGGCCTGATCGCGCCCGACCGGCTGCAGCTGGTCGGCCTGGTCTCGCTCGACAATCGCCCGTTCAATGGCGGCGCGCATATCGTCGAGGAACTGGACGAGGCCAATCCGCACGATTCCATCGGCCACATCACGGCCTGCTGCTATTCGCCGGCGCTGGGCAAGCACATCGCGCTGGCCCTGGTCGAGGGCGGCAAGGCGAGGCATGGCAGCCGCGCCTTTGTCTCCGATCCGCTGCGCAAGCGGTTCGGGCCGGTTGAGATCGTCTCCAACCATTTCTACGACCCGGACGGGAGCCGCATGCATGGCTGAGCGCCAATCACCTGAACGCCTCTCGCCGCTCGAGCCGGTGTTCCATCCGGGCTCGCACGGCAATTTCGAGCATGGCGTCGATGTCATCCTGACCGAGACCAGGCCGGGTTCGATCCTGCAGCTCGCCGCATGGCCGGGCGCGGAAAAGCAGCTGATCGAAGCGATCCGCAAGGTCACCGGCCTTGCTCTGCCCGATGGCGCCGGCGGCGGCGTTGCCAAGGATGGCAAGGCTGTGTTCGGCTTCGCGCCGGGAAAATTCACGGTCGTCGACGAGGCCGAGGGCCTGGCGGCGGCCTTTGCCAAGGTCATAACCCCGGCCATCGGCACCGTCACCGACCTGTCGCATGGCCGCACCGCCATCCGCATCGCCGGCCCGAAGGCCGAATGGGTGCTGGCGAAATTCTTCGCCATCGACTTCGCCCTGCCCGCCTTCCCCATCGGCGCCGGCCGCTCGACCACCCATCACGACGTCTTCGCGCAGATCCAGCGCACCGGCGCCGACCAGTTCGACATCTATGTGTTCCGCTCCTTCGCCCGCTCGTTCTGGAAGGCGCTCTGCCACGCCAGCGACGAAGTCGGCTACGAGGTGCAGTAGAGGGCGCGGCAAACAAGGCCTCTTCCATCCGGCTTCTGGCATCAAGGCCAGCCGGTTCTGCCGCTAGAGAATCCTGCAGTGGAAGCCCATGGTGGGAAACGTGGCCGCCCAACCGGTCCAAGGGGTTGAAAAATCCCGTCTCAGAGTCGGCATCGTCGTTTGGTTCGAATATCCCCATGACTGCAGAACTATCCGCCGGCGCCACGGATCGCGCCGATGTGTCGGCCAGAGCCTTGCTCCTGCTGCCGCTGACGGTAGCCTGCGGCGTGTTCATGACCAGCCTCGACCAAAATGTCGTGGTCACCGCCCTGCCTGGCATCAGCGAAAGCCTCGCCCGCCCGCCGAGCCAGCTTGGCCTGTTGATCACCGTCTATGTCGCCAGCCTGATCATTTCGATGCCTCTCGGCGGCTGGGCCGCCGACCGCTTCGGCCTGCGCAATGTCTACTGCTTTGCCTTGCTGGTGTTCGCGGCATCATCGGCGCTGTGCGGGCTGTCCAACGACATCTGGACGCTGGTCGGCGCCCGTGCGCTGCAAGGGTTCGGCGGCGCCTTGATGGGGACGCTCGGCCAGGTCGTCATCCTGTCGACCTTCCCGCGCAGCCGCACGCTGAAGATCAACATGTATATCTCGCTGGCCGGCCAATCCGGCCCCCTCGTCGGGCCGCTCGTCGGCGGCGCGCTGACCACCTATATCTCCTGGCGCTGGATCTTCTTCATCAACGTGCCGTTCGCGCTGGCGGCAGCCGTGCTTGCCGCCTCGCTGTTTCCGACGGTCACCAAACCGGTGCGCACACCGTTCGATTTTCCAGGCTTCCTGCTGGTCGGAAGTGGCATGGTCCTGCTGGTCTTCGGCATGGATTCGCTTGCGGCGAAAGATGCAGCCGCCAGCATGATCGCGGCAGAGCTGGCGCTGGCGATCGCCATCCTGACACTTGCCTCCTTCTATTGCCTGCGTGCCCGCAACCCTTTGCTTGACCTGAAACTCCTGCGCATCCGCACCTTCCGCATCTCCTTCCTCACCGGCGGCGGGCTGGACACGATCGGCTTAAGCTCCGTCGTTTTCCTTTTGCCGCTGATGTTCCAGCTCGGCTTCGGCATGAGCGCGGTGCAGGCGGGGTCGCTGACCTTCGTTGCGGCGATCGGATCGCTGATCATGCGTGTGTTCATGCCGCGCCTGCTCAACCGCTTTGGCTTTCGCCGCGTGCTGGTCGTCAACACGCCGATCGTAGCCGCCATGGTTGCGGGCTTCGCCATGATAGAGGCGACCACGCCGGTCTGGATCGTGCTTGCCTATATCTTCGCCTTCGGTGTCCTGCGCTCAGCCCAGTGGGCGTCGACCGGCAATCTCGCCTATTCCGACATCGCGCCCGACCAGCTCGCCCGCTTCAGCGCGCTCTACTACATACTTTGGCAGCTGGCGGTGGCGATCAGCGTCGGCCTGGCGGCAGCATTGCTGTCGTTCCTGGCCGGCGGCGGGCCGGCGGTGACCAACGATTTCCGCATCCTGTTCGTGGTCGAGGGCGTCATCACGCTGTGCGCGCTGATCGCCTATCTCAAGCTGACGCCACAGGACGGCGCCCATGTCAGCGGCCACGGCGCGCAATTGAGCGTGGAATAAAGCACCGCTAACCGAGCCTTATTCGCTGAACGTAACCCACTCTTCCAGCGGCACGCGGTCGGTGCGGAAGTCGTTTTCGGGCTTGGACGTGTCCTCGAGGCCGAGCGCCATGCCGCAGACGACGATCTCCTCGTCGGGAATGTTGAGCACCGGCCGGATCTGCCGGTGATAGGGCGCGAAAGCTGCCTGCGGGCAGGTGTGCAGGCCCCTGCCCCGCGCCGCCACCATGATGTTCTGCAGGAACATGCCGTAGTCGATCCACGAGCCCTGGTTCAGCCGCCGGTCGATGGTGAATATCATGCCGATCGGCGCATCGAAGAAGACGAAATTGCGGTCGTGCTGGGCGCGCATCTTGTCGACTTCGCGGCGGCCGATGCCGAGTGCGCCGTAGAGCCCGAAACCATTGGCGCGCCGGCGGGTCAGATACGGTTCGAAGAACTGGGTGGGGTAATAGCGATACTCGTCCCAATCGGCCTTTTCAGCGCGGATGCCGGAATTGAGAATGGCATCGGTGATCTGCTGCTTGACCTCACCCTTGGTTACATAGACCCGCCAGGGCTGCATGTTGGTGCCCGAAGGCGCGCGCGCGGCGACGCCAAGAATGGCGCGGATCGTCTCGTCGTCGACCATGTCGGGCAGGAAGGCGCGCACCGAACGACGCGACAGGATTGCCTCGTCGACAGCAGCCGTGTCCTGCGCTCTCAGGGCGTTTTTTTCCAGCATGGGCCGTCCTTTTGCGCGTGCCCGAAGACCGAAACGGCTTTCGGAGAAGACCTTGCGCAGATTCCAATCCTTGGTCGCCGCCCGGACGTCCCCACACACGCCGTTCGTGGCCGAGCCTTTGCATGAACCGTCAAAATCGCGCAAGCAAATCTTGCGGCCTCATGAAAATCCCCTTGATTTTTTCACGGGCGTGGGCTCTCATGAAATCCACTTCCAAATTTTCATCAAGTGAGCGTTTTGACCCCAGCTACCGCCAGAACATTGCAGGGACCTGACGAGCGCCTGCTGGCCAGCGATATCCGTGCGTTGCGCAAGGCGCGCGGGCTGACGCTGGCCGAGATCGCGCTCAAGCTCGACCGCTCCGTCGGCTGGGTCAGCCAGGTCGAGCGCGGCCTGTCGATCCCTTCGCTGGGCGACCTCAGGGCCTTCGCCGACCTGTTCGGCGTGCCGCTCAGCCTGTTCTTCAGCCACGACGTGCCGATCGAGAAGGAGCGCGGCGTCGTCGTGCGCGCCGGCAGCCGGCGCACGCTTGGCACAAGCGAATCCGGCCTGGTGGAGGAGCTTCTGTCGCCCGATCTCGGCGGTAGTTTCGAGATGGTGCGTTCGATCTTCGCGCCGGGCGCGGAGCTGAAGACAGAACAGCTGCGGCCGACCGAGGAAGCCGGTTACATCGCCTCGGGTATTTTCGAGATCGAGATCGCGGGTGTCTGGCACCGTCTTGTCGAAGGCGATTCCTTCCGCTTCGAGCGCAAGCCGTACCGCTGGCGCAATCCCGGCACCGAGCCGGCCGTGGTCATCTGGGTGGTTTCACCGCCTGTTTATTGAACGAGGGGTTTTAATATGGCCGGTTTGCCGACCACGGCACGCGTGGTAATCATCGGAGGCGGTGTCGTTGGCACCTCCTCGCTCTATCACCTTTGCAAGGCGGGCTGGACCGATTGCGTGCTGCTCGAAAAGAATGAGCTGACGTCTGGCTCGACCTGGCATGCCGCCGGCAACGTGCCGACCTTCTCGTCGTCCTGGTCGCTGATGAACATGCAGCGCTATTCGACCGAGCTTTATCGCGGTCTCGCCGACGCGGTCGACTATCCCATGAACTACCATGTCACCGGCTCGCTCCGCCTCGCCCACACCCAGGAGCGCATGCAGGAGTTCCAGCGCGCCAAAGGCATGGGCCGCTACCAGGGCATGGACATCGACATTGTCGGTCCCGACGAGATCAAGCGCCGCTACCCCTTCATCGAGACGCATGAGCTGAAAGGGGCGCTCTACGACCCGAGCGACGGCGACATCGACTCGGCGCAGCTGACGCAGGCGCTGGCCAAGGGCGCCCGCGACATGGGCGCGAAAATCATCCGCTTCTGCCCGGTGTCCGGCGTGCGCCGCGAGAACGACGAATGGGTGGTCGAAACGCTGCAAGGCGAAATCCGCTGCGAGATCGTCGTCAACGCCGCCGGCTACCGTGCCGCCGAAGTCGGCAAAATGTTCGGCCGCGACGTCCCGATGATGGTGATGAGCCATCAGTACATATTGTTCGAGGAAATCCCCGAACTGATGGCCTGGTCGAAGGCACAGGGCAAAAAACTGCCGCTGCTGCGCGACGTCGACACCTCCTACTATCTGCGCCAGGAAAAGAACGGCATGAATCTCGGCCCCTATGAGCGCAATTGCCGCGCGCATTGGGCGACCCACAACGATCCGATGCCGGAGGATTTTTCCTTCCAGCTGTTCCCCGACGATCTCGACCGTCTCGAGCATTATCTGGCCGACGCCGTCGCCCGCGTGCCGATCCTCGGCACCGCCGGCCTGTCCAAGGTGATCAACGGGCCGATCCCCTATGCGCCGGACGGCAACCCGCTGATCGGGCCGATGCCCGGCGTGCCTAACGCCTTCGAAGCCTGCGTGTTCACCTTCGGCATCGCGCAAGGCGGCGGCGCCGGCAAGGTGCTGGCCGAATGGGTGACGCAAGGCCAGACCGAATGGGACATGTGGTCCTGCGACCCGCGCCGCTTCACCGCCTTTGCCGCTGCACCGGACTACAGCGTCGCCAAGGGTATGGAGATCTACGGCAACGAATACGCCATCCAATTCCCGCGTCATGCCTGGCCGGCCGGCCGCGACCGCAAGCTGTCGCCGATCCACGACCGCATCAAGGCGCTCGGCGCCCAGTTCGATGCCTATAATGGCTGGGAGCGCGCCACCTGGTATGCGCAACCGGGCGATGACACGTCCGAGGAAGCGACGCTGACCTTCCGCCGCGATGGACCATGGCAGCACCGCGTGCGCGAAGAGTGCCTGGCGGTGCGTGACGCCGCCGGCATTCTCGACCTGCCCGGCTTCTCGCGCTTCCGCTTGCAAGGCCCCGGCGCGCGCGACTGGCTGGCGACGATGATCACCGGCCTGGTGCCGAAACCCGGCCGCATCGGTCTCGGCTACTTCTCCGACGACAAGGGCCGCATTGTCACCGAAATGTCGATCATGGCGCTGGCGGAGGATCTGTTCTTCCTGATCACCGCTTCGGTGGCGGAGCAGCACGATTTCGAGTGGCTGCAGCACCATCTGCCGCAACCCAATGAGCTCACGCTGCAAAACCTCACCGAGGCCTTCAGCTGCCAGATCCTGTCCGGGCCGAAATCCCGCGACATTCTCTCTGAACTGACCGACGCCGACCTGTCGCTGCCCTGGCTTTCGCATCAGTCGGCGCAGATCGCCGGGCACTGGTGTCAATTGGTGCGCGTCTCCTTCGCCGGCGAACTCGGCTGGGAAATCCACACCAAGGTGGAGGACACCGGCGCCATCTTCGACGCCGTCTGGGCGGCGGGACAAAAGCACGGCCTGAAGCCGTTCGGCATGTATGCGCTGGATTCGCTGCGGCTGGAAAAAGGCTACCGCACCTGGAAGGGCGACCTGTCGACCGATTACACGATCCTGCAGGGCGGGCTCGAACGCTTCGTCAAATGGGACAAGCCGGAATTCCGCGGCAAGGTCGCCCTGCAGAACGAAAAGCAGCAAGGCGTGAAGAAGCGCTTCGTCACCTTGGTCGTCGAAAACCCCGGCGATTGCGACGCGCCCTCCGTGTCGACCCTGTGGCATGACGGCAAGATCGTCGGCGAGACCACGTCCGGCGGCTGGGGTCATCGCATCGACAAGTCGATCGCGCTCGGCATGCTGCGTGCCGATCTGGCTGAACCCGATACCGCCATTGAGATCGAAATCTTCGGCGACCGCTTTCGGGCGGTCGTGCAGAAGGACGAGCCGCTGTGGGATCCCAGGAACGAGAGGCTGCGCGCGTGAAAACAGTTATCCTCACCGATGGCGGTATGGGTCAGGAGCTGGTCCGCCGCAGCGAATCCGAGCCGACGCCGCTGTGGTCGGCCAGGGTGCTGATCGACGAACCGGATCTGGTGCGCGACCTGCATGCGGAGTTCATCCGTGCCGGCGCCCGCGTCATCACCATCAACACCTATTCGGCCACGCCGGAGCGGCTCGCGCGAGAGGGCGCGGAGGAGCTGTTCAAGCCGCTGCAGAGGCGCGGCATCGAGCTTGCAAGGCAAGCTTGCGAGCAAGCCGGAGAGGCAACCATCGCCGGCTGCCTGTCGCCGCTGTTCGGCAGCTATGCGCCGGCGCTCACCATTTCCTATCAGGACACACTCGACATCTATCGCCGCATCGTTGCCGAGCAGGCGGACGGCGTCGATCTCTTTCTGTGCGAAACCATGGCGTCCGCCGATGAAGCGCGCGCGGCCGTCACAGCGGCATCGGAAAGCGGCAAGCCGGTCTGGGTGTCGTGGACGCTGGCCGACCACGGCACCCCGCGCCTGCGCAGCGGCGAAGCGATCGCCGCAGCCTCTCGTGCACTCGACGGCCTGCCGCTCGCTGCACGGCTGGTCAATTGCTGTCGGCCAGAAGCGATCGCCACAGCACTGCCCGAGCTGATCGATCTCGGCGGCCCGGTCGGCGCCTATGCCAACGGTTTCACCTCTACCGAAGCGCTCAAGCACGGCGGCACCGTCGATGTGCTACACGCCCGCCACGACCTTGGTCCGGATGCCTATGCCGACCAGGCGCTCGGCTGGGTCGAGGCCGGCGCCACCATCGTCGGCGGATGCTGCGAAGTCGGCCCTGCCCACATCGCTGCCTTGCGCGACCGGCTCGAAGAGGCCGGTTACCAGATTTTAGGAGTTCATTGATGCCCAGACCGTCAAAGCGCATTTCCGGCATCGTGCCTTCGGGCAAGGATGGCTGGGAGGTCCACACCGAGGCCTGGGCCCGCAAGGAGGCCGGACAGGACATCATCATGCTGTCGGTCGGCGACCATGACTTCGACACGCCGAGCCAGACGATCGAAGCCTGCGTGACGGCGGTGCGCGGCAGCAATCACCATTACACCCCGCTTCCCGGCGTTCCGCGCCTGCGCAGGGCGATGGCGGCGGCATCGACCGCCTGCACCGGTATCGAGACGGGTCCCGAGCAGGTTATCGCCACGCCCGGCGGCCAGGCGGCCCTTTATGCTGCCGTGCAAGCCGTGCTCGACCAGGGCGACCATGCCATCGTGGTGGCGCCCTACTACGCCACCTACCCCAACACGTTCAGCGCCGCCGGCGCCAGTTTCACCGTGGTCGAGACCCCGGCCGAGGACGGCTTCCAGCCTCGCGCCGACAGGATCCGCGCGGCGCTCAAGCCCAACACGCGCGCCATCCTGATCAACACGCCGAACAACCCGACCGGCGCTGTCTATTCGCGTGAGCGGCTGGAGGAGCTGGCCGACATCTGCAAAGAGCACGATCTCTGGCTGTTGTCGGACGAGGTCTACTGGACACTCGGCGGCGGCGAGCACATCTCGCCGCGCGGCCTGCCCGGCATGGCCGAGCGTACGCTGGTCATCAATTCGATGTCCAAGAGCCACGGCATGACTGGCTGGCGCATGGGCTGGCTGACCGGCCCGACTGAGATGATCACGCTTTTGACCAACCTCAATCTGGTGACGACCTACGGCCTGCCGGCCTTCATCTCGATCGCTTGCGCCGAGGCGCTGGAGAACCGTTACGGCGTCAAGGAGATCGCCGAACGCTATGCGGCCCGGCGCACCGTCCTGCTCGATGCCGTGCGCGGCATGAACAATGTCACCGTGCATGGCTCGGAAGGCGGCATGTATGTCATGCTCGACATCTCGGCCGTCGAGCCCGACGACGAGAAATTCGCCTGGGCCCTGCTCGACGCCGAAAAGGTCGGCGTCATGCCGGGTTCCAGCTTCGGCCATGCCGCCGCCGGCCATATCCGCATCAGCCTCTGCCAGCCTGAACCGGTGCTTCAGGAAGCCGCAAAACGCCTGCGCCGTTTTGCATCCAGCTATCGCCGCGAGGCCGCATGACCAAGACGATTCCCACCAAAGCCATTCCTAATAAAGCGAGGGCCGTGATCATCGGCGGCGGCGTCTCCGGCTGTTCGGTCGCCTATCATCTGGCCAAGCTCGGCTGGACCGACATCGTGCTGCTCGAACGCAAGCAGCTGACCTCGGGAACGACCTGGCATGCCGCCGGCCTGATCGGCCAGTTGCGCGGCTCGCAGAACATGACGCGGCTGGCGAAATATTCAGCCGACCTTTACGTCAAGCTGGAAGCCGAAACCGAAGTCGGCACCGGCATGCGCCAGGTCGGCTCGATCACCGTGGCGCTGACCGAGGAACGCAAGCACGAAATCTACCGGCAGGCCTCGCTCGCCCGCGCCTTTGACGTCGACGTGCGTGAGATTTCGCCTAGGGAAGTCAAAGAGATGTATCCGCATCTCAACGTGTCCGACGTGGTTGGCGCCGTGCATCTGCCGCTCGACGGCCAGTGCGACCCCGCCAACATCGCCATGGCGCTGGCCAAGGGTGCACGCCAGCGCGGCGCCACCATCGTCGAGAATGTGAAGGTCACCAAGGTGCATTCCAAGGCCGGTCGCGTTACCGGTGTGTCATGGGCGCAGGGCGAAGACCAAGGCACGATCGAGGCCGACATCGTCGTCAATTGCGCGGGCATGTGGGCGCGCGAGCTCGGCGCGCAGAACGGCGTCACCATCCCGCTGCATGCCTGCGAGCATTTTTACCTCGTCACCGAGCCGATCCCCGGCCTCGGCCGCTTGCCGGTGCTGCGCGTTCCCGACGAATGCGCCTACTACAAGGAAGATGCCGGCAAGATGATGCTCGGCGCCTTCGAGCCGGTTGCAAAGCCCTGGGGCATGGACGGCATCCGCGAGGACTTCTGCTTCGACCAGTTGCCCGAGGACATGGAGCATTTCGAACCGATCCTCGAAATGGGTGTCAACCGCATGCCGATGCTGGCCACCGCCGGCATTCACACCTTCTTCAACGGCCCCGAAAGTTTCACCCCCGACGACCGCTATTATCTCGGTGAGGCGCCGGAGCTGCGTGGTTATTGGATGGCGACCGGCTACAACTCGATCGGCATTGTCTCGTCCGGCGGCGCCGGCATGGCGCTGGCGCAGTGGATCAATGATGGCGAAGCGCCCTTCGACCTCTGGGAAGTCGATATCCGCCGCGCCCAGCCATTCCAGAAGAACCGCAGATATCTCAAGGAGCGGGTCTCCGAGACGCTCGGCCTGCTCTATGCCGACCATTTCCCCTACCGGCAGATGGCGACATCGCGGAATGTCAGGCGCTCGCCTTTGCATGAACATCTGAAGGCACGCGGCGCGGTCTTCGGCGAGGTCGCCGGCTGGGAGCGCGCCAACTGGTTCGCCCGCGAGGGACAGGAGCGTGAATACCGCTACTCCTGGAAGCGGCAGAACTGGTTTGACAACCAGCGCGAGGAACATTTGGAGGTCCGCAACAAGGTCGGCCTGTTCGACATGACCTCGTTCGGCAAGATCCGCGTCGAGGGCCGCGACGCCTGCGCCTTCCTGCAAAAACTCTGCGCCAACGACATGGACGTGGCGCCGGGCAAGATCGTCTACACCCAGATGCTCAACCAACGCGGCGGCATCGAGAGTGATCTCACTGTGTCGCGGCTTTCGGACACCGCCTACTTCCTCGTTGTGCCGGGCGCGACGCTGCAGCGCGATCTGGCCTGGCTGCGCCGGCATGTCGGCGAGGAATTCGTCGTCGTCACCGACGTGACAGCTGCCGAGGCGGTGCTGTGCCTGATGGGTCCGGATGCACGAAAGCTGATCCAGAAAGTCAGCCCCAACGATTTCTCCAACGAGAACAATCCGTTCGGCACCTTCCAGGAGATCGAGATCGGCATGGGCCTCGCGCGTGCGCACCGCGTCACCTATGTCGGTGAACTCGGCTGGGAGCTCTATATCTCGACCGACCAGGCGGCGCACGTCTTCGAGGCGATCGACGAGGCCGGTGCGGATGTCAGCCTGAAACTCTGCGGCCTGCACACGCTGGATTCGTGCCGCATCGAAAAAGCTTTTCGGCATTTCGGCCACGACATCACCGACGAGGACAATGTGCTGGAGGCTGGCCTTGGTTTTGCCGTCAAAACGGCCAAGGGCGACTTCGTCGGCCGCGATGCGGTCTTGAAGAAAAAGGAAGCCGGCCTGTCGCGCCGGCTGGTCCAGTTCCGGCTGAAAGACCCGCAACCCTTGCTCTTCCACAATGAGGCGATCCTGCGTGACGGCAAGATCGTCGGCCCGATCACCTCCGGCAATTACGGCCATCATCTTGGCGGCGCCATCGGCTTGGGTTATGTGCCGTGCCGGGGCGAAAGCGAGGCGGATGTGCTGTCCTCGTCCTACGAGATCGAGATCGCCGGCGAGCGTTTTGCCGCCGAGGCCTCGCTGAAGCCGATGTACGACCCGAAGGCGGAACGGACGAAGATGTAGCGCTCCTTACCCTCCCCCTTGTGGGGAGGGTCGATCCGCGTAGCGGATCGGGGTGGGGGTCTGCCAAGACTCTCGTTCCGTCGCACCCCCACCCCGGCACGCGATCGCCGCTTCGCGGCGTTCGCATGCCGACCCTCCCCACAAGGGGGAGGGTGAAAAACTCAAAACCGCTCCAGCTTCGCCCGCACTTTGACCAGAAATGCCGCCCGGCTCTTCGGCGTCGAGGCATCCATCAGATAATGCGCGAGGAAGAAGGTCCGGCAGCGCGTTGCGCACAGCGCGCGCATGCCGCGCAGAAGCGTCTTGCGGCCGGGCTGACCGACGACGACACTCCACCAGGTCGGCGCCCCGCAGGTGGTGATGACGCCAACCTTGGTGACATGTGTCATCAGCGACTGGATCCGCCCCTTACCCGCCGGCAGTTTGAAGGCGACATCGGTCGCCCACACCCGGTCGAGCCATCCCTTCAGCATCGCCGGCAGCCCGTACCACCAGGTCGGGTAAATGAAGAGGATCGCCTCAGCCCAGGCGAGGTGATCGAAATGCGGCTTCAGCGCCGGATCCTCCGGCGCGCGATCATTGTAGGCACGCCGCTCGTCGCTTCCCATCACCGGGTCGAATTTTTCCGCATAGAGGTCGAGCAGCTGCACCTCCCAGCCTCGTGCTTTCAGCACGTCGACTGCTGTATCGCGGATGGCAGCGCAAAAACTTTCGGGCACGGGATGGCAATAGACCACCAGCACGCGCATCAGAAGGTGTCCATTCCGGCGGCAACCTTGGCCATGAAGGCCGCCCGCGTCTCGTCGGTCGACAGGTTCATCGAATAATGCGCGAGGTAGGATACCGAGGCGCCGGGCTTGATCGTTGCGCGCAGCATCCGCTTGACCAGCCGGCGCGGTGGATCGCCCATCAGCATGGCACGGAACCGGCTGCCGCCATAGGTGGTGACGGCGGTCAGCTTGCGGATGTTGTGCAGCGACGGCTGCGCCTTGCCGTCGACCAGCTTGAACGACACGCCGGGCAGAAACACGCGGTCGAAAAAGCCTTTCAGAATGGCCGGAAAGCCGTAATTCCAGACGGGGTATGACAGCACCAGCGCCTCGGCCCGCAGCAGGCGCTCGACATAGGGTGCTGCCGGGTCCGCCGGGCTGCGCTGGTTATGATAATCCAGCCTCTCTCCGCGCGTCAGCCTGGGATCGAAATCCTCGGCATAGAGATCGCAGTTATCGACCTCATGGCCCGCCGCCGTCAGCCGCTCGACGATCATCCGATGCAAGCCGGCATTGAAGCTGGTCTCCACCGGATGCGCGTAGAGGGCGAGGACTTTCACGGGAGAATACCCCTGAGGTCAGTGCGAGGCACCCCCCTCTGCCCTGCCGGGCATCTCCCCCTCAAGGGGGGAGATTGGCAGCGTCTACGTTGCGGCGAACCTGCGGCGCTGATGATTGGCGAAAGCAGCGCGGCAGTCTGATCTCCCCCCTTGAGGGGGAGATGGCCGGCAGGCCAGAGGGGGGTGCGGCGCCAGACGCTCGTCATCAGCTTGCCTTCTGCAATCCCTTGAACAGGAACGTCCGGCCCGAGCGATAGTCGTAGTCCGGATTTTCCCAGGCAATCATCTTGCCGGGATTGAGCAGGCCTTGCGGATCGGTCTCGCGCTTGAAGGCGAGCTGGATTTCGTCGGTCTGCTTCATGCCGCCTTCTTCCAGTGTGTAGCGGTGCGGGTTGAAGATCGGGCAGCCATTCTCCTCATGCAGCCGGATGATCTCGTTAAGCCGCGCCTCTGTGGTGAACTTGACCAGCGGCAGGCCGAAACAGGTGATGTTGCCGTCGAGCCGCACGAATTCGAGATGCGAAAAGACCTCGCCTGGAAACATCGCGTCCATCTTCTCGACCAGCGCGAGCTGGTTGGGAAACGGATAGAGCGATTGCAGATAGGTGATCGAGGGATCGACGCGCAGCGCCCTTAGCGTCGTGTGGTTCCACGCCAGCTCGAAACCCGGCGGCAGGCCCTTCTTGTCCGCATCCGCCGCCGTCGCCGCATTAAAGATCACCTCGCCGCCGGCGCGGCGGGTGAAAGCGAGGAATGCGTCTAGCCCATGCTGCGCGACCATGACGACGCAGATGCTCTGCCCCTCCTTGAGGAACTTGTGGTGCCGCTTGAAATAGAGCTGCGGCACGGGGGCGGCGATCGGCGTGATCAGTTTGGTCAGGATGCCGTCCTGGCAGGCCAGCGCATTGCCGTAGCGGGCTGCCGGCATGAAGCTGTCGAAACCGACGATGACGTCGATCCATTCATAGGCTGCCGTCAGCGGCATCTCGACTTCCGTGATGATGCCATTGGTGCCATAGGCGTGGGTCACCTTGTGCAGGTCCTCGCCGGTGAGTTCGAGCGCCTTCGGTTCGGCTTCCATTGTGACGACGCGCAGGCGCAGCACATTGCCGAAATCGCGCAAGCCGCCGAAATTGATCGAGCCGACGCCGCCGGAGCCGCCGGCGATGAAACCGCCGATCGAGGCGGTGTTGTAGGTCGAGGGCGATAGCCTGAGCTCCTGCCCAGAATGCGCCCGCGTCGCTCTGTCGATGTCGGCAAGGATCGCGCCCGGTCCGGTCACCACGCGCCCCGGCGCGATGGCCTTGATCTCATTCATCTCGGCCAAGTTGAGCACCACGCCGCCAGACAGCGGCATCGCCTGGCCGTAATTGCCGGTGCCGCTGCCGCGCGGCGTGACCGGCACGTCATGACGGTGGCAAGCGGCGAGCACGCGGATCAGTTCGGCCTCGTTCTTCGGCGTCACGATCAGGTCGCCGGTGACATGGTCGAGCTGCTGTTTCAGCACCGGGCTGTACCAGTAGAAGTCGCGGCTCTTCTGCTGGACGATGGCCGGATTGTCGTCGAGTTTTATCCCGTCGAGATCGCGTTTGAGCGCCGAAACATCCATTAGTCCACCATCAGTTCGTCGAGTTCGGCATAGTCGGGCAGCAGGCGCTCGATCGCCTTGCCGTCGCGTACGACGATGCGATCCGATTCGGGCCGCGACAGCAATTCCGTCCAGCTCCGGCCCTTGAAGACGATGAAATCCGCGCTGCCGCCGGCGGCGAGCGTTCCGACCCCATCGAGCCGCATCACCCGAGCCGGTGTCGAGGCCACCGCCTGCGGCCAGTCGCCGACCGGATGGTCGAAATGCAGGATGCGCGTCGCCATGCGATAGACCTCCAACATGTCGAGATCGCCATAGGCATAGAACGGGTCGCGCGTGTTGTCGGAAGCAACCGCCACCGCAATGCCCCTCGCCTTCATCTCGTGCACCAGCGTCACCCCGCGCCAGCGTGGCGTGGTCTGGTCGGCACGCCGGTCCTGCAGATAGAGATTGCACATGGGCAGCGACACCACGGCAAGCCCGGCCTTGGCCACCTTGTCCAGCGTATCGAGCACATCGAGGTCCGGCTGGCGCGCCAGCGAGCAGCAATGTCCCACCAGGATGTTACCCTCAAAGCCGTTCCAGAGGGCAGCTTCCGCAATCTTCTTCAGCGAGATCGCCGCGACATCGTCGGTCTCATCGGCGTGGAAATCGAGGTCGAGCCCATGCTTGATCGCCTCGGCGAACACCTTGTCGAGAAGCTCCTCGAGGTCCGGCACCATATAGGTGACGACGCCGAGCACGCCCTTGGCCGCGGCCACGCGCTTGGCCAATTTCTCGAACCATTTCTTGTCGCGCACGCCCTCGATGCCGAGCAGGCAGGCCGCCTGCAACCCGATGCGGCCGTTCCATTTGTCGCGCATCGCCTCGAACACCGGCCAGGAAATCTCCTCTTGCGGCGGCACGCTGTCGAGATGCGTGCGCAGCGCCTTGGTGCCGTGCGCATAGGCCGAGCGCAGCGAGAAATCCATGCGCCGCGCGACGTCCTCGGCGCTCCATCGGGCCGCACGGTCGGCGCCTGTGGCGTTGAGCGCGCCCATGAAGCTGCCGTCCGGATTGGGCTTTCGCGGCCAGATATGGCCCTTGTCGATATGGGTATGGCAATCGACGAAACACGGCAGCACGATGCGGCCGGCGAGGTCGATGGCGTCAGCCGGCGGCTTTGTTTTCTTATGCGCCGTGATGGCTGAGATCTTGCCATCGGCGACGGTGATGTCGGCCAGCGCGAAACCGTCAGTATCGAAGGTAGCAATGAGGCTTGGCGTCAGCGATCGATGAACACGGACGTTGGCGAGATGGTAGGAGCCAGAGGTTGGAATCAAGAACTGCCCCCCTCTGCCCTACCGGGCATCTCCCCCTCAAGGGGGGAGATTGGCAGCTTCAACCAAGCTGCCTCTTCTGCAACATCAGCGATTGGCGAAAACAAAATACACAGCCGATCTCCCCCCTTGAGGGGGAGATGTCCGGCAGGACAGAGGGGGGTGTTTCGCGCCGACATTTCCCTACCGCTCCTGCTTCAGCGCGCTCTCGTGCCAGCGGCGCAGGATGAGATGCGACACCAGCGACAGCACCAGGAAGATCAATATGCCGGTGAGCGAGATCAGGATCAGCGCCGCAAACAGCCTTGGCGCGTTGAGCCGGTAGCCGGCCTCGATGATGCGCGACGCTAATCCCGACGACTGCCCCTGCGCGCCGGCGACGAACTCGGCCACCACGGCGCCGATCAGCGACAGGCCTCCGGCAATCTTCAGGCCGCCGAGGAAATACGGCATCGCCGCCGGCAGCCTGAGATAGCGCAATTGCTGCCAGCGCGTCGCGCCGTTGAGCTTGAACATGTCGCGCAGGTTGCCGTCGACCGAATTGAGGCCAAGCGTGGTGTTGGACAGGATCGGGAAGAAGGCGACGATCCAGGCGCAGAGCAGCAGTTTCACCGTCTGATTGTTCACATAGATGTTGATCAGCGGGAAGATCGCCACGATCGGCGTCACCTGCAGCACGATGGCGAAGGGGAAAAACGACATCTCCACCCATTTCGATTGCGCAAACAGCACCGCCAGCCCGACGCCGCCGATGACGGCAAGCACCAGGCTGAGGAAGGTGATCCTGAGCGTCACCAGCAGCGAGGAGAACAGCAGCCCGGCATCGTCATAGAGCGTCTGCAGCACCACGCCCGGGCGCGGCAGGATGTATTTCGGGATCTCGTTCCAGACGCAGACGCGATCCCACAGCCAGATTGCCAGGATCATGATCGCCAGTGGCAAGACCCATCGGCCGATGCGCTCCAGCCGCTCCTGGCGCACGCGGCCGGCCTCCTCGGGATCAAGGGTCAACGCCGCTTGCTCAATGGCCGTCATGGTGTGGTCCGGCTGATGTGTTGATGGCGTTGACCAGAATATCCGAGGCCTGGCGGCAGAGCGCGGCATAGTCGGGCGAGGTGCGAAACACCTCGTCGCGCGGATAGGCGGCATCGATTGCCAACTCGGCGTGGACGCGGCCTGGCCGTGCCGCCATGACGACGACGCGGTTGGACAAAAACACGCTTTCGAAGACGCTGTGGGTGACGAAGACGACGGTGAAGCGCTCGTCCTGCCACAGCTCCAGAAGGTCGTTGTTGAGCTTGAAGCGGGTGATCTCGTCGAGTGCGGCAAACGGCTCGTCCATCAGCAGGATGCGCGGCTTGGTCACCATGGCGCGAGCGATCGAGACGCGCATCTTCATGCCGCCGGAGAGCTCGCGCGGCACAGCGTTCTCGAAACCGGTCAGATGCACCCGCGCCAGCATTTCCGTCACCGCCGGAGCGGCCTTTGCCCGCGAGATGCCTTTCAGCCGCAGCGGCAGCCAGACATTGTCGAAGACATTGGCCCAGGGCAGCAGCGTCGGCTCCTGGAAGACGAAGCCGATGTTGGCGCGGTCGATCGAACCGCGCCAGTCGAGCACACCTGAGGTCGGCGTCGACAGGCCGGCGATCAGCCTGAGCGCCGTCGACTTGCCGCAGCCGGACGGCCCGAGCAGGCTGAGGAAATCGCCTTCGCGGATGGTCAGGTCGACATCGCTCAACGCCGTGACGCCGTTGGAAAAGACTTTGCCGACATGGCGCAGCGCCAGAAGCATCGGGCCTTCACCCGATGCCGCTTTGGCAGTCTTCGCCATTGTCTCCAGTCTCACAATTACTTCTTCAGCTCGAGCCCGACGCCCTTGTTGATGAAGGCCAGCGTATAGGCCTTCTTGATGTCGATGCCGGGCTGCGCGACCTTGGCCTTGACCATCTTGTCGTAGAAACTCTGGATGCGTGCGTCGGTCATGGCGCCGATGCCGAGCTTTTCCGAATCGCCGGAATCGACCACGCCGAATTTTTTCAGCTGTTCGATCGAGAAGGCGATCTGCTCATCCGTCATGTCAGGATTGTCCTTCTTGATCATGTCGTTTGCGGCCTTGTTGTCGCCGTAGAGATAGTTGTACCAGCCCTTGGCCGAGCCATCGACGAAGCACTGTACGACCTCCGGCCGCTTGTCGATCGTGTCCTGCATGACCTCGACGGTGGTCGCATAGGTCTCCCAGCCATAGTCGGCGAGCAGGAACTGGTTGGGCAGGAAGCCGCCGGCTTTCTGCACCGCGAATGGCTCCGAGGTGACATAGCCCTGCTGGATCGACTTCTTGTTGGCGATGAAGGGCGCCGGATTGAAGGTGTAGGGCACGCGCTTGGCGGCATCGAAGCCGAGCTCCGTGACCATCCACTGGAAGAAGGTCTGCGCGCCTTCGTCGCCGAGTATGTACTGGTCGGCGTTCTTCAGGTCTTCCCATTTGTCCAGCCCCTGCCCCGGCTGGGACATGATGACCTGCGGGTCCTTCTGGAAATCGGCCGCGACGACGCGCATCGGAATGCCTTGCTGGACGGCGTCGAAGGCCGATAAGAGATTGCCGCCCATGTAGAAATCGAGCTTGCCGGCCAGCAGCAGCGGCCGCCCGCTGACCTGCGGACCACCCTGCGAGATCGTCACGTCGAGGCCGCATGCGGCATAGGTTCCGTCGGCGACAGCCTGATAGTAGCCGCCATGCTCGGGCTCGGCCAGCCAGTTGGTGCCGAAGGTGACTTTCTCGTTCGCGGCCGCACCCAGCGTGCTGGCCCCAAGCAGCGCGAGCGCGCCAGCCAAAATCTTCTGTCTTCCGTACATCGACACCACCCTTTGTTGGCTCCGGAGCGTCACGCGCCGGGCTCGACACCATTGGTCCAAGAAGCAAGACACATGCCACCGCCCGGACCGCCTGCTTCACGCGGACGTCATTGCCAAGACCGGACGGGTCATGCTGTGCGGGAGGCATCGTGCCTATTTTTTGGACGGCTGTCCACAATCGCCCGAGCGACATGCACTGCATCTTGAGGGGGCAACCGTCCAGCCCTAGGCTAGCTGCAAAACCGGAGATTGCCATGTTCAGATTCCTCACCCCGAAGTCGATCAAGCCGCCTTTCGCCCGCTACAGCCACGGTGTCGAAGTGCCGGCGGGGAAGCGTCTGGTGCTGTGCTCCGGTCAGGTCGCCATCACTGCGGATGATCAAATACCGGAGGATGCCGGCGCACAGGCCGAACTGTGCTTCCAGAACATAGCGGCGATCCTCGGCGAGGCCGGCCTGGGACTAGGGGACATCGTTCGCATCAACGCCTACGTCACCGACCGCGCGCATCTGCGGCCCTATATGGACGTCCGCGACCGCCTGTTTACCAGCCCCGCGCCCGCCTCGACACTGATGATCGTGTCAGGCTTTGCGCGACCGGAATTCAAGGTCGAGGTCGAGGCGATCGCTGCCGGGTGATCGACAGCCAATGATTGCCGCGCTAGGTCTGGTTCATCCGCTTGAAGAGGCATGACATGACGGTTGCAAACAGACGCATGTGGTGGGGCGATTACCGGACCACCGAATACGCCACGATCGATCCGGAGGCGACGATCGCTGTGTTGCCGGTGGCAGCGATCGAGCAGCACGGCCCGCATCTGCCGGTGTCGACCGACACATCGATCATGAACGGTATGCTGGAGACGGTCATTGCCCGCCTGCCCGGCGATCTCGACATCCGCATTCTGCCGGTCCAGGCGGTCGGCAAATCGAACGAGCATCTGCATGCGCCGGGCACGCTGACCTTGCCGGCGACGACCCTGGTCGATGCCTGGACCGAGCTTGGCCTGTCCATCGCCCGCGCCGGGGTAAGAAAGCTGATCGTCGTCAACTCGCACGGCGGCAATGAAGAGATCATGGGCATCGTCACGCGTGAGCTGCGCGTGCGTGAAAGGATGCTGGCGGTGAAGACCAGCTGGCAGCGTTTTGGCCGCCCGGCCGGCATGTACACTGAGCTGGAGGACCGCCACGGCATTCACGGCGGCGACGTCGAGACCTCGCTGATGCTGCATTTCCGCCCGGAGTTGGTCGACATGGGCAAGGCCGACAATTTCGTCTCCAAGGTCGCCCGCGCCGAGACCGAATTTGCGCTGCTGCGCCAAACCGGAACGCACGCCTTCGCCTGGATCGCCAGCGACCTCAACCCCAACGGCGTCGTCGGCGGCGCCTCGATCGCAACGGCCGAAAAAGGCCGGCTGACCGCGGAGCATCAGGCCGACGGTTTCATCACCCTGCTGAAAGACGTGCGCAAGGCGAAGCTCGCCGACTGGCTGGCGTAGCGGGCCGCCTTAGCCGCCGATCTTCAAAACGAAAGGCGTGCCCTCAAAAGCGTCGGCGCCACGCCCGATCGCCTCAATCGCTTCGATCATGCGGCCTTGTCGCGAGAGCAGAGTGTCAGCGACGGCGATCAGCCGCGGATTGGGCGTCGCCGAGGGCGAAAGCATCCGCAATGTCTGCGCCAATTCTGCCTCATCGCGCTTTGGCGCCAGCGCCGCGGCGATGATGTAGGCCGAGGCGGTCGAGCGACTGATGCCGGCATAGCAATGCACGACCATCGGATTGGCACGGTCCCATTTGCGGGCGAAATCGAGCAGATTGCGCACGTGATCCTCGCCCGGCATGGTCATGCCGTCTTGCGCCACCGCAATGTCGTGCATGACCAGATGCAGGTGGTTTTCCCGCGAGATCGAGGCCGGACGCGTCACCTCGGTGCCGGCGGCGAGCAGTGACAGCACGCGCTCGGCGCCGCTTCTCGCCACCGTCTCCTCGAGCTTGGCCAACGAACAGACATGGATCATAGCGCGATCTCCTTCGGCTCATCGTCGCGCCGCGCGTGCCAGTCGGCAAGCGCCGATTCGAGCCGCCGCCATTCCTCCTGACTTCCAGGCAGCCCGGCACGCAGCACCCGCGGCCGGCCGGAAAAATGCCGGAGCAGGATGCCGCGCTCGCCGAGCGCCGAAAACAGCCCGGCCGCGTTCGGAATCTGAAGATAACGAAACAGCGTCGTGCCGCCGGCGACAGCAACGCCGAATCGCGCAAACAGCGCGTCGAGCCGCACGGCATCCGAAACCAGCCGGCGTCGCATGTCAGCCTGCCAGCCGCTGTCGGCAAGCGCGCGAATGCCATACTCCAATGCCGGACCGGCGACGGCCCACGGTCCGAATTGGGTCTCCAGCCTTTCGACCGTCAACGCATCGGAAAGCGCGAAGCCGAGCCGCAGGCCGGCAAGGCCGAAGAACTTGCCGAACGAGCGCAGCACGACGATGCCGCCCTGCCCGACATCGCCGGCAAGGCTTTCGGCGTGCGGGCCGACATCCATGAAGGCTTCGTCGACGACCAGCAGCCCGCCCTTGGCGCGCATTGTCTCGGCAAGCCGCAGCAGCCTTTCCCGCGACACGACGCGCCCGTCGGGGTTGTTGGGATTGACGACGATGGCGAGGTCGGCCGCGACGAGCGCCTCGACATCGTCGACCTCCGCCACGGCATGGCCGGCGATCGCAGCGGCCCTGGCGTGCTCGGCATAGGTCGGTCCCAACACCAGCGCACGGCCGGGGCTCACCAGCGAGGCGACGCGCGGCAACAGGATCTGCGTACCTGGGGCCACCGCCACATTCTCGGCCGAAGGCGCGCCATAGGCGCCTGCCGCGATCCTGGCCAGCTCATGCAGGCGCCCAGCTTCCGGCAATCGTGACAGAGCGGTGGCGGGCAGCTCGAAAAGCGGGTAGGAGTGCGGATTGATACCTGTCGAGAGATCGACGAAAGGCTGTGGCGCGTGAGGGAAGAGCGCGCTCGCCCGGCCAAGGGATCCACCATGATCCACCGCAGCAATCGCTCCATCAGAAAGCTTCATGTCGATCCTGATCGCTTTCCTGTCGCTGGTCATCGAACGCATCCTGGGCTACCCGGATTGGCTGTTTCGTGCCGTTGGCCATCCTGTCACCTGGTTCGGCAGGCTGATATCCTTTCTCGACCTCAGGCTCAACCGCGCCACTGATTCCGACGCCTCGCGTCGCCGCCGGGGCGTACAGGCGCTTCTGGTCATCGTGCTGGTGCCGGCAGCAATTGCCTTTGTCGTGCAACTCCTGCTCTGGCAGCTCTTTCCTGCCGGGATGATCGTCACGGCAATTCTGGCCTCGTCGCTGTTGTCGCAGAAGAGCCTTACCGAGCATGTCGAAGCGGTGGCCGATGCGCTGGACACAGGCGGGCTGGCGCTCGGCCGCATTGCGGTTGCCCGCATCGTCGGCCGCGATCCCGAAAAGCTCGACCATGCTGGCGTCAGCCGCGCCGCGATCGAAAGCCTGGCCGAGAATTTTTCCGACGGCATCGTCGCCCCCGCCTTCTGGACCGGGGTCTGCGGGCTGGCCGGCGGCGTCGCCTACAAAGCCGCCAACACCGCCGATTCGATGATCGGCCACCGGACCCCGCGCCATGAGGCCTTCGGCCGCGCGGCGGCGCTTTTCGACGACTGGATCAACCTGCCGGCCTCCCGGCTGACCGCGCTGCTGATCGTTGCCGCCGCGTTTCTTGTTGACGGCGCCGATCCCCGCAACGCCTGGGAAGCGGTGCGGCGCGACGCCAAAAAACACCGTTCGCCCAATGCCGGCTGGCCGGAGGCGGCGATGGCGGGCGCCCTCGGCCTGGCGCTCGCCGGCCCGCGTACCTATGGCGGCGTTGTCGTCGAGGATGCGTTCATGGGCGAAGGCGGTCGCCGCGAAGCCGAGAGCCTCGACATCAGGCGGGCGCTGAAACTGTATCAGGTCGCCGACTATCTGCTGATCGCGCTGTTCGGGATCCTGTCGGCGGTGCTTATCGCGGTGACGTTCTGAGCCCCCTCACCCTCACCCTCCCCCTTGTGGGGAGGGTCGGCGCGAAGCGCCGGGGTGGGGGACTGCGCCCTACGAGAACCCCCACCCCGATCCGCTTTGCGGATCGACCCTCCCCACAAGGGGGAGGGTAAAAACTCTCAGAACTCGATCCCCTGCTGCGCCTTCACGCCCGCGGAAAAATGGTGCTTGGTCACGCCCATTTCGGTGACGAGGTCGGCCGCCTCGACCAGCGCCGGCTTGGCATTGCGGCCGGTGACGACGACATGCAGGCCTTCGCGCCGTGCCTTGAGCGCTGCCACCACCTTATCGAGATCGAGGTAGTCGTAGCGCAGCGCAATGTTGAGTTCGTCGAGCACAACAAGGCTGATGGAGGGATCGGCAATCAGCTCCAGCGCCTTGGCCCAGGCCGCTTCGGCCGCCGCAATGTCGCGCTTCAAATCCTGCGTCTCCCAGGTGAACCCCTCGCCCATTGTGTGCCAGACGACGCGGTCGCCGAACGCCGCGAAAGCATCCTTTTCGCCGGTGTGCCATTTGCCCTTGATGAACTGGACGACGCCGACGCGCTTGCCGTAGCCGAGCATGCGCAGCGCCAGCCCGAAGGCAGCCGTGGTCTTGCCCTTGCCGGGTCCGGTGTTGACGATCAACAGGCCCTTCTCGACCGTCTTTTCCGCGACCTCGGCATCCTGTACCGCCTTGCGCTTGGCCATCTTGGCGCGGTGGCGTTCCTCGTCCTTTGCGTCGATGTCGGTCATCATTTCACCTTGAGCGGCAGCCCCGCCACCATCAGTAGCACCGTATCGGCAATTGCCGCGACCTGCTGGTTGAGCCGGCCGGCGGCGTCTCGGAACCGGCGCGCGAGCGCATTGTCCGGCACGATGCCTTGCCCGACTTCGTTGGAGACCACGAACCACGGTCCGCGCGGCCGCGACAGCACGTCGGCCAGCCGCCGGCATTCCATCTCGAGATCATGGTCGGAAAGCATATGATTGGTCAGCCACAGCGTCAGGCAATCGACAAGCGCCGGCTGGTCGTCGGGCAAGGCTTCCAGTGCACCGACAAGATCGAGTGGCGCATCGATGGTCGCCCACCCCTCGCCGCGCCGCGACCTGTGTTGCGCGATACGCTCACGCATCTCATCGTCATAGGCTTCAGCGGTGGCGATATAGGCCCATGGCGGCGGCAGCGCCGTCGCCAGGGTTTCGGCATGCGCGCTCTTGCCGGAGYGCGCACCGCCGATGATGAAGGTTAAACTGCGATCAGGCAAAGCTGTCGCGCAGGCTGGTCGCCGTACCGGTGAAACGTCCGCGCACCACGCCGACAACCGCACCGAGAACCAGCCAGAACACCAGATTGGTCACCGTCACCGCCACCACGAACTGATGATGCAGGCCTTCCGGGATCGGCGTCTCGAAACTGTCCGGCTGCGGCGCGCCGACAATATGCGGGGCGACAATCAGGACGACGGCTAGGACAGTCAACGGCGCCGACGTGCGGAAGGCGATCAAGGCAAGGCCAATAGCAGTCGCCACAACCGTTGCCACCCACCAGATCTGGCGCGGCATGAGATCGGCCGCCGGCATTGCCGGCAGTTCCGGCGGCAGGCCGAGGCCCGGCGCCAGCGTGAACACGGCAAAGCCGGCCAGACCCCAGAATACGCCCTGGCGCCAGTTGCCGATGCCGCCGGCGAATTCGGAAACCGCCACCAGGACCAGCGCGAAACCGATGCCGGTGACGATATTGGCCAGCACGCTGAAGGCGAAGCGCTCGAAGCCGTCGGCCGGCGCCCAGCCTTCGTCCTCCGCTGGCGCGGCCGTTTCAGCCGGTGCGGGTGCTGCGCTGCTCATGGCATTTCCCGCCGGCGCGGCGGTGCTCATGGCATTGGTGTCCGTAGCGTTGGCGGCGGGCGCTGCGGCATGCTCATGCTTATGGCCGCCACCGGCCTGTTCGTAGACTTCCGCCTTCAGGATGAGCGGCACGGTGGCATAGGCCTGCATGCAGGCGAGAACGACGCCGGCCACGAGCCCGGCGATCGCCGCGACGAACACGACGTTGCGAAACAGGTTCATGATGTCAGATCCTCGTCAGTGGCAGGGAAACGCCATCGAATGGCGATAGTCATGCGCGGCATTGTGGACCGCATCGATATGCGAGAAGCCGACAACGCCGATGACGAAAATGCCCAGAAACGCGCTAAGCACGAGCTGCATGAAGCGCGACTGCGAGGAGACGGAAGCGCCGAGGGAGACGGAAGCGGTATTCATATCTTGTCCTTTCGCCCTCCACCCGAGGGCATCGAAGTCAGTTCCCTGTCGCCGGCAGGTCTCCTGGCTCGCGGATCAGCGCCCTTCCCCACCTTCCCGAAGAAAAAATCCTCAGTGGCTTGGAGAGGACTACCGCACACAGTTGCGGGGGCAGCCACGGCATTGGGCAACAAGTCAGCCCTCACCGCATTCCCTCTTGGTCCCTAACGGAACCGACGACATGCATGACTATAGGCTGAAACAGCCGCATCCGGCAAACCAAATTCCGGCAGCCAACAGCGCGAATGCGCCACTCAGGCCTCAGGGGTTCAAGGCGGTGATCCGCTCCGCAACCAGTCGCTGCAGCCGCCACAGATGGCGGTCGTGAATGCCGCGCTCCTCCAGATTCTTCACCGTGTTGTAGAGGTAGTCGGCGCCCGACCCCCAGTGCCCGCAGGATGTGGCCAGCCTGTCGACGACCTTCGCCTCGTCGAGCGGGCCGGAATAGGTCAGGCCGTTGCGGTTGATGACGAAGGCCAGCGCCCTGAGCGGACCGGCCTCGCTTGCAAGCTTCAGCATGCGTGGCCGGTAGCTTGTCGGTTTCAGCGTGACTTCGCGCCGGAAGAGCCGGCCCAGCTGCTGTCGTCGGTTGTCGTCGGCCAGCCGGAAGGCCACGCCTTTGCACTGTCCGCCACTGTCGAGCGCCATCATCAAGCCGGGGCTTTCCTTGGTGCCCCGCCAGCGCGTCATGTTCATACAAAAGGAACGGTGCCAGCCGCGTGCCAGCGCAACGCGGTCCTCGATATACTCGATTTCCGGTTTCCAGATCAGCGAGCCGTAGCCGAACAGCCACAGCGGTTCGCTATCGGGGAGCTCAGCCTGCAATTCATCCAGCAGCGAATCGTAGTCGCTGTCATCGAGGTGCATCGCGTCCGGATCCGGCCCGGGGTCCCTGATCTCGCGCCAGCAGCGCGCGACCAGTTCCGGCGTAAGCGACATCTGTCGTGCGGCCAATTTCCGAATCCCCATGTCCGGACATGATTATGCGCAGCACCGGCAACCGGCAATGTCAGCCGTGATTGACAAACGATTTGCCGGGGTGTCGGCTGACGTATCCCTAGAGGAAGCCAGCCATGCAACCCAATCCGGGCCAGCACGACCCCTATAACGGCTTGACGAAGGCCGAGCCGACGCTGCCGTCCTCGGCCTATTGGGATACCGAGGCTTACCAGCGCGATCTCGACGCCATCTGGTACAAAAGCTGGCTGCTCGTCTGCCGCGAGACCGACCTTGCCCAGCCTTTGGCATTCAGGACGTTCCGCGTCGGCACGCAGGAAATCGTCGTGCTGCGCGACGACACCGGCGAACTGCGCGCCTTCCACAACACCTGTCGGCATCGCGGCTCGCAGCTTTGCCAGGAAAGCGAAGGCCGGCTGAAGGCGCGGCTCATCACGTGCCCCTACCACGCCTGGTCCTATTCGCTGCGCGGCGATCTCGTGCGCGTTCCCTCGAAATCGCTGCCCGAGGGTTTCGATAAGGCCGATCATCCGCTCTACCGCGTTGCGCTGTCGGTGTGGCGCGGCTTTGTCTTCGTCAACCTGCAGGAGGATGCGGCCGGCTCGGCGCAGGCATCCTTCGATCCGGCATCCGGCGACCTCGCCAACTGGCCGCTGGAAACGCTGGTGTCAGGCCATGTGCTGCGCAAGGTGATGAACTGCAACTGGAAGATCTTTTGGGAAAACTTCAACGAGTGCCTGCACTGCCCCGGCGTCCACAAGGACCTGTCGCGACTGGTGCCGATCTACGGCCGCGGCCTTATGAGTCGGCGCGACGACCCCGACTGGGTCCGCCATGCCGACAATGACGCGCCGGAGTTTTCCGGCGGACTGCGTACCGGTGCCGAGACCTGGTCGCGCGATGGAGAGGCGCATGGCCCGGTCTTCTCCGGCCTGACACCGGCCGAACGCGCAGCAGGCCAGACCTATTCCACCAGCCTGCCGTCAATGTTCATCGTCGGCCATGTCGACTATGTCCGCACCGTGCGGCTGACGCCGCTCGGCCCCGAACAAACCGAGCTCACCGCCGAATGGCTGTTCGCACCGGAGGCGCTGGCTGAGACCGACATCGACAATGTCGTCGCCTTCGGCACCCAGGTACTGGAAGAAGATGCGGCGATCTGCGAGGTCAACCAGAAAGGCCTGCGCTCGATGCGCCACCAGGCCGGTGTGCTGATGCCGGAGGAGTACGACCTGCACCGTTTCCACAACTGGGTGCGCGAGCACCATGCGGCATCCTGATCAAAGCGATTTCGGCAGATAGCGCCACGTGACGAATCCGCAGACGGCCGCCAGCAAGCCCAGGGTGACAAAAACCGAACCCAGGCCGAAAAACGCCAGCACCACGGAATAGACCAGCGGCGGCGTCAGCTCGGAAAAGTCGAGATAGGTGCGGTAGACCGCAGCCATCTGCGACCGCTCATAATGCCTGACCGAGCGCATGAAGGCGGTCGAGCCGAGCGCATCGAGCGCGATGGTGAAGAAGGCGCCGCAGAGCAGGAAGAAGCCGGTGAGCAGCGGCGCGGTTGCGCCGACCGCGCCCGCCGCCAGCAGCGTCGCCGACATGGCGAAATAGGCGAATGTCATGGTGCGCCGGCCGCCGAAATGTTTTCCCGCCTTGCCCCAGAAGATCGCCATGAACAGCAGCGCATTGCCGGCCGAAACCAAGAGGCCGCCGGCCAGCTCGCCCTCGCCGGTGATGACCATGAACAGCGGCCCGTAGACGAAGAACGTCGTCCAGAAGCAGGAGCGGCCGAAGGCGATCAGCCAGGCAAGCCTGAGCCTCGGCTGGGCGACGAAGCGGCCGACATTGGCGAGCGGATTGGCCGGCCGTGTCCTGCCTGGCCGGATCGACTGGTTGTCGCCCAGCCTGTAGGTCCAGAACAACGCCAGCAAGGCCAGCGCGAACACCGCCACCGCGCCTTGCGCGGCATAGATGCCGTAGCGTGTGTAGAGGAAAATGCCGAGCGTCGGCCCGCCGGTCCAGGCCAGCATCGACCATGCCATGCGCAGCGATTCGGCCTGCATGAAGTCGGTCTTGCGGATGTGGTCCATGATGTAGAGGTTGAGCGTGATCGACAGCGCGCTCGCCCCCATGACGCGGCACAGCATGCCGGCTAGCTGCCCGGCAAGCGTGTGGGTGACGAAGAACAGCGAGCCTATGGCAAGCAGGCAGGCGCCGGCGGTATAGACTCAGCGCCGGGCAAAGCGGCGGATCAGCATCGGCATGAACAGCGTCACCGACAGGCCGAGCAGCGCCACGATGGTGTAGAGGATCGAGACGATCTGCTCGTTGTGGAGGATCTCGTAGGCCTGGATCGGGATGACGCTCGATACCGTGGCGCGGGCGAAGGATTCCACAGCATAGAGCGAGGCAAAGGTGCGCGCATCCGCCGGACGCAAGGCCGGAAGCCAGATCGGATGGCGCACATGGGTGGACATTGCTTCCCCAAAGCAGATTCGCGCATCAATCTGGGCTGGCAATTCCTTGGCCAGTAACAGGAAACCGACGCCTTCCCGGCAAAAAGCGAATTCGGTCAAAGGCTTTCCGGCTCTGGCCTAAAGCACCGCCTGATGCAGCCGCACGGCCTTCTTTTGTCCGGTGCAACCGTGATAGTCGTCTTTGGGGCTGAATCAGATCGCGAGACCATGAGCATCCATACCGCACCCCCTCAGGATCAACCGAAGCGCATCACGGCCATCGACATCGCGCGCGGCATCGCGCTGATCGCCATGGCCAGCTACCACCTCACCTGGGATCTCGAGAATTTCCACTACACCGACCCCGGCCTCACCGCCTTCGGCTGGTGGAAGATCTATGCCCGCTGCATCGCCTCGACCTTCCTGTTCCTGGTCGGCGTCAGCCTGTTTCTCGCCCATGGCAGGCAGATCCGCTGGAACGGCTTCTGGAGGCGCTTTGCCATGGTCACTGTCGCGGCGGCCGCCATTTCGGCGGTCACGTATTTCATCACGCCGGACAGCTTCATCTTCTTCGGCATCCTGCACGAGATCGCGCTGGCCAGCCTGCTTGGCCTTTTGTTCCTGCGGCTGCCGTCCTTGCTGACGCTGGTCGTGGCGGCGGTGGTGATCGCAGCGCCCATCTACCTCCGATCCGAAGCCTTCGACCACCCGGCGCTGTGGTGGGTCGGCCTGTCGGCGATCAACCCGCGCTCCAACGACTATGTTCCACTGTTTCCATGGTTCGGCGCCGTGCTTGTCGGCATCGCCGCGGCAAAGCTGGCGTCCACCACCGGCCTGCTGGCGCGGCTGGCGACGCTGACATCAGGAAGCTGGGCCAAGCCATTCACCTTCATCGGCCGCCACAGCCTGGCTTTTTACCTGATCCACCAGCCACTGCTGTTCGGCTGTGTCTGGCTGTTTTCGCAGATCGCGCCGGCGCCGGTCGAAACAAGGGAAGTGGTTTTCCTGAAGGAATGCCAGGTATCCTGCGAACAGCAACGCGACACGGAGTTCTGCGCCAGCTATTGTGTGTGCATGCTGGACACGCTGCAAAGCGAGGCGGCATTCGACCGGCTCTACAATGGCGACCAGACCCCGGAGTTCAAAGCGCATCTCGGTGAACTCGCCGGCATCTGCACCGCCAAAACGGACGAGAGCCCGATGACGCAGGGAGGGCAACAATGACCGACAAGCTGCCAAAAGCCGGGCCGGCAAAACCCGGGCTGCCGAAAGCTGGGCTGATCCCTTGGCCGCCGCTGATCTACTGCGCCGCCATCGCCATCAGCATCGTGCTTGGCTTACTCTATCCCCTGCCCTGGATCGGCGATCTGCTGGGCGACCTGTTGTTCGCGGCCGGCTTTGTGATGCTGTTTGCCGTCGCCGCACTCTGGTTCACCGCCATCCGCGCCATGACGCGCGCCAAGACGACAATGAACCCCAACGGCGTGCCGGAGCATCTGGTGACGTCAGGCCCGTTCGGCGTCACGCGCAATCCGATGTATCTCGCCAACACGCTGCTGTTGATCGGTGCCGCCTTGGTCTCGGGGATCGTATGGTTCCTGCCGCTGGCGCTGATCGCCGCCTTCGCCACCCAGAAGGTCGCGATCGAAAGCGAGGAGAAGGTGCTGGCCGCCAAATTCGGCAAGAAATATCGCGACTACGCCAAGCGCGTGCGGCGCTGGATCTGAGTCGGCGCGTGGTCGCTGGCAGGGGCCGCATGCTTTGGCGGTTGGCGGAAACGCCCGTCTCTTCGTCATCCACGGGCGGAGCAAGGAGCGCAGCGACGCGGCGCAGACCCGAGGATCCATGCCGCGACTTCTAAGCGCTGCTACGCTCCAGAATTCTGCACCGCTGCACTCCGCGGCCGATGTCACGGCATGGATCCTAGGTGTTTGATCCCGAGCTTTAATGGTGCGATATTTTCTTCCGAATGGAAGGATGCGCTATGGGACAGGTTCTACACGGCCGCGCCACAACGACAGAGGCAATCCGTCGAGCAATACAAAATAGTCAAGAGAATACAAAATAGTCAAGAGA